>NZ_JAYRST010000100.1:0-10593 GCF_041920015.1 Phenylobacterium sp.
CGACGACCCGGAGCGAAACTCGTTACGGCTGCTTCCTTCCGGACCTGACCGGGTTGGCGAGGCGTCCGCCCGTCGCCGATCTCCGCCCCCTATATCGCGACCTTGGCGCTCGCGCGCAAGCGTCGGCGCAGCTACAACTCCGCACATGCCGCTCTCCCGCTATCAAAACACCTTCGCCGGCAACCCGTTGAACCGCGCCAGCGAAAGGCGCGGCGACGTCTCCTGGCTGGCCGAAAAACTGCTCGCGCCCGATTCGCTGGCCATCGCGCTGTGGAACGGCAAGCCGCTGGTCGAGAAGGCCCAGAACGGCGACCTGCAGATCGCCTACATCCCCTCGCGCATGGCCGAGGACCTGTCGGGCGGGGCCGAACGGCTGCTGTTCATGGGCCTGTGGCAGGAGACCGCCGTGTTCGCCGTCGATCTGGAGGGCGGGCACGATCCGGTCGAGGGGCCGCTGGCGGGCCTTGGCGCCTTCGAGGAGCTGCGGGCGGTGGCCATGCGCATGCCCGGCCCCGACGCGGCCATGGCCGCCACGGCCAAGTCGATGTTCGAGTGGCGGCGGCGTCACCGCCACTGCTCGGCCTGCGGCCACCAGACCGACGTGGTCGACGGCGGCTGGAAACGGCAATGCCCCGCCTGCAAGGCCGAACACTTCCCGCGCACCGACCCGGTGGTCATCATGCTGGCCGTGCATGGCGAGCGCTGCATGGTCGGCCGCCAGGAGATCTGGCCCAAGGGCATGTTCTCGGCCCTGGCCGGCTTCCTCGAACCCGGCGAGACCATCGAGGAGGCCTGCGCCCGCGAGCTGGAGGAGGAGGCGGGCCTGAAGACCCTGTCGGTCGCCTATCACTCGACCCAGCCCTGGCCATATCCGTCATCGCTGATGATCGGCCTGATCGCGCAGGTGGCCGACGACGAGGCGACGCCCGACCAGACCGAGCTTTCCGAAGTGCGCTGGTTCACGAAGGCCGAGGCCCGCGACGTCCTGGCCGGCAAGGTCGAAGGCGTCTTCGCCCCCGGCCCGCTCGCCATCGCCCACCAGCTCCTGAAGACCTGGGCGGAGAGCGAATGAGTTTTCTTTCCTCCTGGGCTTCGCACTTACGCGTGTCATCCCGGAAAGCGCGCAGCGCTTGTCCGGGAACCATGAACGCCTGAGCTTTCAGGTTCTCGCACTGCCGAGACACATTCTGATCCGCCTGTGCTCATGGGCCCCGGTCTTGCTTCGCAAACCGGGGTGACACCCATGGATGGCGATAGCCCTGCCGTGAAGGCGGGAGAAACTACCCGACCTTCAGCACCACCTCGACGTCGTCGCCGCGGCGGGTGCGGCGCTCGAGCCGCGCCTGGCCGATGGCGTTGGAGAGCTCTGCGGCGAAGGCGCGCACCGGCAGCTTCAGATCGCCGGTGACGACGATCGTATAGGGCGGCGAAAGCTCGCTCATGGTCCCGAACACCATCGAATCCACGAAGGCCTCGATGCTGGACCCATGCCCCGGAATGGCCTGGATCGCCTCTTGCAGCAGGCGCGCGAACGCCTTGGGGTTGGCGCAGCGCGTGGCGTCGATCTCGATGGTCTTCATCGGCCGGCGTGCGCCCGGAACGGATCGGCCGGATAGACGCCGAGGATCTCGAACCGCTCGGAGAAGAACTGCAGCTCCTCGAAGGCGCGGGCCAGGCCCCGGTCCTCCGGCCGGCCATCGACCTCGGCGTAGAAGAAGGTGGCGGTGAAGGCGCCGTTCTCCATGTAGCTTTCCAGCTTGGTCATGTTGACGCCGTTGGTCGCAAAGCCGCCCAACGCCTTGTAGAGCGCGGCGGGCAGGTTGCGGACGCGGAAGATGAAGCTGGTCACGCAAGGGGCGGTGAAGGGCGGCGGCGGCGGGTCCTTGTCGGCCGTCATCACCAGGAAGCGGGTGGTGTTGTTATGCTCGTCCTCGATATCACGGACGAGAATCTCCAGGCCGTAGAGCTCGGCCGAGAGCGCCGGCGAAATCGCCGCGCGAGCGCGGTCGGGGTTGGCGGCCAGCAGCTTGGCGGCCAGCGCGGTGTCGCCCACCGGCTCGGTCTTCAGCTTCAGCCTACGGATGGTCTTGCGGCACTGGCCGAGCGCGATGGGCATGGAGGTCGCGACCTTCACCTCCTCCAGCGTCACGCCCGGATTGACCATGAGCTGGAAGTGGATCGGCTTGAACCGCTCACCGATGATCTTCAGGCCCGAGGACGGCAGCAGGTGGTGCACGTCGGCCACGCGGCCGGCGATCGAGTTCTCGACCGGGATCATGCCGAGCTGGCAGTCGCCGGTCTTCACCGCCTCGAACGCCTCCTCGAAGGTGGCGTGGGGAACGGGCTCCATCTGCGGAAAGGCCGCGACGCAGGCCTCGTGGCTGTTGGCGCCGAGTTCGCCCTGGAAGGCGATCCGTCCCTTGGTCATCGGTGTTCCCTTGCAAACTTGCGCGCGCGTTCGAGGTCGGCCGGGTTGTCGACCGAGATCGGGGCTTCGTCGATCACCGCGGCCCAGATCGACATGCCGAGCTCCAGAGCGCGGAGCTGCTCCAGCCGCTCGCGCAGCTCCAGCGGCGAGGGCGGGGCCGCGCAGAAGCGCAGCAGCGCCTCGCGGCGATAGCCGTAGACCCCGTGATGCAGCCAGACCGGCCCGTCGCCATAGAGCACCGAGCGGGTGAAATAGAGGGCGCGCGCGCTGCGGCCGTCCGGCTGCATGGCCGCGACGACCTTGGGAATGTCCGGGTTCGTACGTTCGGCCGGTTCGCTCTCGGCGACCATCACGGTCGAGATGTCGCAGCTCGGCTGGCCGGCCAGCAGCCGGGCGGCGGCCTGGATCACCGAGGGCGCGAGGAACGGGATGTCGCCCTGCAGATTGATGACCACGTCATGCGCGCCGGCCGGGTCGAGGGCGTTCAGCGCGGCCACGATCCGGTCCGAGCCGGACGGCAGGTCGGGGTCGGTCAGCACCGCGGTTCCGCCGGCCGCCTGGACCGCTGCGACGATTTCGGCGTCTCCGGCGGCGACCGCGACCGGGCCGACGCCGGCCCTTTCGGCCTGGCGCAGAACCCGGACGATCATTGGCGTTCCCTCGATATCCGCAAGGGGTTTGCCGGGCAAACGGGTGGCGGCCATGCGCGCCGGAATGAGGATGATCGGTTTCATGAGGTCCACGAGCGACCAACTGGCTGGTTGCGCGGGCGGCGGTAGCGTGTAAGAGAGCCGGGCGCAATAAGGGGCGGGGATTCCCGCGCAGACGCCAGTCTCGTTCGGCTGGCCGCTGAGAGGGCCGATTTTAAGACTATGAGCGACCTCACGTTCAACAAAGTCGCTGGCGCCGTGCTTGCGACCGGTCTGGCCATTATTGGCCTTCGGGAAGTTTCTTCGAGCGTGTTCGCGCCCAAGGAAGTCGAAAAGCCCGGCTATGCGATCGAGGTCGCCGAGGAATCCGGCGGCGCGGGCGGCGCGGCCGCGGATGCGCCGATCGACTGGGGAACGGTGCTGCCGGTCGCCGACGTGAAGGCCGGCGAAGCGGTCTTCGCCAAGTGCAAGTCCTGCCACACCATCGACGCCGGCGGCGCCAACGGCACCGGCCCGAACCTCCACGGCACCCTGGGCAAGAAGCCGGGCACGCACCCGGGCTTCGCCTATTCGCAGGCCATGATCGACCATGGCAACAAGGTCGGCGTCTGGGGCTATGAAGAGATCTCGGAGTTCCTGAAGGCGCCGCAGAAGCACGTGTCCGGCACCAAGATGACCTTCGTCGGCCTGAAGAAGCCGGAAGACCGCATCGCGGTGATCGCCTATCTGCACAGCGAGGGCTCGACCCTGCCGTTCCCGGCGCCGAACCCGGTCGCAGCGGCTCCGGCCGAAGGCGCCGAGGCCCCGGCGGCTGCGGAAGGCGCGGCTGCGGCTCCGGAAGCTGGCGCGGCTGCGCCCGCCCCGGCGGCCGCCGCTCCGGCTGCGGCGCACTAAGCCTTTCTAATATCGGCGGAAAGCGGTGGGTTCGCCCACCCCCGCCGCGACGTATCGAGCCCTTGTCTGCGACAAGGGCTCTTTTGCGACCGCCATGTTATGGGCGTTGGCGTGGATGATCGCCGCCCCGTCCAGCATGATCGCCACATGGCCCTGCCAGAACACCAGGTCGCCGCGACGCAGGTCGCCCTCGGCGACGGCGGTCCCGCCCAGGGCCTGCTGGTCGGTGTCGCGGGCGAGCGCGATCCCACAGGCGCCGAAGGCCTGCAAGGTCAGGCCCGAACAGTCGAGGCCCAGGCTCTCGCGGCCGCCCCAGAGATAGGGCGCGCCGAGATAGCGCTCGGCGACCGCGGCCGGATCGGTCTCGAAGACGCCGACGGGGGCCAGGTGATCCTCGACGAACCAGCCAGCGCCGGCGGCGCGGGCGAAACGGCCCTGCCGCGCCTCGATCCGCAGCAGGCTTCCGAGGCTGTAGGGACCGAGCGCGCGGCTCTTGATCGAGGGTTCGGCGAAGGCGTAGGTGCGGATCGCCGAAACCTTCATATTCGGGGCGCCATCGGCAGGTTTAAGCGCCGAAGCTTCCACAAACCCGACATAACCGTCGCGGCGGGCCTGGCCCCAGACGAAGCCCTCTTGGAGGTCGAGAGCGTCAAACCCTTCTCCGAAAAGGAGTTGGTCCATTTGCTCGGACTCGGGCGAGGAATCGCGCCGAATGGCCGCGGCGGGCGCAGCGCAGGCCAATCGGCGCCTATCGGCATATTCAGCGGCGGTGACGATAGCTTCCAGGTCCCGCGCGGCGAGGTCGGGACGCGCCAGGGTCACGCGCGGGTCGGACCTCATCCGAACCGCGCCTCGATCATCCGGAAGAGGGCGCGGATCGCCTGGACCTCGCCGCCCGAGGGCCAGCCGGGCCGGCCGCGCGGGTTCCAGGCGAAGATGTCGAAATGCGCCCAGGGGCCGGACGGTGCGAACTTCTGGAGGAACAGGGCCGCGGTGATCGAGCCGGCCTGAGCCCAGGCGTCGGAGTCGTTCTTCACGTCGGCGACGTCGGAATCGAGACTGTCGACATAGCCCTTCCAGAGCGGCATGCGCCACATGGGATCGCCGACGGCGTTCATCGCCGCCTCGATCTGGCCGGCCAGTTCCTCGTCGTCGGTATAGAACGGCGGCAGTTGCGGCCCGAGCGCCATGCGCGCGGCCCCGGTGAGGGTGGCGAGGTCGAGGGTCAGGGCCGGGTCCAGCTCGGCCGCGCGGGTCAGGGCGTCGGCCAGGATCAGCCGTCCCTCGGCGTCGGTGTTGCCGACCTCGATCGAAAGGCCCTTGCGGCTGTCCAGCACGTCGCCAGGGCGCATGGCGTCGCCGCTGATGGCGTTCTCCACGGCGGGTACGAGGACGGCGAGGCGCACCGGCAGGCGCGCGGCCATGATCATCCGCCCAAGCGCCAGGGCATGGGCGGCGCCGCCCATGTCCTTCTTCATCAGCCGCATGCCGGCGGCCGGCTTGATGTCGAGGCCGCCGGTGTCGAACACCACGCCCTTGCCGACCAGGGCGACCAGCGGCTTGCCCGCCTCGCCCCACTGAATCTCGATCATCCGCGGCCCACGCTCGGGAACTGCGGCGCGGCCGACCGCGTGGACGGCCGGATAGTTCGCCTCCAGCAAGCCCTCGCCGGTGGTGACGGTGATGGTCGCGCCGAACTGCTCGGCGATCTCGCGGGCGATGGTCTCGATCTGCAGCGGCCCCATGTCGTTGGGCGGGGTGTTGACCATATCGCGGGCCAGGGCGCAGGCGTGGGCGATGTCGCGCACGCGGGCGATGTCGATCCCCTCGACCACCAGGCGCGGCTGCGTCTCGCGCTTCTTCTTGTAGCGGTCGAAACGATAGCTCCCCAGGGCGAAGGCCAGGGCGATCTCGTCCGGAACGAGACCGGCGGGAGCCGAGGCGATCTTGTAGTCGCCGGCCGGCAGCTTGGCCGCCAGGGCGCGGAAGCCCTGGGCCTCGGCGCGCTCGCCCAGGCCGTAGAGCACGCGGTCCACCGCCCCGGCGGTGTCAGGCACGACCAGGAGCTGGCCGGCCTTGCCCTTGAAGCCGGACAGCTCGGCGAAAGCTTTCACGAAGGCGGCGCGGCCTTCGAGGAAAGCGGCGGTCTCGCGCTCCAGCAGGGCATGGACCGGGATGGCCGCCCCTTCCGCATGGTCGACGACGACTTCGGTCATGACGCTCTCCCGCTCCGCCGGCGGCGGAAAATTATGCTTAACGCTTCCTTTAAACGGGCGGGGGATGCTTGGGGCAGCCATCCTCCGGAGCCGTCACTCCATGTGTCGCATGTCGCCTCTCGCCGCAACCGCCGTGGGCCTTCTGCTGGTCGCCTCGCCCGCCCTGGCCTTCGGCAAGCGCGAGCCGGCCAAGGCCGAGACGCCGCCGCAGGCTCAAACCCAGGCGTCGGCCCAGGCGCCTGCGCCGCGCAAGGCGAGCGCCGAAGAGCGCGCGCGGGTCGCGCGGCTCGATCCGCTGTCGCGCGCCGCCTTCTGGACCAACGAGACGCATATCGATCCGACCGACGCCGAGGCTGGGGTGCAGATGGCCGTCGCCCTGCGCCAGATGGGCAACTATCCCCAGGCGGTCGAGGCCGCGAGCCAGGTGCTGGCCGTCCATCCGAGGGACGTCGAGGCGATGCTGGAGCTGGCCCGCACGCACATCGCCCGCGGCCAGGGCTTCTACGCCATCGAACCGGCGCGGACGGCCCAGGCCCTGGCGCCGCGCGACTGGCGCATCCCCTCGCTGCTGGGGATCGCCTACGAGCAGGCCAGCCGCTTCGAGGAGGCGCGCGCCGCGCATGAACAGGCGCTGGCCCTGGCGCCGCACAACGCCACCGCGCTCAGCAACTACGCCCTGTTCCGCGCCGGCCGCGGGGAGACGAGCCAGGCCGAGGCGATGCTGCGCCAGGCCGCCGCCCTGCCGGACGCCACAATCGCGGTCCGCCAGAATCTGGCCCTGGTGCTGGGCCTGCAAGGCCGCATGGCCGAGGCCGAGCGCCTGGCGCGTCAGGACCTGCCGCCGCAGGAGGTCGAGAACAACCTCGCCTGGCTGCGCGCAGCGACAACGCAGACTGCGAGCGCCAGCGCCGGCGGCCGCTCGTGGGAAAGCCTGCGCCAGCCGTAGAGGCTGTTAGGGACTTGGCGCGGTTGGCGACCGGAGCGATGGCTTGGCTAAGCAGTTGATACATAAACAGATCGTCATAGCCGAGCTTGTCCCGGCTACCCATGAACACCGGATGGATCGCAAGGATCGGCGGCCCGTGCGACGCTTCCTGCCGCAAAGGCGGAGATCATAGGTAGCCGGGACAAGCCCGGCTATGACGATTGGGTGGGGGACGGCCGCCCTCAGGTTCATAACAGCCTCTAGGACGGCGCGTCCGGCCGGGGTCAGCGGCTTTCCATCGCAGCCTTGTTGCGGGTGTGGACGGCGTCGGCCTCGGGGGTCATGGCGTAGTCGAAGTCCTCCAGCTCGTAGAGCGGGCGGATCTCGATCTCGCTGGGGCCGGGCATGGGGTTGGGACAGCGCTTCACCCAAGCCACGGCCTCGTCCATGTCCTTGACCTGCCAGAGCCAGTAGCCGGCGACCAGTTCCTTGGTCTCGGCGAACGGGCCGTCGATGACCACGCGGCTGTCGCCATCAAAGGCCACCCGCTTGCCGAGCGAGGAGGGCTTGAGGCCGTCGCCGCCCTGCATGATCCCGGCGGCGATCAGTTCTTCGTTATAGCGGCCCATGGCTTCGAGCAGCTCGCCGCTGGCCGGGAAGCCGGCCTCGCTGTCGACCGTGGCCTTTACGAACACCATCACGCGCATCGTCTTTCCTCCATCGGGTGGGGCCTTGCGCCCCGTCTTCCTCAAGAACGAACGACGTGGCGGCGATCCGACAAGGTGGCCGAAAATATCGCTAAGCGCCCGCGATCCGCTCCAGGCCGCGCAGGTCGAGGATGTCGAGGCGGGCGTAGTCGCGGCGGACCAGGCCCCGGCGCTGGAAGTCGGCGAGGACGGCGTTGACGGTCTTGCGGCTGAGACCGGTCAACTCGGCCAGGGCCTGCTGGCTGAGGGCGAGTTCCGCCGGGACGGCGCGGGCGCGCGACAGGGCGACCAGGCGTGCGGCGATGCGCGCGCGTGGCGGCAAGGCAAGAGCTTCCGCCGCCATCTGCAGGGCGCTGCGAAGCTGGAGATAGACCACGGCGGCCACGGCCTGCCAGACCTGCGGCCGGTCGCGGGCGATGCGGGTAAGGCCGGCGTCGGAGACGCGCAGCACCAGGCTGGGCGCGGCGCAGACCGCAGTGACCAGGCGCGGGCCGCCGCCGAAACGCATGGTCTGGCCGATCGCCGCCCCCGGCCCGATGTGGCCGATGCGCACCTCCCGGTCGCCCGGCGCCTGGCAGTAGAGATCGAGCGCGCCTTCGACCACGACCAGCAGGCCGGTCTCCTCGTCGCCCTCGGCCTGGGCCCAGCGTCCGGCCGCGAGCCGGGCGACGGAGCCCTGAGCCACCAGGGCGCGGGCCAGGTCCGGCCCGTAGGGCGCCAGCCAGCGCACGGAGTCCAGCAGGGCGAGCGCGCGGGCTTCGTCGTCCGTCATACGCACGATTGTAACCTTGGTGACAATCTGGAGCCAGGGAGGACATCAGTCTGAGGGCCAGACAAGACCGCCAAGGACTCCAGGGAGGCGACGATGAGCGCGAGCATTCGCGAGACCGACGGCTGCGGCGCCGAGATCACCGGCGTTTCGGTTCCCCGCGCCAGCAAGGCCGAGATCGACCTGATCCGCCAGGCGGTGTTCGACCGCGGCGTGGCCTTCCTGCACGGCCAGAACCTGACGCCAGGGGAACAGATCGCCTTCGCCGAGAAGATCGGGCCGATCGTGGTCAACCGCTACTTCCCGCCGTCGGAGAAGTATCCGCAGATCGCCAAGGTCGAGAAGACCGAGGAGCAGACCACCAATATCGGCGGCGGCTGGCACACCGACCACAGCTACGACCAGGCGCCGGCCATGGGGTCGGTGCTGCTGGCGGTGGAGACCCCGCCGACCGGCGGCGACACCCAGTTCGCCAACATGTACGCCGCCTACGAGGCGCTGTCGGACGGCCTGAAGGAGACGCTGGGATCGCTGCGGGCGCTGCACGCCAGCGAGCACATCTATGGCGTCGACGGCGTCTACGGAAAGACCGACCAGGCGCATCTGGCCGGCAAGACCGATACGCCGAGCGCGGTGCATCCGGTGGTGATCACCCATCCGGGCAGCGGCAAGAAGGCGCTCTATGTGAACCCGGCCTTCACGGTGCGGTTCGACGGCTGGAGCGTCGAAGAGAGCCGGCCGCTGCTGGGCTTCCTCTACCAGCATGCGATCAAGCCGCAGTTCACGACGCGGTTTTCCTGGAAGCCCGGATCGATCGCCATCTGGGACAACCGCGCCACCTGGCACCTGGCGATGAACGACTATCAGGGCCATCGCCGGCTGATGCACCGGATCACCATCGCCGGCGGGCCGCTGGCGGCCTGAGACGCGCAGCCGGCGTCCCGACGCGTGTCCGGACAAAGCTGGGCTTGCATTGGGCCATGCGGAACCGGCATCTGGGCGCATGACAAAGTCCGCTGAAGCGCCCGCCAAGTCCGCCGGTCAGGAACTGAAGGAGCTGGTCTCCACCGTCGTCACCGCCCTGGCCATTGCGCTGGTGCTGCGGGTGGCGCTGTTCCAGCCCTTCACCATCCCCTCGTCCTCGATGGAGCCGGGGCTGGTGACGGGCGACTACATCATCGTCTCGAAGTTCAGCTACGGCTGGAGCTACGCCTCGTTCCCGCTGCTGCCGCCGATGGGCGAGGGCCGCGTGCTGGGCAAGGGCCCGCAGCGCGGCGACGTGGTGGTGTTCCACCTGCCCAGCGACACCCGCAAGGACCTGATCAAGCGGGTGGTCGGCCTGCCTGGCGACCGGGTGCAGGTGATGGAGGGCGTGCTGCTGATCAACGACAAGCCGATCCCGCGCAAGGTCGACGGCCCCGGCTTCGACCACGACGATCCCGAGCAGCAGGTGACCCAGATCCTGGAATCCAAGCCGGACGGCTCGACCTATGTCACCTTCGACCGTGGGCCGGGGCGGCCGATGGACGACACCCAGACCTATGTCGTGCCCGCCGGCCACTACTTCATGATGGGCGACAACCGCGACAACTCGCTGGACAGCCGCTTCCCGCCGGAAGTGGGCGGGGTGGGCTACGTTCCCGAAGAGGCGATCATCGGCAAGGCGCAGATCGTGCTGATGTCGTGGAAGGCGGGATCGTCGCTATTCAAGCCCTGGACCTGGCTGAACCTCGACGGCGGCCGCTTCTTCAAGAAGATCGACTGAAGCGGCCGGGCTCTTGAGCAAGATCCGATCTGACTGGATCGGACTTTGTTCAAGACCCTTTGAATTTTGAGCATTTTCTACGCCGAACCGGCGCCCACTTCGGCGGAAAATGCTCTAGAGCCTGCTTGGTTTAGATTGAAGCATAGCCGGCGTGGCGAAGGTAGTTTGCGCACTCGGTGGGGCTGAACAGATTGAGCAGATCGCCGATGCGCCGCCAGACGGTCTCGATGGATCGCTCG
>NZ_JAYRST010000101.1:0-9723 GCF_041920015.1 Phenylobacterium sp.
GTCACCGTCTGACCAACGCCGAACGGGTCGCCGATGGCCAGCACCAGGTCGCCGACCTGGACCTCGCCCGAATCGTCGATGGCCAGGGTCGGCAGGCGCTCGTTTCCGACGTCGATCTTCAGCACGGCCAGATCGGTGCGCGGATCGGCCAGCAGGATACGGGCCGGATATTCGCGGCGGTCGGCCAGGGCCACGGTGATCTCCTGCCCGCCCTCGACCACGTGATTGTTGGTGACGATGACGCCGTCGCCGCGGACGATGACACCCGAGCCCAGCGAGCCCTGAATCCGCTCGCGCGGCGCGCCCATGCCGAACAGCTCCCAGAACGGGTCGGCCCGCTGGCGCACCAGCCGCTTGGACGAGATGTTGACCACGGCCGGCGCGGCCCGTTTCACCACGGGCGCGAACGAGGACTTCATGGTCAGGGCGTCGCCGGGCGCGGCCCGGACGGGCTGGGCCAGCGGAGGAATCTGGGCGTTGGACTTGGCCGTCGGGTCCGAACAGGCGGCCAGCAAGGCCATGGCGGGGATCAGGACGCGGTAGGCGCGCATGGAGTCTCCAAGCTTGGTCGTACGCCCCGGACTCTGCGAAGCTTTCGGGCGCAATGATGGCGGGTTTAGACCCCTGCGAGCCGCTGCGAAACCGCCTTAAGCCGCTGCTTGGACGGCCTTGCGCACATGGCCGACCTTGAGCGCCAGCAGGAAGGCGCCCACCAGCATGCCCGAAGCGAGGAAGATCGCCAGGCCCGGCTCGTGAAGCTGGCCGTCGTGGCGCACCGACCAGGCGAAGACCGTGCCGAACACGATCGGTCCGATCACCGAGGCGATGCCCTGCATGGCCTGGTTGGCTCCCTGAAGCTGGCCCTGGCCGGAAGGCTCGACGCGGCGGGTCATCAGGCCCTGCAGCCCCGGCATCAGGAAGTTCATGAAGGCGAAGACCGGAAT
The DNA here is from genome assembly GCF_041920015.1 of Phenylobacterium sp. Classification (GTDB taxonomy): domain Bacteria; phylum Pseudomonadota; class Alphaproteobacteria; order Caulobacterales; family Caulobacteraceae; genus Phenylobacterium. The sequence goes on from NZ_JAYRST010000101.1 coordinate 945, forward strand.
GCCGGCCAGATACATCCAGCCTTCCGAAGCCAGGCCGTAGATCAGGAAGCCGACGGCGCCGGCGGCCGCCCCCAGCAGCAGGGCGCCGCGCTCGCCGATCTTCGCCACGACAGGCCCTACCAGCATGGTCTGGACGACGACGCCGGCGATCCCGGTCCCCATCATGGCCATGCCCATCATGCCCGGCGTCCAGTCATAGCGGTAACCGGCGTAGAGCACGAAGATCGACGGCAGCACCGTATGGGCGAGCTGGAACAGGAATCCGACACCCGCCAGCCCCAGCAGGTCGTTGTGGGAGCGCAGGAAGCCGAGCGAGCCGACCGGATTGGCCCGCTTCCAGTCGAACCGGGCCACGCGCCGCTCCGGCGTCAGCGATTCCGGCAGCACGAAGAAGCCGTAGAGCCAGTTGAGGGTCGTCAGCCCCGCCGCCACAAAGAACGGCAGGCGCAGGTCGATGTCCCCGAGGAAGCCGCCCAGCACCGGGCCGACGATGAAGCCGAAGGAGAAGGCCGAGCCCATCCAGCCGAACGCCTTGGCCCGCTTCTGCGGCGGGGTCACGTCGGCGACATAGGCGTTGGCGGTCGAGAAGCTGGCGGCGGTGAGCCCGTTGATCACTCGCCCCACGAACAGCCACATCAGGCTGGGCGCCAGAGCCATGAACAGGAAGTCGATGGCCAGGCCCCCGATGGAGATCAGCAGGATCGGCCGGCGCCCGTAGCGGTCGGACATCATGCCCAGGATCGGGCCGCAGAAGAGCTGCATCACGCCCCAGACCGCCCCGAACACCACGTTCCATTCGGAGGCGGCGGCCGTATCGCCGCCGGTGAACTCCTTGATGAGGTTCGGCAGCACCGGGATCATGATCCCGAACGAGATCGCGTTGATCACCGCAGCGGCGAAGATGAAGCGGAAGGCGCCGGCCCAACGCTTGTCGTCCTCCGCGCCGCCTTGAACTTGATCGCTCATGCCATTCTCCATCGGGGACTCAAGGGCGCGCCGCTTTGCGTCTCATTACCATGCGCCGGATTTCTAGGCGGCGCTCTCGCCATAGGATGTCAGCAGCGCGCGCCACCATTCGGCCAGCCGCATCAGCAGCGCCTGGTCGGGGAACCCGTGGCGGGCGGCGCTGCCCGCCGGCACGCGGTCGAAACCGCGATGCTCGACGCTCACCCGCGTCTCCTCGCCGACCGGCTCGAAACGCACCTCGACCTCGGTGTGAAGGTCGGGCGGGAAATTCGCCTGGCGCCAGGAGAACACCAATCGCGTCGGCGGCTCCCAGGCGGTGATGCGGCCGATCTCGAACACCTTGCCGTTCGCCAGGGTCTCGGTCAGCCGTCCGCCCTCACCCGGCTCGAACGCCAGGACGCCTGGCGCGCGCGGCGTCGTCTGGAAGAGGCCGTTTGGCCGCCACCAGGCGCCGATTTCACCGACAAAGGCCGCGAACGCCCGCTCGGGCGGCGCCTTCACCCGCAGCGCGACATAGACCTTCGAGGTCACGGCATGCGCTCGACATGCGCCTTGAAGGCGGTCAGTTGCTCCGACCACAGTCGCTCGCTCTCTTCGAGCCATCGCAGCAGATGCACCATGGGTTGCGGCCTCAGGGCGTAGATGCGCACGCGCGCATCGAAATCCGGATGGCTTTCCTCGACAAGGCCGCTTTCGCGCAGGGCGCGCAGGTGCCGGCTCATGGTCGGCGCCGACAGCCCGAGCTCGCGCGCCAGTTCGCCGGCTGGGCGCGGTCCGCGCGCCAGGATATCCACCGCGCGGCGCCGATACGGATCGGCCAGAGCCGCCAGGGTGGCGTCGATCTCGGCCGGTTGCGCGCTCATCGCCAGCCGGTGATCTTCAGGCCGCTCGCCGCCTCGGCTTCCTCGCGGCTCACCGCCTTGACGGTCTGCGAGACCGTCCAGATGTGCCCCTCGAGGTCGCGGCAGCGATAGGTGCGGTCGCCATAGAACTGGGTCTCCGGCTCGGCGATGATCTCCGCTCCGGCCGCCCGCGCCCGCTCGCAATGCGCATCCAGATCGCCCTCGACCTGAATGTGCACGGTCTGGGTGTTCTTGCCGCCGATCGACCGCGGGCTCTTGTGGTCGTCGCTCCACTCCTGGCCGACCATGATGTAGCTGTCGCCGAACTCCATCTGCGAATGGGCGAGATTGCCGTCTGCGTCCTCCAGCAGCATGGCCAGTTCGAAACCGAAGGCCTTTTCCAGCCAGGCCAGGGCCGCCTTCGGGTTCTGATAGACCACGGCCGAACTCAAACGCGCCGTCATGCGGTTCCTCCTCTGATCCTGTGTCCCGTCGCCTGCGCCATCTCCGCCGGGGAGAGCGCCTGGACCGTCTGGCCGAACGACCAGGGATGGTCCTCCAGGTCGCGGCAGGTGAAGACGCGGTCGCCATAGGGCTGGTCGGCCGGCTCGCGCTCGATCGCCGCGCCGGCCGCCCGCGCCCTTTCGCACAAGGCGTCCAGCCCCTCGGAAAGCTGCACGTGGATCGACTGGGTGGCCCGACCGCCGAAGTTCATCGGGCTGACCGCACGGCCGCTAGGCGGGCCGACGACCATGATATAGCCGTCATGCAGGCGAAGTTCGGAATGGACCACCCCGCCCTTCCCATCCTCGACGATCATCCCGACCTCGAAGCCGAAGGCCTTCTCCAGCCAGGCGATAGCCGCAATGGGGTCGCGACACCAGAGCAAGGGACCGATGGTCGGAAGCCGGGCGCGGTCGCTCATCTCGAACCCTTCCTATCGGGATACGATTTCTCGATCGTACAATATTTCCTCTTATACGCAATCATATCGATGAAAAAGGGCGAGCGAAACGCAAAAGCCCCGGACGTCGCCGTCCGGGGCTCTGGAAATCTGCAAACGCCGTGGGGCCTATTCGTCGGCAAAGGCCATGGCCTGGACCGGACCGGAGTCCTTGCCCTTTTCGGCCGGGTCGCGATCGACGAACTCGATCACGGCCAGCGGGGCGTTGTCGCCATGACGATAGCCAGCCTTCAGGACGCGGATATAGCCGCCCTGGCGTTCCTTGTAGCGCGGGCCGAGGACGGCGAAGAGCTTGCCGACCTGCTCGACGTCACGGACCTTGCTGATCGCCTGGCGGCGAGCGTGCAGGTCGCCGCGCTTGGCCAGGGTGACCAGCTTTTCGACGACCGGGCGCAGTTCCTTGGCCTTCGGCAGGGTGGTCACGATCTGCTCGTGCTTGATCAGGCTCGCCGCCATGTTGGCGAACATCGCGGTGCGGTGGGCGGTGGTCCGACCCAGTTTGCGGTGGGCTTTGCCGTGGCGCATGTCTTGTCTCCTGGGTCGCTCGACCCGCTGGACGTCCTGCTCTCGAGCAAAGCCGTCCTTAGCCTAACCAAGTCCCGGGCTGCTCCCGCCAGGGTCAAAACGAAGCGCCGGAGCCCTCCACCGCGGTCGCGGCTTCTTCGAGCCCATGCCGCAGAAGCGGCCCGGAGTCAGCGCGAGGACGCCTCGGACGGAATTTCCGCCCAAGGCGTCCCCAATCTTCAGGTCCGGGACCGGCCATGCGATCCCGGAACGCCTTACATTTGATCGTCGAACTTCTTGGCGAGTTCTTCGATGTTCTCAGGCGGCCAGTTCGGCACGTCCATGCCGAGATGCAGGTTCATGCCAGCCAGCACTTCCTTGATCTCGTTCAGCGACTTGCGGCCGAAGTTCGGGGTGCGGAGCATCTCCGCCTCGGTCTTCTGGATCAGGTCGCCGATATAGACGATGTTGTCGTTCTTCAGGCAGTTGGCCGAGCGCACCGACAGTTCGAGCTCGTCGACCTTCTTCAGCAGCGCCGGATTGAACGGCAGTTCCGGCTTGCTCTCGCCTTCGACCTTCTTCTTCGGCTCTTCGAAGGTGATGAAGATCTGGAGCTGGTCCTGCAGGATGCGGGCGGCGTAGGCCACGGCGTCCACCGGCGAGATCGCGCCGTTGGTCTCCACTTCCATGATCAGCTTGTCGTAGTCGAGGCTCTGGCCCTGACGGGTCGGCTCGACGCGATAGGCGACGCGCTTGACCGGCGAATAGAGGCTGTCGACGGCGATCAGGCCGATCGGAGCGTCTTCCGGGCGGTTGCGCTCGGCCGGGACATAGCCCTTGCCGTTGTTGACCGTGAACTCCATGCGCACGCTGGCGCCGTCGTCCAGCGTGCAGAGCACGTGGTCGGGGTTCAGGATCTCGATGTCGGCCGGCGCCTCGATCTGACCGGCGGTCACCGCGCCAGGACCGGTCGCGCGCAGGGTCATGCGCTTGGGGCCTTCGGCGTGCATGCGCAGCGCCAGTTGCTTGATGTTCAGGACGATGTCGACGACGTCCTCGCGGACGCCCTCGAGCGACGAGAACTCATGCACGACGCCGTCGATCTGGACGGCGGTCACGGCCGCGCCCTGCAGCGACGACAGCAGCACCCGGCGGAGGCTGTTGCCGAGCGTCACCCCGAAACCGCGCTCGAGCGGCTCGGCCACCAGACGCGCCTTGCGGTTCGCGTCGGCTCCGGCTTCGATCAGCGGCTTCTCGGGACGGATGAGCTCGTTCCAGTTTCTTTCGATCACGTAGAGATGTCCCTCGAAACGCAGGATCGCCGGACACGAAATTCTCGGTCCGGCGCGTGGGGAGTGCGGTACTGCGGTACTTAGACCCGCCGGCGCTTGGGCGGACGGCAGCCGTTGTGCGGAATGGGGGTCACGTCGCGGATGGTGGTGATCGTCATGCCGACGGCCTGCAGCGCGCGCAGCGCCGACTCACGGCCGGAACCCGGACCCGAGACGTTCACTTCGAGGGTCTTCACGCCATGCTCGGCGGCCTTGCGGCCGGCGTCCTCGGCCGCCATCTGGGCGGCGTACGGGGTGGACTTGCGCGAACCCTTGAAGCCCATCATGCCGGCCGACGACCAGGAGATGGCGTTCCCCTGCGCGTCCGTGATGGTGATCATGGTGTTGTTGAACGAGGCGTTCACATGCGCCACGCCCGAGGTGATGTTCTTGCGTTCGCGACGTTTGACGCGAGCCGGTTCCTTGGCCATCGCTAAGCTCTCTTACTTTTTCTTGCCGGCGATCGGCTTGGCCGGACCCTTGCGGGTGCGGGCGTTGGTATGGGTGCGCTGGCCGCGGACCGGAAGGCCCTTGCGATGACGCAGGCCGCGGTAGCAGGCCAAGTCCATCAGACGCTTGATGTTGACCGCGGTCTCGCGACGCAGGTCGCCCTCGACCAGATAGTCGCGGTCGATCGCCTCGCGGATTTGCAGCACCTCGGCGTCGGTCAGCTGATTGACGCGGCGCGCGTCCTCGATGCCAACCTTCTGGACGATCTCCTTGGCTTTCGCCTGGCCGATCCCATGGATGTACTGCAGCGCGATCACGACGCGCTTGTTAGTCGGAATGTTGACGCCAGCGATACGGGCCACGCGTTGAATCTCCTAGTCACGCAGAGAAGCGCGAACGGCGCCCCGGCCCAGAATCCCCAGTGGGAAGGCCGGCACGTCCTTCGCGCCCTTTCGCGGAAGCGCACCGTTATAGGGAACGTTGCGTTTCCGTCAATGGAGCAATCACAGGAATCTGAGGCTTTTCAGACTCCAGACGATCGCTGGGCGGAATGGTCGCCGGATCTCAGGCCTTGAGGGCCTGGTCGATCCCGGCGGCGACATCTTCGATCGAGCCCATGCCGTCCAGTTCGGCCAGTTTTCCCTGGTCCTTGTAGTAGGGCAGCAGCGGCGCGGTCTGTTCGTTATAGGCCGAGAGCCGCACCTTGAAGCTCTCGGGATTGTCGTCGGGGCGGCCCGACTCGGCGAAACGGCCGGCGACCCGCTCCAGGAGTTGCACGTCGTCCACCTTCAGGCGGAGCACTAGATCGATTCGCGAGCCGCGCTTGGCCAGCATCTCGTCCAGGGCCTTGGCCTGGGCCAGGGTCCGCGGGAACCCGTCGAAGATCGCTCCGCCGGCGGCTTCGGCTTCAGGCAGGCGCTCCTCGATCAGGGCGATGACGATCTCGTCGGTGACCAGCTCGCCCCGTTGCATCACGCCCTCGACCTTCTTGCCGAGCTCGGAGCCCGAGGCGATCGCCGCGCGGAGCATGTCTCCGGTGGAAAGCTGGACCATCTTGCGGGACTCGACCAGGCGCTTGGCCTGGGTTCCCTTGCCCGCCGCGGGCGGGCCGAACAGGATCAAGTTCATCTTGTAGCGTGTCCCCTCCCCGGCCACCCCTAGGCCGGTTCTCAAATCGGCTCCCTAGCGCGCGCGGCCGCCGCGCAGCTTGGATTTCTTGATCAGGCCTTCGTACTGGTGGGCCAGCAGGTGCGACTGGATCTGGGTGACCGTATCCATGGTCACGCTCACCACGATCAGGATCGAGGTGCCGCCGAGATAGAACGGCGCCTTGAAGTAGCCGATCAACGCCTCGGGCATCAGGCAGACGATGGTGATGTAGGCCGCGCCGATCACCGTCAGGCGGGTCAGCACATAGTCCAGATATTCCGCCGTCCGCTTGCCCGGACGGATGCCGGGCAGGAAGCCGCCGTACTTGCGCAGGTTCTCGGCGGTGTCCTCCGGATTGAACACGACCGAGGTGTAGAAGAAGCAGAAGAAGATGATCAGCACCGCATAGAGCACCATGAACGCCGGGCGTCCGTGCTGGAGCTGGCCGACCAGGCCGGGCAGCCATTGCGCCCAGGCCGGCAGGTCCGCGGTGGCCAGGAAGCCCATCGCCGTGGTCGGCAGCAGCAGCAGCGACGAGGCGAAGATCGGCGGAATGACGCCGGCGGTGTTGATCTTCAGCGGCAGGAACGAGGTGTCGCCGCCGAACATGCGATTGCCTTGCTGGCGCTTCGGATACTGCACCAGCAGCCGGCGCTGGGCCCGCTCGATGAACACGATGGCGAAGACGACCGCGATGGCCAGGGCGATGATCGAGAACATGGCGAAGGCCGACAGCGAACCGGTCCGCGTCATGGTGAACATCTGCCAGACGCCCTGCGGCAGCACCGCGACGATGCCGGCGAAGATGATCAGCGAGACGCCGTTGCCGACCCCGCGGCTGGTGATCTGCTCGCCCAGCCACATCAAGAACATCGTGCCGCCCGTCAGGGTGACGATGGTCGAGGCCATAAAGAAGAGGCCCGGGTTCAGGACCAGGTTCGGGCTGTTCTGGAGCCCGGTGGCGATCGCGCCGGACTGCACCAGCGCCAGCAGGACCGTGAGATAGCGGGTGTATTGGTTGAGGGTCTTGCGGCCCGCCTCCCCGCCTTCCTTGCGCAGCTTCTCCCACGGCGGATAGACCGTGCCCAGCAGCTGGACGATGATCGAGGCCGAGATGTACGGCATCACGTTCAGCGAGAAGATCGCCATACGCTCCACCGCGCCCCCGGAGAACATGTTGAACATGCCGAGGATGCCCTGCGCCTGGCCCTGGAAGGCCTGGGCGAAGGCGGCCGGATCGATGCCGGGGATCGGGATGTAGGTCCCGAGGCGGTAGACGACCAGCGCGATCAGGGTGAACCAGATGCGCTTGTGGAGCTCCGACGCCTTCTGGAAGGCGCCGAAGTTCATGTTTGCTGCGAGCTGTTCGGCGGCCGAAGCCATTTAGAACCCCAGACTGGTTGACGCCCGTACATAGGGCGTCCGTCCTGCGCTGTCATCCGGCGCCCTTGCGGCGCCCTGCTCCACGCCAGGTGGAGGTCAAGGCGCAGCTGCGCCGGAGATCAGCCTCGGGTCCCCGCGCGGGCGCGGGGATTGACGCGTGCCTACTCGGCGGCTTCCGCGGCCGGGGCGGTCGTGGTGACCTTGCCGCCAGCCTTTTCGACCGCAGCCTTGGCCGAGGCCGAGGCCGAATAGACGGTGATGTCGATCTTCGACTTCAGTTCGCCCTTGCCCAGCAGCTTCACGCCGTCCTTTTCACGGCGCAGCACGCCGGCGGCGACGAGGGCCGCGCCGTCGATGGCCTTCTTGGCGTCGAGCTTGCCGGCGGCGATCGCCTGCTCCAGGCGCCACAGGTTCACTTCGGCGAATTCCTTGGCGAACGGGTTGTTGAAGCCGCGCTTGGGCATGCGCATGTGCAGCGGCATCTGGCCGCCCTCGAAGCCGGCGATCGAGACGCCGGTGCGGGACTTCTGGCCCTTCACGCCGCGGCCGCCGGTCTTGCCCTTGCCCGAGCCCGGGCCGCGGCCGACGCGCATGCGGTTCTTGGTCGAACCCGCGCTCGGGGAAAGTTCGTTGAGCTTGGTCATGTGACGCCTCTCCTTGGAGATCTGTCGCCCGGGCGCTCGCCCGGACTCGGCTGAAAAATTCGAACGGCCGCCGAAACGGCCGAAGAGGCGACGCTTTTGGCGCCGCCTCTCCTAAACGTCCAGTCCAAAGGCTGATCTAGCCTTCGACGACTTCCACCATGTGATGGACCTTGGCGATCATCCCGCGTACGGACGGGGTGTCTTCCAGGACCGACACGCGGCCAATGCGGTTCAGGCCCAGCCCGATGAGGGTCGCGCGCTGATCGCTCTTGCGGCGGATCGGGCTCGCGATCTGGCGAACGGTCACCTTAGCCATGGGTTACTCTCCGTCAGCGGCGGCGGCCGCAGCGCTGTCGGCCTTGCGGCCCAGCACGTCGGCGACCTTCTTGCCGCGCTTGGCGGCGACCTGGCGGGGCGAAGACTGAGCCTTCAGCGCCTCGAAGGTCGCGCGCACCATGTTGTAGGGGTTCGACGAGCCGACCGACTTGCCGACGACGTCCTGGACGCCGAGGGTTTCGAGGACCGCACGCATCGGACCGCCGGCGA
>NZ_JAYRST010000102.1:0-9628 GCF_041920015.1 Phenylobacterium sp.
TGGAGCGGCTCGCCCGCCCGGCCGAGCCGCTCCAGGCGGCGGCGGGCCTGCGCTGGCGCGCAGCCTTCACCCTGACCGTGCTGGTCCCGGCGGCGACCTATTTTCCGATCATGAAGGCCGGGATGCTGTTTGGGCCGACGCAGCTCTTCCCGCAGTGGATCGGCAACCAGCTTGCGGTCTGGACGCTGGCCGTCGCCGCCATCACCCTGATCGCCAGCCTGCGGACGACGAACCCGATGCGGGCCGATTGGCCGCGGTCGATCGTGGCCGCTCTGCTGACGGTGGGGGTCGCCTGCCTGGCCTCGCACGTGGTCGACCGGATGCTGCACGTGGATTTCCGGTTCTGGGTGATGGGCCTGCGGCCGCTGGACCTGCGCCACCTGGGATACGCCGTCGCCTATCTGCCGTTCTGGACAGTGTTCTTCGTGATCGCGCTGCGCAGCCTGCACGGACACCTCGCCCTGGCGGGCCAGGCGCGCGGGCGCCAGTACGGCGTCGCGATCACCGCTCTCACCCTGGGCTTTGTGCTGCTGCTGGCGGTGCAGTACGGGGCGCTGTTTGCGACCGGGCGGCTGGCCCTGCCCGACGAGGCGCTCAACACCATCATCGCGATCCAGTTCGTACCGCTGATGGCCGTCGTCGCGGTGATCTCGGTCTTCACCTATCGGCGGACCGGCAGTCATTTGCCGGGCGCGTTGATCTGCGCCCTGTTCGTGACCTGGTACGTTGCGGCGGGCACGGCGACGCACTGGTCGCCGCAGTTCCAACTGCCCATGGCCTGAGGCATGCCCCGCCGCTCGCGGTGGACAGACGCCTCGAAGCCGGCGATGGCGGGGCGTGTGTAGAACGGGAGATGGGCGATGAGCGGAGCGCCGCGCGCCGACGGAAGCTGGGCCGACGTGGTCGGCGAGGGCCGGTTGCCGCGCTTCGTCCTGATCTGCCTGGGCGTCTGGATCAGTGCGGCGGACTCGATGGTCACCGCCACGATCATGCCCAGCGTCGGCGCCGACCTGGGCGGCTACGCCTATTTCGGCTGGGCGACGGCGGGGTTCCTGCTGGGCTCGGTGATGGCGGGGGCGAGTTCGGGCCTGCTGGCGCTGCGGTTCGGCCTGCGCCGGGCGACAGCGGCCGCAGCCGTGCTCTACGCGCTCGGTTGCGCGCTCAGCGCCGCGGGGCCGGACATCTGGAGCTTCCTGATCGGGCGCGTGCTCCAGGGGCTGGGCGGCGGCTGGGTGGTCGGGTTCTGCTCGGTCGCCATCGGGCTGATGTTCCCCGACCGGCTGCTGCCGCGGGTCTACGCCACCGTCACCGCGATCTGGGGCGTGGCTAGCCTGCTGGGGCCGTTGATCGGCGGGATATTTGCGGATCTGAACGCTTGGCGCTGGGTGTTCTGGCTGTTTGCGATCCAGGGCCTTGCGGTGGCCTGGGCCGCCTATGCGATGCTGCCGCGCAACGACCAGGGCGACGCCAAGGCCAAGGTCGCCTGGCTGCAACTGGGACTGATCGCGGCAGGGGTGACGGCCATAGGACTGGCCGACCTGGCCGGCGACTTCGTGCGTTCCGGTCTCCTGACGCTGGGCGGGGTCGGGCTGCTGGGGGCGATGGTCTGGCTGGACGGCCGGGCGACGGTGCGGCTGCTGCCGCGTGGCGCGGGCAGCCTGGCCAGCATTCCGGGCGCGGGGTTTGCGGCCATGTTCATGATGACCGTCGCCTCGATGGGTTTTTCGATCTACGGCCCGGCCATTCTGCAGAAGCTGAACGGCCTGTCGGCGCTGGAGGCGGGCTATGTGGTGGCGGGCGAGGCGGCGGCCTGGACGGTCATGGGCCTGATGGTGGCGCATCTCACCGGCCCCTGGCCCGCGCGGATGATCCGGCTGGGTTCGATCGTGGCGGGGCTGGGCGTGCTGCTGTCGATGTTCGCCTTTCCGGCCCATACAGTGACCGGGGTCATCGTGGCCGGCCTGTTCCTCGGAGGCGGCTTTGGCCTCTCCTGGGCCTTCATGAGCCAGCGCGTCCTCTCGTCGCTGCCGGAGGGCGAGGAGCGGGCCATCGGGGCTGCGGCCATGACCACGGTGCGGCTGACCGGATCGGCGGTCGGCGCGGCGGCGGCCGGCGCGGTCGCCAACCTCGTCGGCTTCTCGGGCGGCCTGACCGACGAGAGCGCGCGGGCGGCCGGCGTCTGGGTGTTCGCTTCGGTGCTGCCGGTGGCGGCGCTGGGCGTGATGGGCGCCTTCCGCCTCACCGGCAGGGCGACGGCGGCCCAGGCTTGAAGGCCGCCGAAGTCTTGAAGATCAGAGCTGGTCGAGGCCGAAGCCGGCGTGCAAGGCGCGCACGGCCAGTTCGGTATAGGCCGCGTCGATCAGCACGCTGATCTTGATCTCGCTGGTCGAGATGACCTGGATGTTGACGCTCTTGTCGGCCAGGGCCTGGAACATGGTCTTGGCGACGCCGGTGTGGCTGCGCATGCCCACGCCGATGACCGAGACCTTGGCCACGTCCTCGTTCACCTGGACGTCTTCGAAGCCGAGCTTGTCCTGGTGGCTGCGGACGATCTCCACCGCGCGGGCGGCGTCGCGCTTGCCGACGGTGAATTCCATGTTCGCGGTGTGAGCGGTGCGCGCGTGGCTCTGGACGATCATGTCCACATTGACGTTGGCGTCGGCGAGCGCGCTGAAGATGCCGGACGACACGCCCGGCTGATCGGGCAGGCCGAACACGCTGATCTTGGCCTCGTCACGGCTGTAGGCGACGCCGCTCACGATGCGCTTTTCCATGATCTCTTCCTCGTCGCACACGATGGTGCCTTGGCCGGGCGCTTCGCCGGGCTCGACAAAACTGGACAACACCCGCACCGGCACGTTCTGGGCCATGGCGAGTTCGACGGAACGGGTCTGCAGGACCTTGGCGCCCAGCGAGGCCATTTCGAGCATCTCCTCGTAGGAGATCTTGCTCAGCTTGCGGGCCTTGCTCTCGATGCGAGGGTCGGTCGTGTAGACGCCGTCGACGTCGGTGTAGATGTCGCAACGGATGGCCTTCACCGCCGCGGCGATGGCCACGGCGCTGGTGTCGGAGCCGCCGCGGCCCAGGGTGGCCACGCGGCCGTCGCGGGTCATGCCCTGGAACCCCGCGATCACCGCGACTTCGCCGGAATCCAGCGCGGCGGCGAGCTTGTCGGGCTGGATGTCGTCGATGCGGGCGCGGCCGTGCGCGTCGTCGGCGATGATCGGAATCTGCCAGCCCAGCCACGACCTGGCCGGGACGCCCATGTTGCGCAGGGTCATGGCCAGCAGGCCGGCGGTCACCTGCTCGCCGGAGGCGACGACGGTGTCGTACTCGTCGTCCGAGGCCGGCAGGCCCGGCGCGGCCGGGCCTGCGCCGTCGGTCCAGGCGACCAGTTCGTTGGTCTTGCCGGCCATGGCCGAAACCACGACGGCGACCTTGTGTCCGGCCTGGACCTCGGCGGCCACGAGACGGCCGACGCGCCGGATACGCTCAAGGTCGGCGACGGACGTGCCGCCGAATTTCATCACTAGCCGAGACAGCGCAGGAGCTCCGCTTGAGAGGGAAGGCTGCGCCTAATAGCGGGGGAGGCGGCCAGGGGCAATGTCTGCCTTGCCGCGCCGCGGAACGACGGGGCGGGCGCAAGATGGCGCCCATTGCGGGCCTGGAGGCCGATAGGGGCTGGCGCCGCGCGCCGCGCGGGAGGAAAAGGCTTCCATGGCTTCCGTGTCCGCTTCTTCCATCGACCCGAAAGAGGTCGAGCAGTTCTCCCGCATCGCCGCCGAATGGTGGGACCCCAAGGGCAAGTTCGCGCCGCTGCACAAGTTCAACCCGGTGCGACTGGCGTTCATCCGCGAGCAGGCGCTGGCCCGTTTCGGGCGGGACCCCAAGGCCATCCGCCCGTTCGAGGGGCTGCGGCTGCTGGATATCGGCTGCGGCGGGGGCCTGCTGTGCGAGCCGATGAGCCGGCTGGGCTTTTCCGTAACCGGGGTCGACGCCTCGGAGCGCAACATCGGCACGGCCAGCACGCACGCCGCCGAGCAGGGCCTTTCCATCGACTACCGGGCCTCGACCGCCGAGGACCTGTTGGCGGCCGGCGAGGCGCCGTTCGACCTGGTGCTGAACATGGAGGTGATCGAGCATGTCGCCGATCCGGGCGCCTATCTGCGCGATTGCGCGCGGCTGGTGGCGCCGGGCGGGCTGATGATCGTGGCGACCCTGAACCGGACGCTGAAGGCTCTGGCCCTGGCCAAGGTCGGGGCGGAGTACGTGCTGCGCTGGGTGCCGGCCGGCACGCACGACTGGAGGAAGTTCCTCAAGCCCGACGAACTGCGGGGCTTCCTCGATGGAGAGCCGGTGGCGGTGCAGGGGCCGTTCGGGGTCGCCTACGACCCGCTCTCCGACCGGTGGGGCCGCTCATCCGATTGCGACATTAACTACATGATGACGGTGACGCGGGACGCGGCGTAAGAAGCGGGCCGAGAGGAAGTACCCATGCCTTCGATACGGGTGCTCGGTCACGCCTTCCGCGCCTGGCGGCGGAACAGGCGGTGGGCCAAGCACGAACCTGAGACGCCTTATCTGGCCGATCTCCTGAGCGGTTCGCCGGTCTGCCTGCATGTCGGGGCGAGCGATGGGCGCCATTCCTACGTGATGACCCAGGTCGCGCCGCGGGCGCAGATCCACGCCTTCGAGCCGTCGAGCTTCACCTTCGAGGTTCTGAAGACCTGCCTGGCCTGGCACCGGATCGCCGGCCAGGTTCATCCGGTCCATGCGGCGGTGTCGGACATGCCCGGCGAGATGCTGCTGGTCACGCCGAAGAAGACCTCGGGCCGGCTGGGGCGCACCTACGCCTATGTGGCCGCCCAGCCGCCGGTCGGTGCGGTCCGCCCGGACATGGAGGATGCGGGCCTGGAGCTGGAGCCGGCCCAGGTTCTGACCCTCGACGACTATTGCGACGGTCACGGCCTGGACAGGGTCGACTTCATCCGCATGGACATCGAAGGCGCCGAACTGAAGGCGCTGAAGGGCGCCGAGCACATCATCGACCGCGACCATCCGCACATCCTGATCGAAATCCATCCCCGCATGCTGGAGGCGCGGTTCGGCGGCTCGGCCGAGGCCGTGGCCGAGGTGTTCCGCTCGCGCGGCTATCGGATGTTCGAGGTGCGCGGCGACCGGCTGGAGGAGGTCGCCGACATCGACGCCGGCGTACCCTGGCGGGATTATTTCTTCGTCCACCCCGAACGGGCCGCCGACCTGCCGGACGGGGTGTTCAAGGCCAGGATGGCGGCCTGAGAGGCCTCTAGCCTCCTTGCTGAGGGCGACATAGGCTCCTCCACAACGAAAATATGGGAGGAGCCGGGCATGCTGGCGCTGATGATGGACCGTGCGCTGAGCCTGCCTTCCATCCTGGACTATGCCGCGACCTATCACGGCGACCGGGAAGTGGTGACGCGCACCGTCGAGGGGCCGATCCATCGCTATGGCTACGCCGACGCCCTGGCGAGGTCCAAGCGCATGGCCAAGGCCCTGATCGCGCTGGGGGTCAAGCCGGGGGACCGCGTGGCGACCCTGGCCTGGAGCACCCATCGCCATTTCGAGCTCTATTTCGCCGTCTCGGGGATCGGGGCGGTGCTGCACACCATCAATCCGCGGCTGCATCCGGACCAGATCGCCTGGGTCGCCAACCACGCCGAGGATTCGGTGCTGATGTTCGACATCAGCTTCGGAGACCTGGTGCGGGACATCGCTCCGCAGCTTGCGAGCGTGAAGACGCTGGTCGCGATGACCGACCGCGCCCACCTGCCGCCCGAGGCGCCGGCCGGAACCCTGGTCTACGAAGAGCTGATCGAAGCCCAGACGCCCGACTTCGACTGGCCTGAGGTCGACGAGCGCAGCGCGTCCGGCCTTTGCTACACCTCGGGCACGACGGGTAATCCGAAGGGCGTGCTCTATGGCCACCGCTCGACGGTGCTGCACGCCATGGCCCTGGTGGCGCCGGACGCCTTCAACCTCTCGGCGCGCGATGCGGTGCTGCCCTGCGCCCAGATGTATCACGCCAACGCCTGGTGCACGCCCTACGCAGCGCCGCTGGTGGGCGCCAAGCTGATCCTGCCGGGGCGGATGCTGGACGGCCCTTCGATCTGCGAACTGGCGGTGCAGGAGGGCGCGTCCTTCCTGCTCGGCGTGCCGACCATCTGGGTCGGGGTGCTCGATCACCTGGACAAGGTCGGCCAGAAGCTGACGACGGTCCGCACCGTGGCGATCGGCGGCTCGGCCCCGACCGCTTCGTTGATCCGCCGGGTGGAAAGCCAGCTCGGCGCGACGGTTCGCCAGATCTGGGGCATGACCGAGACCAGTCCGATGGGGGTGATCAACACGCCCCTGGCCAAGCACGCGGAGGAAGACGCCGAGGCGGTGGTCCAGCGCAAGCTGAAGCAGGGCCGGGGCCTATGGGGCGTCGACCTGCGGATCGTCGGCGACGACGGCCAGGAGCTGCCGCGCGACGGGGTCAGCGCCGGGGCGTTGCAGGTGCGCGGGCCCTGGGTCTCGTCGGCCTATTTCAAGAACGACGGCGCCCAGGCCTTCCTGCCCGACGGCTGGTTCGACACCGGCGACATCGCCACCATCGACGCCGACGGCTATCTGCGCCTCACCGACCGAGCCAAGGACGTCATCAAGTCGGGCGGGGAGTGGATCTCGACGCTCGACCTGGAGGACGCGGTTTCCTCGCATCCTGCCGTGGCCCTGGCGGCGGCCATCGGCGTGCCGCATCCGAAGTGGGACGAGCGGCCGTTGCTGCTGGTGGTGCTGCGCCCCGGCCACGAGGCCGATCCCGAGGCGCTGAAGGCGCACGTGGCCGAGCGGGTGGCGAAGTGGTGGACGCCCGACGAGGTGCGGATCGTCGAGACCCTGCCCATCGGCCCGACCGGCAAGGTGCTGAAGCGGGAACTGCGTGAGACGGTCGCCGGCTAGGCGTTGTCGGCGGGGCCGCGCGAACCGCGCGCCGGTTGCTGCGTTTCCTCCCAGGCCAGAGTGTCTCGGTTTTGGAGTTGGAGACGTGTCCCGAAAGCAACCCAAGGGCGTGCTGTCCATGGGATGGGCCTGCATCGAGTGCGCTGCGACCGGCCGCACCGAGCATGCGCCGACCTCCGACGACTATCCCGACACGGTGGTCCGCCGCATCCGCTTCGAGGCGGGCGGCGGCCTGGGCTGGAAGCTTTCGGCCATCGCCACGCCGCGGGCGCGGCCGGCGCCCTGGAAGATCGTGGTGGTGACCGGCGCGCCGTCCTGGGCCGAATACTGGGCGCCGGCCCTGGCTGCATTGCCGGCGGACCGTGAGATGGTCGTCGTGGACCGGCCGGGCTACGCGGGCTCGGAACCGGTCGAATATGTCGGCGACATCGAGGTCCAAGCGCAGGCGCTGGCGCCGCTTCTGGAGGCGAGGGGCGGGCAGAAGGTGCTGCTAGTCGGCCAGTCCTATGGCGCGGCCATCGCCTCGATCATGGCCGAGCAGAACCCGCGGCGGGTGGCGGGCCTGGTGTTGCTGTCCGGCTATTTCGGCCAGTCGGGGCCAACGGCGCGCTGGCTGGTCAGGCTGGGCAGCCGACTGTTGCGCATCATTCCCCGAGACCTGCGCCATGCGGTGCTGGAGGTCTCGGGCCAGCCGGGGCAACTGGGCCGGCTGCATCACGCCCTGGCGCGGGTGCGCGCGCCCGTGCACGTCGTCCATGGCGACCGGGACGATTTTGCGCCGATCAAGATCGCCGAGGCGTTGGTCGCCAGCGTCCCGACGCGGCGGCCTATCCGGTTCCAGCGCGTGGCCGGCGCCAACCATTTCATGAACGACGGGCCGGTCGAACCTCTGCTGGCTGCGCTCGAGGCCTGCATTCCGGCGCGCCGGCCCTGGCTCGACTGGCGTCTTCCGCAATGGCGGCGACCGGCCTGGCTGCGGCTCGGCCCGTGGGAGGCCCACGCCAGGGCGTGAACGGGAACCTGCGCGGGCGGCCGCGGGGAGAGCGGCATGCGAACTTCCTCAAAAACGCCTTGGCCAGCGCCACCT
Organism: Phenylobacterium sp.; assembly: GCF_041920015.1. Taxonomy (GTDB): domain Bacteria; phylum Pseudomonadota; class Alphaproteobacteria; order Caulobacterales; family Caulobacteraceae; genus Phenylobacterium. The sequence goes on from NZ_JAYRST010000102.1 coordinate 8,066, forward strand.
GAACAGCGATAAGGTTGGCGTGAACGAAGGCTGCGGCCGTACCGCGGCTTCGATAATCCGCCCATCGGGGCGACGTTTGGGGAGATCGCGATAGATGAAAGCCGCAGTGCTGCGCGAAGTGGGCAAGCCGCTTCAGATCGAAGACGTCCAGATCAACAAGCCGGGTCCGCATGAGGTGCTGATCCGCACCAAGGCCGCCGGTCTGTGCCACTCCGACCTGCACTTCATGCAAGGCTCGTATCCGACCGCCCTGCCGGCGGTGCTGGGCCACGAGAGCGCCGGCGTCGTCGAGGCGGTCGGGTCCGAAGTGCGCACGGTGAAGCCGGGCGATCACGTCATCACCTGCCTGTCGGCCTATTGCGGCCACTGCGAATTCTGTCTGACCGGCCACCTGTCGCTGTGCGTGTCGCCCGACACCAAGCGCGACGCCGAGGCCGAGCCGCGCCTGAAGGCCACGAACGGTCCGATGCAGCAGTATCTGAACCTGTCGTCCTTCGCCGAGCAGATGCTGATCCACGAGCATGCCTGCGTCGCCATCCGCAAGGACATGCCGCTCGACCGCGCCGCCCTGATCGGTTGCTCGGTGATGACCGGCGTCGGCGCTGCGATCCACACCTCGAACGTCCGTCCGGGCGAGACCGTGGCGGTCATCGGTTGCGGCGGTGTCGGCCTGGCGGCGATCAACGGCGCGGCGATCGCCGGCGCCTCGCGGATCATCGCGGTCGACATGGTCGCCTCCAAAGGCAACATCGCCTCGCAGTTCGGCGCGACCGACTTCATCGACGCCTCCAAGACCGATGCGGTCAAGGAAGTGGTCGAGATGACCAAGGGCGGCGTCCACCACGCCTTCGAGGCCATCGGCCTGGCCAAGACCGCCGAGCAGGCCTTCGGCATGCTGCGCCGGGGCGGCACCGCCAACGTGATCGGCATGATCCCGATCGGCCAGACCGTCACCCTGCCGGGCTTCCAGTTCCTGTCGGAGAAGCGCATCCAGGGCTCGCTGATGGGCTCCAACCGCTTCCCGGTCGACATGCCGCGGCTGGTCGACTTCTACATGGCCGGCAAGCTGAAGCTGGACGAGATGATCTCGCAGCGGATCAAGCTGGAAGAGGTCAACGAAGGCTTCGAGGAAATGAAGAAGGGCGAACTGGCCCGCTCGGTCATCGTCTTCGACTGATTGCTCGCCCTTTCGGACGAGATCGGCCCTCCCTTGCGGGAGGGCCTTTTCGTTTGCGGCTCAACTTTTTGTAAGGCCGCGGCCCGGCCGGTGCGAGATGGGGGGCGAAAGCTGCTTCGCAGGCGGAGATCACCGCCACATGGAGCAAGCAAATGAAGTCTTCCGTCCTCCTCGCCGGTTCGCTGGCCGCCTCGATGGCCCTCGCCGGCGCCGCCGTCGCGGCGACTCCCGCCCCCGCTGCGACCGGAACCGCCGCGCCGGCGGCCTCGGCTCCGGCCAAGACCGTCCATCACAAGAAGCATCACCACGCCAAGAAGGCCGCGCCGGCCGCCGCCGCGACGCCCGCGGCCAATTAGAGTCAGGCTCGGGAGATCGGCATGTCCCGC
>NZ_JAYRST010000103.1:0-9596 GCF_041920015.1 Phenylobacterium sp.
GAGGTCGAAGCGGCAGAGGCCGAGGGAGAGGGTCCCGCCGCCGGCGGCGGCCGGGCGCGCGTCGGCGCGGCGCAGGATCGCCTCGATGCGCAGCAGCAACTCCTCCGGCTCGAAGGGCTTGGCCAGGTAGTCGTCGGCGCCGAGCTTCAAGCCTTCGATGCGGTCTTCGGCCAGGCCGCGGGCGGTGAGCATCAGGACCGGCGTGCGGCCGGGCGCGCCCTTCTTCTCGCGCAGCCAGCGAGTGAGGGAAAAGCCGTCCTCGCCCGGCATCATCACGTCGAAGACGGCCAGGTCGAAGTCGAGGGTGTCGAGCAGGCTGCGGGCCGCCGCCCCGCCCGGCGCGACGGTGACGCGGAAGCCGTGGCGCGAGAGGTACTGCTTGAGCAGGTCGCGGATGCGGTCGTCGTCGTCGACCACCAGGAGGTGACGGTCCGTGCTGTCCACCGCGCTCATTGGGCGCCCCCGCTCCTGGTCCGTCCGCCGGCCAGCGCCGACAGGATGCGCCTGGCGCCGGCGACGCCGTCCAGACCGCCCACCCGATAGGACCGGGCGACGAGGGCGCGCAAGCGTTCGGATATGGCGCCTTCGAAGGCCAGGCCCGTTTCGGTGAGGGTGGCCGCCCGCCGGCGGCTGTCGAGATCGCCGGGCGTCTTGGCGGCGAGACCGCGGGTTTCGAGGTCGGCCAGGACCTTGCTGGCGGCCTGTTTGGAAAGGCTGGTGAGGTGGGCCAGCTCCTGGACGCCGATGCCCGGCCGGCGCTTGAGCAAGAAGGCTGCACGCCAGTGCGAGCGGCCGAGGCCCAGGCCCGGTTCGGCGGCGAGGCCGGCGTCGACCGCCTCCCAGACCGCGGCCTCGGCCAGCAGGAGCAGCTCAAGGCCCGCGTCGAGTTCGTCCTCGCGCAGGATGAGCCGGGGATCGGCTGTGCTCATGACGATCGGCGACCCATTTCGTTTGACGCAGGGCTTGCGGGGGGCTGTAAGGGGCCCTGATTGAAAGGAGGACTTTCCCTCATGTCCCTAGCGCCCTTCGACGACCGCGACGGATGGATCTGGCTGGACGGCCAGTTCGTGCCCTGGCGCGAGGCGAAAGTGCACGTACTGACCCACGGCCTCCACTACGCCTCGGCGGTGTTCGAGGGCGAGCGGATGTACGGGGGGGAGATCTACAAGCTGACCGAGCATACCGAGCGTCTGTTCAAGTCGGCCGAGATCCTAGACTTCAAGATTCCGTTTACGGTGGCCGAGATCGACCAGGCCTGCAAGGACACGTGCGCGAAGAACGGCCTGACCGACGCCTATGTCCGCCCGATCGCCTGGCGCGGATCGGAGATGATCGGGGTGTCGGCCCAGAACACCAAGATCCACGTGGCGATCGCGGTCTGGGACTGGCCGAGCTATTTCAGCCCGGAAGAGCGGGCCAAGGGCATCCGCATGTGCTGGGCCAAGTACAAGCGCCCTTCGCCGGAGACCGAGCCGGTGCACGCCAAGGCCACCGGGCTCTACATGATCTGCACCATCTCCAAGCACGCCGCGGAGAAGGACGGCTACACCGACGCCATGATGCTCGACTATCGCGGCTATGTGGCCGAGAGCACCGGCTCGAACGTGTTCTTCGTCAAGGACGGGGCGCTGCACACTCCGATCCCCGACTGCTTCCTGAACGGCATCACCCGCCAGTCGGTGATCGCCCTGGCCGGATCCAAGGGGATCGAGGTGGTCGAGCGCCACATCAAGCCGGAGGAACTGGCGGGCTTCACCGAATGCTTCGTGGTCGGCACGGCCGCCGAGGTGACGCCGGTCGGCCAGATCGGCGAGTACAGCTTCACCCCGGGCGCGCTGTCGCTGGGGCTGGCGGACGACTACGCCCGCATGGTGCGCCGGCAATTGACGCCGGCCTGAGCCGGCCAAGACCGTCGAACGCAGATACGCCGCCCGGATCGCTCCGGGCGGCGTTTTCGTTGCTAGATCAGCCAGGTCTGCGGACGGGGATAGGCCTCGCCCTGGGACAGGTAGATCAGGCCGACGACGCAGCGGATGGCGAACCACACCCCGACCGCGCCCCACAGGAACAGGAAGAGCATCAGGAACGGGATGCCGATCAGCACCACCGAGAGGACTGCGCTGATCCCGATCAGGACGCCGAGGCCCAGGAACACGGCCAGGCCGATCCAGAAGGTGCGGATCAGGAAGGTGTAGTGGCTGCGCATGACCGGACCGGCCGTGTCGCGGTTGATATGCGCGATCACCAGACCGACCAGGATGGTCAGGCCGTTGACGAGCCCCAGCAGGTAGAGGCCGTAGACTATGGCCGGCAGCGTGCGGTCTTCGCTCGTCACGACGGAAGGGGTGGTTTCGCTCAATTCAATCTCCCAAGAGAATACCTGAACGAAATGTGGCCCTGCTGCGCGCAATTGCCAGTTTAATTCGCGTTCATGAAGGGGAGGGGTGCGCCGATCGCTTATCCCCGTGTCTTCCCGGAAAGCGCGATGCGCGCTTGTCCGGGCCTATGAATACCTAGCCAACGAGCGTGTGGCGGTGGGCGCGCCGTTCCTGGATAGTGCTGTGTTCATGGGGCCCCGGTCTTGCTTCGCAAACCGGGGTGACATCTGGCTTTAGCCGCGGACGAGCGTGATCTCGACGCCGGCGGCGGCGGCGTGGGGGGCGAGGGCCTGGGGCTTTTCGACCCGGACGCGGGCGCGGGTGACGCGGAGGTCGGCCAGGCAGGCGCGGGCCAGGCGCTCGGCGAAGTCCTCGACCAGCAGGATATGGCCCTCGGCGGCGATGGCGCGGGCCGCCTCGCCGACGCTCTCGTAATTAACGGTGTCGGCCAGCCGCCTGGCGCCGGCGATCGGGGCGTCGAGCTCGACATCGACGACCAGCGGCTGGGCCTTGCCCTTCTCGTGGGCGTGGACGCCGATCTGCGCCTCGACCTTCAGGCCGGTGACGAAGATCTTGGTCATGACCACGCGGCATTGGGAGGCGGGTGGAGGCGGCTCGGGCGAGCCGTCCTGCAAGGATGGAAGAACCAAGGGCGCTCCGTTCGGGCGGATGCGGGGTCAGGCCAGATGCTGGCCCGCATCGACGGCGATCATCTGGCCCGTCACCGACCTTGCGTCAATGAGGTAGCGCAGCGCATGGCCGATCTCGGCCGGATCGACCGCCTGCTTGAGCAGGGTGGTGGAGACCTCATGGTCGAAATCGTCGCCCTGCTGGTGGATCGAGGGCAGGGTCGGGCCCGGGCCGACGCCGTTGACGCGGATGCGGGGGGCCAGGTCCTGGGCCAGCATCCGGGTGGCGGCCCAGAGCGCGCTCTTGGAGAGCGAATAGCTGAAGAAATGCGGGGTGGGGGCGAAGACCCGCTGGTCGAGGATGTTGACGATCAGGCCCATGCGGTCGGCGGGCAGGCGCCGGGCGAAGGCCTGGGCCAGGATCAGGGGCGCGCGCAGGTTGGTCTCCAGATGCGCGTCCCACGAGGCGCGATTCATGGAGCCGAAGGAATCGTCCTCGAACACCGAGGCGCAGTTGACCAGCAGGGTGACGGGGCCGAGCTCGCTCTCGACGTCGCCGACCAGGGGCGCGGTGGCGCCCTCGTCGCGCAGGTCGCAGGCGTGGATGGAGGCCTTGCGCCCGCGGGCGCGGATGTCGGCGGCTGCGGCCTGGGCGTCGTCATCGACCTGGCGGACGTGGATGGCGACGTCGTAGCCGGCCTCCGCGGCGGCCAGGGTCAGAACCCGGCCGATGCGACGCGAACCGCCGGTGACGAGCGCCGCGCCTCGCGTGGTCGCAGCCAAGGCCGCTTAGTCGAGCCGGCCGAACTCGAAGACGTTCAGCGCGCCGATCACAACGAGGAAGGCGAGAATGGTCAGGATCGCGATCATGGAAAGCTCCGGCGTTACCGGTCCGGCTTTAGAGCGGCCGCGGGGGCTTCGCAAGCGCGAAGGGAACCCGAGCGGCTTTCAGGCTTTGCTTTGTCGGGGCGTCGCCCTGGGGCTTCGCCCGACGGCAGGAGCAACACCATGATCAAAGACCAGGAGTCCTTCGAGGCCGCCCTTCAGCGGGTGGCGGACCTTCTGGAGCATCCGCCGGCCGACGGAACGGCGGAGGACGAAGAGTTCGGCAAGCTGCTTCACGACATCGAGCTGTTCCATCCGACGGTGCTGACCGCGCCGCCGGAATCGGACTTCGCGCGGCTGGGCCAGGAGGCCAAGGCCCTGCTGGCCCGCGCCAACGCCTTCCAGGCCCAGCGCGAGGCGCGCGAGAAGCGTGAGAAGTGGACGAGCTTCCCCGAGGACGGCCAGGGCATCGGCCCCACCACGGGGGTGTAGGCGCGCCTGGCTCTTGAAAACCGGCGTTCCGGCGGGCCATGGTCGCGGCCAACGAAAAAAGCCCGCCTTCGAGGAAACGCCATGCCGCTGTCGCCCATCGCGCCCGGCGACCTGACCAAGGTCGCCGTTGGAATAGATCGTCCCGAGGATGTGGTGGTGGGGCCGGACGGCCGGGTGTTCGCCTCCGACCACCAGTGCACGGTGGCCGAGATCCTGCCGGACGGCTCCTTCAAGCGGATGGGGCCGCGCGGCGGGGCGCCCAACGGGATCAACATGGATCGCCAGGGGCGCATCCTGATCGCCAATTTCGGCATCTACGACCGCGAGGACGGGCCGTTGCAGCGGTTCGACCCGGCCAGCGGCGCGCACGAGACCTTGCTGGCGCAGGTCGAGGGGCGGCGGCTGACCAGCGCCAACTATCCGGTGATCGACAGCGCCGGGAACATCTGGTGCGCCAACTCCACCCACGCCGAGACCTGGCCGCAGGCGCTGGACGGGCGCACGGACGGCTTCATCTTCGTGCTGCGGCCGGACGGATCGAGCGCGGTGGTGGCCGAGGGGCTGAAGTTCCCGAACGGCATGGCCCTGTCGGCGGACGAGCGATACCTGTTCTGCGCCCAGACCAGCGGGGCCGACGTCATGCGCTTTCCGATCCACGAAGGCGGGACGCTGGGCGCCGGCGGGCGCTACGGCCCGGTGCTGGGCAAGCTGCAGAGCGCCGGGGCGGCGGCGATCGACCCTGGCGAACTGGGCTATACCGACGGGATCGGCCTGGACGCCGAGGGCAATCTCTGGGTCTGCCTGCCGGCGGCGAACAAGGTGGTGGCCATCACGCCGGAGCTGGAGGTGACGACGGTGATCCACGACCCGTCCGGCGAGGTGGTGAATCACCCGACCAACGTCACCTGGGGCGGGGCGGACCTGAAAGACCTCTATATTGGCTCGATCCGCGCAAATTACGTGCTGAAGGGCCGTAGCCCCGTGGCGGGCCAACCCCATATCCACCAGAGCTGATCGGCGCGAGGAGTTGTCGCTATAAATTTATAGTGTAAATAACGTCGCCGGGCCGTTGAAATCCAGGGTTTCCGCGGCTTGAGCGGCGCTGGGGGCTTCCCCAGTTATCGCTGATCACTAAAATGCCTGTTTGAAGCCGTCGGGAGTCCTGGCGGCGTTAAAAATCCAACGAACGCCTCCGGGAGGACGTCATGCGCGAGTATCTCAAGTTCTATATCGACGGTCAGTGGGTCGACCCCGTCGAGCCCAAGACGCTGGACGTCATCAACCCGGCGACCGAGAAGGCCGCGGGCAAGATCTCCCTCGGCGGCGCGGCCGACGTGGACAAGGCCGTGAAGGCCGCCAAGAAGGCGTTCGCCACCTGGTCGCAGACCAGCCGCGAGGAGCGCCTGGACGTCCTGAACCGCATCCTGGCCGAGTACCAGAAGCGCTTCGGCGACCTGGCCACCGCGGTCACCGAGGAAATGGGCGCCCCGGCCAGCCTGGCCCAGCGCGCGCAGGTGCCGATCGGCATGGGCCACCTGGCCACCGCCGCCGAGGTGCTGAAGACCTTCAAGTTCAGCGAGGACCGCGGCCCGACCCTGATCGTCAAGGAGCCGATCGGCGTCTGCGGCTTCATCACCCCCTGGAACTGGCCGCTGAACCAGATCGTCTGCAAGGTGGCTCCGGCCATCGCGACCGGCTGCACCATGGTGCTGAAGCCGTCGGAAGTGGCGCCCTTCTCGGGCCATATCTTCGCTGAGATCATGCATGCGGCGGGCGTGCCGGCCGGGGTGTTCAACCTGGTGCATGGCGACGGCGTGGGCGTGGGCGTGCCGCTGTCGAGCCACCCGGACGTGGACCTGATCTCGTTCACCGGCTCGACCCGCGCGGGCATCGAGGTGGCCAAGAACGCCGCCCCGACCGTCAAGCGCGTGGCCCAGGAACTGGGCGGCAAGAGCCCGAACATCGTGCTGGACGACGATGTGCTGAGCAACAGCGTCATCGCCGGCGTGCGCACGGTGATGACCAACTCCGGCCAGTCCTGCAACGCCCCGACCCGGATGTTGGTCCCGGCCAAGCGCATGGACGAGGCGATCGCCGCGGCCAAGGAAGCGGCCGCTCAGGTCACGGTCGGCGATCCGAACGGCAACAGCCAGCTCGGCCCGGTGGTTTCCGAAGTGCAGTTCAACAAGATCCAGAAGCTGATCCAGGCCGGCATCGACGAGGGCGCGACCCTGGTGGCCGGCGGCGTCGGCAAGCCGGAAGGCCTGGAGACCGGCTACTACGTCAAGCCGACCGTCTTTGCGAACGTCACCAACGAAATGACCATCGCCAAGGAAGAGATCTTCGGCCCGGTGCTGTCGATCCTCGGCTATGACAGCCTCGACCAGGCCATCGCGATCGGCAACGACACCGAGTACGGCCTGGCCGCCTATGTGAACGGCGCGGACCTGGCCAAGGCCCGGGAAGTGGCGTCCAAGCTGCGTGCCGGCCAGGTGTCGATCAACGGCGGCGGCGGCGACCTGATGGCGCCGTTCGGCGGCTACAAGATGAGCGGCAACGGGCGCGAGTGGGGCGATTTCGCCTTCCACGAGTTCCTCGAAACCAAGGCCGTCCTCGGCTACGCGCCGAAGGAAGCGGCCGAGTAGGCTCGGAAAAAAGCTGAAGCCTTTGCGGGCCGGCAGGACGAGGGTCTTGCCGGCCCGCTTTCTTAGGCCTCATCCTCTCCGAAAAGAAGAGAGGCGAGGGAGGAGCGATGTCCACAGACATCACGTGCGTGGCCGACGTGCCGCGCCACCATGCGGCTGTGCGCGCGGGCGAGACGGCGCTGTGGTTCGAGGGGCGGGCGATCACCTATGGCGAACTCGACCGCCTGGCCTCGCAATGCGCCCAGGCGCTGATCGCCGCGGGCGTGGCGCCCGGCGAGCGGGTCGGGGTGCTGGCCAAGGGCTCTGACGCCTTCTTCATCCTCTGGCTCGGCTGCCTGAAGGCGCGGGCCTGCCTTACGCCGGTGAACTGGCGCCTGGCACCGCCCGAGATCGCCTTCATCCTGAACGACGCCGGCTGCCGGCTGGTGGTCACCGGCGCGGATTTCGCGCCGACCGTGGAAAAGGTGCTGCCCGATACGCCCGGCGTGAAGACCGTGGTGCAGGTCGAGGCGGGCCATGCGCGGTGGCCGGGTTTCTTCGACTGGATCGGCGGATGCGAGGCTGTCGACCCCCAGCTTGCCTCCGAGGGCCAGGACGACGTGATCCAGCTCTACACCTCGGGCACCACAGGCCTGCCCAAGGGCGTGCAACTGACGGAAGACAACTATGCGGCGCTGTTCGAGTCCGCATGCCGGCAGTGGGCGCATTATCCGCCTGGCGTGGCGGTGCTGGTGGCCATGCCGCTGTTCCATGTGGCGGGGGCGAACACCGGCCTGCTGGCGCTCTATCAGGGCGCCAAGGCCGTCGTGCTGCGCGAGCCCGATCCCGGCGTGATCCTCAAGGTCGTCGAAGAGCACCGCATCGAGCATGCCTTCCTGGTGCCGGCCCTGATCAACATCCTGCTCCAACGGCCGGAGGTGGCGACCACCGACCTGTCGAGCCTGGGACACATCTATTACGGCGCCTCGCCGATTTCCGAGGAGGTGCTGCGGCGCGCGCAAGACACCTTCGGCGCGAGGTTCACCCAGCTCTACGGACTGACCGAGACCATCGGCGGCGCGACCAACCTGCCGCCGGAAGCGCACGAGCCGGGGCGCGGCAAGCTACGCTCGTGCGGGGCGCCTTCGCTGGGCTTCGAGGTGCGGGTTCGGGCCGAGGGCCGCGATGCGGCCCCGTTCGAGGTCGGGGAGATCGAAATCCGCTCGGCGGGGGTGATGAAAGGTTATTGGAACCGGCCCGAGGCCACCGCCCAGGCGATCGACGCCGAGGGCTGGTTCCGCAGCGGCGACGCCGGCTATTTCGACGACGATGGCTTTCTGTTCATCCACGACCGCGTGAAGGACATGATCGTGTCGGGCGGCGAGAACATCTATCCGGCCGAGGTCGAGAATGCGCTCTTCTCGCACCCGGACGTGGCCGACGCCGCGGTGATCGGGGTGCCGGACGACAAATGGGGCGAGGCGGTCAAGGCGTTCATCGTGCGCAGGCCCGATACGGATGCGGGGCCTGAAGCGATCATCGCCCACTGCCGCACCCTGATCGCCGGGTACAAGGTTCCGAAGTCGGTGGACTTCGTGGAGGCGCTGCCGCGCAATCCGTCCGGGAAGGTGCTGCGCCGCGAACTGCGCGCGCCATTCTGGGAGGGGCGCGAGCGCAATGTCGGATAACAAGGCCAAGGGAGAGAGAATGCTGGACCCGCATTTCAAGGCGATGATCGAGGCGGCCGCCGAACAGGCGGCCAATGCGCCGCCGCTGGACGCCGTGCCGCCGGCCATGATCCGCATGGGCTATCAGATGCAGCGCAAGGCGAGCGATCAGAACCCGCCGCAGGACGTGACCGCCAAGGACCTGGAGGTCGGCGGCGCGGCCGGGCCGATCCCCGCGCGGCTCTATACGCCGGGCGGCGCGAAGACCCCGAGCGGCGGCCTGGTCTATTTCCACGGCGGCGGCTTCACCATCGGCGACCTGGAGACCCATGACGGCCACTGCCGGCGGCTGGCCTCACTGGCCGGGGTGCGGGTTCTGGCGATCGACTATCGGCTGGCGCCGGAACATCCGTTCCCGGCCGGGCACGACGACGCCCTGGCGGCGACGAAATGGGCCTTCGACCATGCGGCGGAGCTGGGGATCGACCCGGCGCGGATCGCGGTCGGCGGCGACTCGGCCGGCGGCAATCTGGCGGCGTCAGTAGCCATCGACCTGAAGGACGATCCAGCGCGGAAGATCGCCTTCCAACTGCTGCTCTATCCGGGCATCTGGCCGGAGACGGAGACCGCCTCGCGCCAGGCGCTGGACGGGCCGATCCTGACCAAGGCGGCGCTCGCCTGGTTCGACAAGTCGCTGGCCGCCGCCGGCCATCCGCAGGCGGGGCGGGCGTTCCTGGGCAAGGTCAAGCTGACCGGAGGCCTGCCGCCGGCCCTGGTGGTCACGGCCGGGTTCGACCCGCTGAAGGACGAGGGCCGCGACTACGCCGCGCGGCTGACCGCGGCGGGCAATATGGCGGCCCACGTGGAGTATGCGGGCCTGGTGCACGACTTCTACGTCATGCCCGACGTGTCGCCGGCCGTGCACGAGGCGGTGAAGGAAACCGCCGCGGCGCTGAAGGCGGCGATGGGGTAGGCCTCTAA
>NZ_JAYRST010000104.1:0-9490 GCF_041920015.1 Phenylobacterium sp.
AGATCGCGGTGATCTGGCTAAAGCCGTTGCGCGAGAGTGAGCGCGTGCTGGTCAGACCAGGAATGCCCGCCAGCGCGGTCTCAAGCGGATAGGTGACCTGCCGCTCAATCTGCTCGGGCGCCAGCGCTGGAGCGACCGTCGTGATCTGCACCTGGCGATTGGTGATGTCGGGAACCGCGTCGATCGGCAGACGGGTCAGTTCGAGCAGGCCCCAGCCGCAGACGATTGCGACCGCAAGGACCACAAACCAGCGGAAGCGGACGGACGCCTCAATGATTGCTTTGAACATCTCGCCCCCTAGTGCCCATGCTCAGCCTGGCCCTTGGCGAGCTCGGCTTTGAGGAGGAAGGCGTTGGCCGCGGCGATGCGCTCATCGCCAGTCAACCCGCGGAGGATCTCGGTGCGCCCGCCCGCCTGACGGCCGACGAGCACAGGGGTCGCTCGGAAGCCGTTGCGGACTGCGACGAAGACGACGGAGCCGCCCTCGACCGTCTGCACGGCCTCGCTAGGTACGGTCATGCCGCCGGCGTCTTCACCCGCGACGACCGAACCCGACACCGCTGTACCAGCCGGCGGCAACAGATCGCCGGTGGTGCGGGCCCGAATGATGGTTGCCCCGCGCTCTGCGCCGGCACCGGCAGCCACGCCGAGGATCTCAGCCTCGAACTCGCCGGTCGGGCCACGCACATGCATGCGAGCGTTGGGCTTGACCGCCGCTGCCAGGGTCGGCGGCGCGTTGAAGACCAGTTCCACCCGGGACGGGTTGGTGACGTCAGCCACGATGGTCCCAGGGGCGACGAAGCCGCCTGGTCCCACGGCGACCGCGGTCACGACGCCGGCGATCGGACTGGTGACGCTGAGACGCCCGGAGGCGTTGGGCGAGCCTGCCGCCGCGGCTTTGGCGCGCGCCGCGCGAGCTGCTACTTCAGCGCCGACCGCCTGCGCCCTCGAGGCCTCGACCTCCTGGCGCGCAACGACGCCCTGGTCCCCCAGGCGCTGGTCGCGTTGATAGGACTTGCGGGCGGCGTCCGCCGCGGCGGACGCAGCTTCCACATCGGCGCTGAAGCTGGCCGCCTCGCCGCTGACCAAAACCGCCAATGGTTGGCCTGCGCTGACCGACTGTCCCGGCGCCACCAGCACCCGCTCGACGCGGCCGCCGACCGTGGCGCCGACGCTGGCACGGGCATCGACCATCGGCTCGACGCGCCCCGCCAACTGCACCTCGCCGCCGCCGCCGCGGGCGACATTGGCGAGCTTGATCCCGGAGGCGGTGATCTGCGCCTGGGTCAGCTCGACGACGTCTCCGCCCGCTTCCTCGCCGCCTTCCTCCGCGTGTTCGGCGTCGGCCGGGTGGCCCGGGGCCTCGGCCCCGCCCCTATTTTGCAGCGTCGACAGGCCATAGCCGCCCGCCGCCGCCAGCAGCACCGCCGCAGCAACCGCCCCGTAGAGGCGGACCTTGCTCGAGTTCATGGTTGGACTCCCGGGGCGGCAAAGCCGCCAAGCCGCGCCTGGGCGGCGCGTGCGCCAGCGCGCTCGACGGCGGCGGCAATGGATTGAGAACGCGCTTCGGCCAAAGCCCGGCGCGCATTGACGAGTTCGACGAGCGGCAACTTGCCGGCCTCGTAGCCGATACGGGCGAGGCGGTAGGCTTCCTGCGCAGCTTCCTCGCCCTGGTTCGCCGCCAAGAGCCGGGCCTCGGAAGCTACGACGCGGGCCGTGCTGGACCTGATCGCCCCCTGCGCCTCGAGCAGGGCTGCGTTGGCTCGCGCCTCAGCGGCCGAGACGTCAGCCCGCGCTGCAGCGACGGCGCCTTGATTGCGGTTGAACAGCGGCAGAGGCACCGAGAGGCCTGCGACCAGCGCGGTGGCGTCGTCTCCGTTGAACTGCCGCACGCCGACGGACACGTCGACATCGGGAACGGCCTTACGGCGCTCGAGAACCAGCAGGTGCTCGGCGGCGGCCTTCTCAGCCTGAGCCGCGACGACGCCGAGCGTGGCGGCCGCTTCAGAGCTGCTGGCAGCCACGCTTCCGGCGTCAAGCAAGCTGACGTCGATCGAGTCGATCGGCTCCGACGATCCGGAAAGGCTGGTCAGGTTGGCCAGCGCCGTTTCCTGCGCCGCACGCGCTTCTGCCAGCGACGCCCGCGCCGCTTCGACAGCGGCCTGGGCTTGGATCCGTCGCAGATCGGCTTCGCGGCCAGCCTCGACGAGCGCGGTCGCGATCCGGGCGTCTTCTTCGGTCAGGCCGAGGACGTCGCTCGCGAGCTTTAAGCGTCGTTGAGCCGCCTCGGCTTCCGCGTAGGCCATGGCCAGGTCGAACGCGAAATCGACCCGAGTTCGGCCGGCGCGCGCCTGGGCGGCGGTGACCTCGGCGCGGCCGGCGGCGACACGGGCCCCACGCTTGCCGCCAAGTTCAAGCGTCTGCTGCAGCGAGTAGGTCGCTTCAGCTTGGCTCGTGCCCTCGAAGAGGCCCGACCCGGAGAAGTTCTCCAGATCGACCGTCAGGGCGGGGTTGGGGATGACGGCGGCCTGGCGCGCCAAGCCTTCGGCGCGTGCGACCCCGGCTTGAGCTTCGGCCAGCCGCGGCGCCGCGCTCTGCGCACGGGCCAGCAGATCGGGATAAGAGGGGGCTGGCGCAGCCGAAACCGGTTGCGCGAAAACGCCCAGGGCGGACAGCCCAAGGGTGGCCGCAACAAGCGGCCGCCTGGATTTTGAGGGGAGCATTGACCTTCTCGCAAATGACGACAGGGCGCGCGCAAGGCGCGGCGGTCGTCAGGCGCGAGGGGGGCGGTCCAGGCCGAACTGTCGGTCGCTGGCCGAAACGCGGCCAAGCGTTAGCTCGTGATGGTCAGGCAGGGCGTCGAGCATCGCTAGCTCGCCGATCGGCGCCGACAGGTACGGCGCGCCATGGTGGCAATGGCCGTGGATGCAGATGTCCGGGTCGGCGTGGTCGTCCTGGTCCTGGCCAGCGGCGTCCAAGTAGGAGGCCTTGCCATCCAGTGAGACTTCAGCGACGGCGAGGAGCGCTTCGTCGCGACAGATCAACTTGTCGAGGCTGGGCGCCAGGGCCAGCACGGCGATCAGCAGAGCGGCGAGGACCGCTCCGAAGCTGCGCCATGATGCGAAAAGCCCCGACATGCGCGACCCTATAACCAGACTCTCGTGTCAGGGGAACGGGTTACAAGATTACGCCCCTGGCCGGTCTGGCGACCGGCGTGTCCCGACAGATTGCTGGTCGTGGGCGACGTCATGGGTTTGGTCTACATCCTCCAGCCCCTGGAGGATCAAGCCCTATTTTCCGGCAGATCGCGGCCAATGGCAGTGCAGGCCGTCGATGACGAAGACGAGGCTCGCCAAGGCGGCAGCCTCCTCAGAACAACAGCCAGCCGTGAGCGCCGACCATGGCGCCGAAGACCGTCACCATGGCGAGCGTCAGCAGCACGACGTGGACGCAGTGCAAGGTGGCGAACGCCCGTTCCGGATCGCGCCGCGCCCAGGACGGGAAATAGCGATGCAGCACCAGCGGTTCGCCGACGAACAGGATCAGGAAGAACAGCACCCAGACGATCACCATGGCGTGCATCCACCAGAAGCGGGCGTCCGCAAAACGGCTCCAAAGGTCGAGGCGGTCGGCCATGTAGAGGCCGGAGGCGCCGACCACCAGCACGGCGGTTCGCGCCTGCCAGACGAAGCGCCGCTCGATCGCCTGGAATGCAGCCAGGCGATCAGGGCCCAGAGCGCCACGCCGCACCGCCGGCAACGCCACGGTGGTCGCCATCCAAACGCCGCCGATCCAGACGACGACGCCCAGCACGTGCAGCACGCGCGCGAGCGCTAGACCCTCGACGCCGGTCATGGTGTGACCTGCGCGGCCGCCTCGGGCGTGAGCGCACCGTCGCCGACTACCACAGCCTGGAGCAGCACGTCGTCCTTTCGCGCCGCGGCCCAGTGCTCGCCGCCTTGCGCGGGCACGACGATCACGCTGCCGGGGCCGAAGGTGCGTTCCGCTCTAGGATCCATCCTGTCACCGTCCCCCCAGAATAGCGTGCCCGAAATCACGGTCAGTAGGCGAACGCCGCCGTTCGCGCCGTGCGGCGGCAGGACCTGGCCCTTGTCGATACGGAGCAGGAAGGTGAGCGGCCGGCCCTGGCCGTCGAGCGCGATGACCCCGCGCCGGGCCGCGTCGTGGACGGTGTCGTAGCTCAGCTGCTCGATGTCGAGCCGGGCAGATTTCGCCTGGGCCGCGCCTGGCCCAACTAGCGCGGCCACTGCCGCCAGGAGAAGGATACGATGTTTCATGGGTCTTACCTTTCTGGTCAGAACTTGAGCTTGAGGCCGCCGCCGAACGCACGCCCGTCGCCCGGCAGGAAAGCGGCCTGGTCAGGCCGCGCCACGTCGACGATCAGCGTGGAGGACGCATAGGTCTCGTCGAACAGGTTGGTGACCTCCGCGAAGACTGTCACGGCGGCGCTCAGCCGGTATTCGCTGCGGAGGTCCACCGTCGCGTAGGAGGCGTTGTAGAGCGTGCCGAGGTTGTCGACCGGCGTCTTCTCCGGCATCCACCGCAGGTCTCCCCGCAGGACCCACCGCTCCTCCGGCCGCCAGGTCAGCCCCGCATTGACCCAGTGGCGCGGGGCGCCCGCCAGGCGGTTGTCGCCGCGCAGAGGATCGTCCCGAAAACGGAAGTCCTGATAGGTATAGACGAGACGGCCCTCGAGGCTCGGCGAGAGTTCCGCCGTCAGACCGAGTTCGACGCCGAGATGCCGCGTGCGCGGCGCATTGACGGCTCCCAGCGAGACGCCCGATTCATCGCGCAGGCTGAGCAGTTCGTCGCGGACCCAGGAGTAGTAGACGACCGCGTCCCATGACAGGACTCCTGCATCGCCGCGCCAGCCCGCCTCGAGCGTCGTCGCGCGCTGGGCCTTGAGCGCGGGCGTGACGAAGACCGCCGCGGGCGTGGCGGGAGCTGCGGGATTGGGGCGGCCAGGGCTGCTGTTGGGCGTGCCGCCTACGGTAGCGAGCAAGTCGTCATGGGTCGGCGGCTCGAAACTGCGGCTCGCCGCGACGAAGAGCGTCTGGCTCTCGGAAACTTGCCAGGTCAGACCGAGGGCCGGACTCCAGCTCTCGTAGGTCCGGGCGTAGCTGCTACTGACCGCAGGGACCGCCCCGTTGGGCAGGGCGACGGTCGGGCTGGCAGGGCTATAGGCAGCCGTCGGCCGCGTCGGCAGGCCGTAGCGGTCGCTGTTGTCGCGGCTGGCACGAGACCAAGAGAGCGACGGCGACAACGTCAGCCCTTCGCCCAGTGGGACGTTGAAACCGGCGTTGAGGGCCAGGGTATCGGCCTTCAGCCGGCTGCGCCCGAACAACGCACCACGCCGGCTCGAGAGGTTCAGATAGTTGTCCCGGTCTGCCGAGCCGGTCACGTACTGGGCGGTGACTTCGAACAGCGGGAGCGTCCGGGCGGCATCCGGTTTGAACGCGTAGCGCGCCACCAGGGTCACGTCATCACCTTCGGTCTCTCGGACGCCCGCCGACATGGGAAAACGGAACATGTCGTCCGTGCTGGCGTAGCCGAAGCCGAGATCGACGACATGCGCGTCGAAGACGCCCGTCGCCCGCGCGCCGGCCTGGACCTGGATCGCTTCCCGGCGCGGGCGGTCGCGCACGACATTGGGGCCGGGATTAATCGCACCCGCCGGGGTCACTGTCGGACCCGTGAACACAGCGCGAGGGTCGTTTTCCATGAGGCTTCGAGTCAGCGGTCCGGAGACGTCGAAGCCAAGGTCGGCGTAGCTGGCGAAGACGCGGACCGCTACGTTATCGGACAGACGCACGCCAACGTTGCCGCCAATGCTCGTGCGGCGGGAGTCGTTGTAGTTGCGGTAGCCGTCGCGCCGAGTGATGTCGGCGCGCAACAGACCGTCGACGCGATCTCCGGCGAAACCAGCCTGGGCGGTCGCGCCGACCTGGCCGAAGCTTCCGCCGCTCGCCTGCAGCGCCACGCCGGGCGTGCTCCGGCCCGTGGGCGAGATCAGGTTGAGGGCCCCGCCCAGCACCGTCGCGCCCAGCCGGTTGGCCATGTAGCCGCGATAGACCTCGACCGCCTGGGCTTCGCCAGGATTGGCGAAGCCGACGATATAGGAGCCGTCGGCGCGATTGAGCGGTAGGCCGTTGCGCAGCATCAACACACCGCGCTCGACGGGATTCTGCTGCAACCCCGATCCACGGATCTGGATGCGGGGCTGGTCGTTCCCACCGAAGAAGTCCTGCACCACCACGCCCGGGACATCGGCAAGCGCACGCGACAGGGTGAGGTTGGCGCTGACGGGCATGGCCTGCGTTGAGACGATCGCGGTCCCGCCGGCGGCCGCCTCTAGCCTGGCGACCACGGGGCTGCGCGGCGCGACCACCACGACCTCCTCGACTGCGCCCGGCGTCGCCGACTGGGCCCTCGCGGATTGCGGCAGGAGGCTGACCGAGACCATCAGGGCGCTCAGCAGCGATACGGCGCATGGCCCGTAGAAGGACGGAATGGCCGGTAAGCGAGTGAAGGAAGAAGGCATGAACGGCCGCCAAAATTGCTATTGCAAGTCGTTCTCATATAATTCGATATCGCAGAGCCGAGTTTGTTCCAGCGCAAATCGCGTGACGATTTCAGGAACGACGGCGTCCTGCCCTTGCGCTGCATTGCCGTCGGTGACGCGAGGAGCAGTTTTACGACGGCCTGGGCATGGCGTTGGCGATTTCACTTCACCAGATCGGCCGGCTCGAACTCTTCCGGTCACTTCCGAATGGCGCCCTCGAGGAGGTCCGTACGGCCATGCGGACGGAGCGGGTGTCCAAGGGCGCCGTCATTTTCAAGCAGGGCGAGCGGACGGGCCAAGCCTACGCCCTCGCTACCGGCAGTGTCCGCATCGTACAGACCGGCAGCGACGGCGGACAGACCATCGTCCGCTTCATCGGCCCAGGCGAGATGTTTGGGACCTTGCCGCTCTTTACCGACCATCGTTTCCCCGCCGATGCGGTCACCATCGAACCGGCCACCATGCTGGCATGGCGGGAGACGGACTTGATGGACCTCATGGCTCGCTATCCGGCCATCTCGCTTAACGTGATCAGTGTGCTCGGCACACGCATGGCGCAACTACAGGAACGCGTGCGAGAACTCACTACGCAGCGCGCCGAGCAACGCATGGCTCACGCTATTCTGCGCTTGGCCGCGCAAGCTGGCAGCGATAGCACGTGCGGCGCAACAATCGAGATTCCTCTGCGCCGCAAGGACCTCGCCGAGTTTGCCGGCACCACTCTGCACACCGCGAGCCGGATAGTCTCGGCTTGGGAGAAGGCCGGCCTGCTCGCCAACAACGGCCAGCGCCTCGTTATCCACGACCTCGCCGCGCTCCGCGCCCTGGCGGAGGGAAACCGTGACTGACGCGGCGAGTACGAGGGGCGCACGGAGGCTACGTCGCCGCCTCGGTGATCAGCGCCATGATCTCGGGGCCAAGGCGCAGATCAGGTACGGGCCGAAAGGCTGGGTCCGTCGATGGCCATCACTGTCGATGGCGCCGGCTTGAGGGCGAAACAAGCGCGTGTGCGGGCTCTCCGAGGGCCGCCCCATCGGGAAGCCGAGCTTCCGCCCTCGCCACAATCGGCGGGAACCTTCGAGATCACGGTGTAGGGCCTGCAACAACCCTGCGGATAAAGACTGCTTCGACGCGTCAGTTTGTGCTGGAACAATACACGCGTGCGTCTCGCGTGCGCCTATGCCTCCGAAAGTTTGCACCTACTCGCAGAGGCGGCTCCGCCGTCCCGCCGCGAAGCTGGGGAAATCCTGAGGCGTCCGTGTTTCCGCACGTGATCAGAGAGCGAATGAGGGCCTCCTTGCTGGCGCTGCTGCTGGCGTGCCTTGCAATCGCGATTCGCATACTGGTTCCGTCAGGCTACATGCTCGTTCCCGGCGCCCAAGCCGGCGCAGCGATGATCGCGCCTTGCACAGGCGTGTCCGCGCCGTCGGTTCAGGCGCATCCCGGCCACGCAACCGTACATCAGCCAGCGCACGACGGGCGCAAGCCCGCAAAGCCGGCGCCAGACCATGCTTGTGTTTTCTCAGGCTTCCATGCCGGCGCCGCCGTGGAGCCCATTGTGTTCGTCGCCACAATGGCCTGGACGACCATGCAGCCCGCCCTTGAGCGGACGGCGCAAACTCCAGCCTATCGAGTCGGCGTCATCCGTCCGCCGCCCACAGGGCCGCCTGGATCGGCCTGAAGTCGCGCCGGGATCGTCTTCCGGCGCCTGGTCGTCGCGCAAACGCCCTCCTAGCCAAAGGCTGTACCCATGTTTCCTCAAGGCCGCGGCCGTATCGCCGCACTCATGGCCGGCGCTGCGTTCGTCGCGCTCGCCGCCCCTCGCCTCGTCCATGCCCAGACCGCCACGGCCCTGCCGCCGATCGAAGCGAATCTGGCGCCTGCTGCAACCGCCGCTTCCGCCGAACAGGCGATCACCGGCGAAGCGCTGCTGCGCCGCCGCGGAGCAAGCGCCGACAGCATGTCGATCATCGAGAACGAGCCTGGCGTGTCGCTCTACGCCAACGGCGGCATCTCCAGCCTTCCGGCAATCCGCGGCCTTGGCGAAAGTCGTGTGCTGGTTTCGGTGGACGGGGTCCAGATCACCGCCTTCTGCCCGAACAGCATGAACCCGCCAGGGTCCTATGTGTCGCCAAGCCGGGTCGACGCCATCTCCATCCTGCCGACTCTCTCGCCGGTAAGCGCCGGGGGCGACAATATCGCCGGCGTGATCGCGATCATCACCAAGGGGCCCGTCTTCGCGCAACCGGACGAAGGCCTGCAGGTGAGCGGCGAGATCGGGGTGACCTATCGGAGCGTCGCCGATGCGATCAACGCCTCGGCCCAGGTCACTGTCGCCGGCCCCCGCGCAAGCCTGAGCTACGAAGCTTCTTGGAACCGCGCCGAAAATTATCGCACCGGCGGCGGCGACCGGGTGCGCTCCACCCTCTACGAAGCCTACGATCAAGCTCTGACCCTCGGCGTCGTGGCCGGCGAAGGGGTGATCAGCCTGCGCCTGGGCAAGCACTTCGCGCCCTATGAAGGCTTTCCGACCCAGCGGATGGACCTGACCGAGAACGACAGCGTCTTCGCCGATCTGCGGTATGAAGGCGCGTTCGAGTGGGGCGACCTCACCGCCCGCGCTTCGTGGCGCTCGGTCGACCATGAGATGAACTTCCTGAGCGATAAGGGCGGCTCGGCCACCGGCGGCATGCCGATGAACAGCCAAGGCCGCGACCTCAGCGCCGCCGTCGCCGCAACCGTTCCACTGAAGAATGGCGGGACCTTCCGGGCCGGCCTCGAAGCCTACCGTGCCGATCTCAACGACTGGTGGCCCGCGGTCGCCGGCAACGCGATGATGGGGCCGCAGACCTACTGGAACATCACCGACGGACGCCGAGAACGCATCGGCGCATGGGGCGAATGGGA
>NZ_JAYRST010000105.1:0-9260 GCF_041920015.1 Phenylobacterium sp.
GCTCTCGCAGATCCATCGAATAGGGTCGAACCATGCAGGCTGGCCTCCGCCCAGCCCACATCTTGAATCACGATCCGCCCAAAACCGGAATCCCGCGATTCAATCAAATCCAAGCACGATCTAGCGGCGCCGGAACTCGTCGAGGCTGACCACGCCATCGCCGTTGCGATCCAGGCGGGCGAACTCCGACAGGGTGACGGCGCCCGAGTGGTCGAGGTCGAAACGCTCGAAGCCGCTGCGGTCGACCTGGCCGGCCAGGGACGGCAGGGCCGTGGCGCCCACCGCCAGGGCCGCGGCCGCCGCGAGAGCCGGCTTGAGCCAGGCGCGCCGGCGTTGCGGCGCGGAGGCCGGCAGGGGACTGATCTGCGCCTCGATGAAGCCGCGCAGGGCCTGGCTGGCGCTGACGCCCTCGGCCTGGCAGCGGGCCATGAAGGCCTGCTTGGCCGCGTGCGGGAGGCGGATCTCGAGGGTTTCGCTCTTCTTGGGCGGCCGGGTCATGGTCTTGCCTGCTGACTGAACCGATCGGGACTGAAGCCGGTTTTCGCGCGGCGGGCCAGTGAACTCTTGGCCGTCAGCCGCCGACGCTGCTCGCCGACATCATGTCGTAGACGCGCAGGCCGGCCGGGCCGAGGATGACGATGAACAGCACCGGCAGGAAGAAGACGATCATCGGCACGGTCAGCTTGGCGGGAAGCTGGGCGGCCTTCTTCTCGGCCGCAGCAAGGCGCATGTCGCGGTTTTCCTTGGCCATGACGCGCAGGGCCGCGCCCAGCGGCGTGCCGTAGCGCTCGGCCTGGATCATCGCGGTCATGACCGACTTGATGCCCGGATGGTTGGTGCGGCGCGCCAGGCCCTCATAGGCCAGGCGCCGTTCGGGCAGGTAGGAGATCTCGGCCGTGAGCAGGGTCAGTTCCTCGGCCAGTTCGATGGAGGCGCCCCCCATCTCCTGGCTGACCTTCTGGATCGCCGCCTCGATGGACATGCCGCTCTCGACGCAGATCAGCAGCAGGTCGAGGGCGTCCGGGAAGGCGCCGACGATCGATTCGCGGCGCTTCTGGGCCATGTTGGTGATGTAGAGGTTCGGCGCGTAGTAGCCGGCCGTCAGCCCGCCCACCGACAGGGCGATCCGCGTCATGGTGGGCATGCCGAAGCCGTCGATGAAGAACAGGTACATCGCCGTCAGGGCGGCGAAGACGAACGGCAGGACGAAGCGGAAGAAATAGAAGGTGGAGACCGGGCGCGGGCCGCGGTAGCCGGCCTGGGCCAGCTTGTCGACGACCTGCGGGTCCTCCAGCAGGCGCGAGAGCTGCAGGCGGTCGACGACCTTCTTGTAGAGGCCCTCGTCCACGTGGCGCAGGCTGGTCCCCGCGCCGCGCTTGGCCAGCGCCTCGCGGGACTTGCGGCGCAGTTCCTCGCGCCGGGTCGAGACCGACTTCAGCCGCGCCTCGAGGTTGTTCCGATGCAGCATCGGCATGGCGATGGTGACGATGGTCGCAAAGCAGACCACCGCGACGAAGGCCGCCAGGAGGTTGTCGGGATTGGTGAGGGTTTCGACCATGCGTCAGAGCTTGAAATTGATCATCTTGCGCATGGAGAGCACGCCGAGGGTCATCCAGAACCCGCCGATCATCAGCAGGATGTGGCCGCGCGGATCATTGAACAGCGGGGCCATATAGTCCGGCGAGGTGATGAAGATCAGCACGGCCACGGCCGGTGGCAGGGAACCGATGATCGCCGCCGAGGCCACCGCCTCGGCCGACAGCGCCTTGACCTTCTCGCGCATCAGCTTGCGCGAGCGGATGACGGTGGAGAGGTTGCCCAGCGCCTCGGCCAGGTTGCCGCCGGTCTTGGCCTGGATGGCCAGGACGATGGCGAAGAAGCGCACCTCGGCGGTGGGCATCTCGTCGTACATCTTCTCCAGGGCCTGATCGATGGTCATGCCCATGCCGATGCTTTCGACCAGGCGGCTGAACTGGCTGGCCAGGGGCTCTGGCGCCTCCTTGCCGATGACCCGCAGGCTGTCGTGCACCGGCAGGCCGGACTTGATGCCGCGGACCACGATGTCCATGGCGTCGGGGAAGGCCTCGGTGAACTTCTTGATCCGCTGGGCGCCGAGGAAGCCGACGACCCAGCGCGGCGCGCCGAGGCCGGCGGCGAAGGCCAGGCCGATGGCGATGAGCGGCGAGCGGCCGAGCACCAGCACGAGCAGCAGCACCACCGCCGCCAGGGCGGCGCTGAGCATCCAGAAGGTCGAGACCTTCATTGAAAGGCCCGCCTGCTTGAGCCGGGCCTCGAGGCTGAGCCGCGCCTTCTTGCTCTGGCGGTCCTGTTCCTTGAGGGTCCGCAGGATCTGCTTGCGGCGCTGCTCCTGGGCGGAGACGCCCGGGCGGCGGCGGACGGCCTCGCGCGCCTCGGCGCCGCCGGCGATCACCTGGGCGCGCTTGAGGGCCTTGGCGTCGGCCCCGGCCGGCGAGAACAGCGCAAAGCCGACGCCGGCGATGACGATGAAGCCCAGGACCGCGATGAGGAGCGTGGTGAGCATCCCCTACTCCGCCGAGTCCAGCGCCTCGGCGAGCTCGCGCTCGAGGCCGTAGTAGCGGGCCCGATCCCAGAAGCGCGGGCGGGCGATGCCGGTGGAGCGGTGGCGGCCCAGCACCCGGCCGTCGGCGTCGTCGCCGCTGATCTCGTAGACGAACAGGTCCTGGGTGATGATCACGTCGCCTTCCAGGCCCACCACCTCGGTGATGTGGGTGATGCGGCGCGAGCCGTCGCGCAGGCGGGCGGCCTGGATGATGACGTCGACCGAGCCGACGATCATCTCGCGGATGGTCTTGGAGGGCAGGCCGTAGCCGCCCATCGTAATCATTGATTCCACGCGGCTGATGGCTTCGCGCGGACTGTTGGAGTGCAAGGTGCCCATCGAGCCGTCGTGGCCGGTGTTCATCGCCTGGAGCAGGTCGAAGGCCTCCGGGCCGCGGACTTCGCCGACGATAATGCGTTCGGGACGCATCCGCAGGCAGTTCTTGACCAGGTCGCGCATGGTGATCTGGCCCTGGCCCTCAAGGTTCGGGGGGCGGGTCTCCAGACGGACCACGTGCGGCTGCTGGAGCTGCAGCTCGGCGGCGTCCTCGCACGTGATGACGCGCTCGGTCGGGTCGATGAAGGCGGTCAGGGTGTTGAGTAGGGTCGTCTTGCCCGACCCGGTGCCGCCCGAGATGATGACGTTGCAGCGGCAGGCGCCGATGACCCCGAGAACCCGCGCCCCTTCCGGGCTGATGGAGCCGAACTCCACCAGGTTTTTCATGGTCAGCTTGTCTTTCTTGAACTTCCGGATGGTGAGCGTCGGCCCATCGAGCGCCAGGGGCGGGGCGATGACGTTCACGCGGGAGCCGTCGGGCAGGCGCGCGTCGCAGATCGGCGAGCTTTCGTCGACCCGGCGGCCGACCTGGCTGACGATCCGCTGGCAGATGTTCATGAGCTGGGCGTTGTCGCGGAAGCGGACGTTGGTGAGCTGGACCTTGCCGGACACCTCGATGAACACCCGGCCCGCGCCATTGACCATGACGTCGGCGATGTCGTCGCGGGCCAGCAGCGGCTCCAGCGGGCCGTAGCCGAGGACGTCGTTGATGATGTCCTGGACGAGGGTGTCCTGCTCGGACACCGACATGGAGACGTTCTTGATCGCCACCAGCTCGGCGACGATGTCCCGGATCTCCTCGGCGGCCTGCTTGGCGTCGAGCTGGGCGAGCTGCGCCAGGTCGATCGTGTTGATCAGGGCGTTGAAGATCGTGGCCTTGGTGGCGTGGTAGTAGTCGCTCTGCTCGCGCACGACCTGGGTCGCGGGCGCCGGTCCCTGGGCGGCGCGGAGCTGTTCGAAAGCCATGGTCGGCTTGGGACCGGCCGAGGGCTTGCCGGCGGGCGGCGGGGTCTGGACCGGGGCGACCGCGGGGCCGGCGGCCGCGCCCGGCTCGACCCGCTGGGGACGCGTGGCGATGGCCGCACCGTCCGCCGCGGGCGGCGGGGCCGGGCGCGGCGCGGGCGCGTCGGTGGCCGAGGGGCGCTTGCCGAACATCTACTTCTTCTTGAACAGGCTCGAGAGCAGCGAGGTCTTCTGGACCTGCGGCGGCTCGCGGCGGGCGATCTGCTGGGCGAGATGGTCGAGCCCCTCGGCCGAGCGCGACTTCGGCCCGACCTCGGCGATCATCTGGCCGTTGTTGGCGGCCTGGCCGAACAGCTTGGGATCGAAGGGCAAGCAGAGGGCCGGGGTGAGGCCGAGGGCCTCTCCGAAGTCCTTGACCGGAATCTCGGGGCGGCCCGGGACGCCGACCTGATTCAGCACCAGCCGCGGCGGCGCATCGTTCGGCCGGGCGCGACGAACGAGGTCGATCATGTTCTTGGCGTTGCGCAGCGAGGCGAGATCGGGGGTGGCCACGATCACCAGGTCGTCGGACGAGAGCAGGATCTTACGTTTCCAGGGCGTCCAGGCGTGCGGCAGGTCCAGCACCACGAAGGGGGCGGCCGAGCGGATCTTCTGAGTGACCTCCTCGAACGCCTCGGTCGAGATGTCGTAGTCGGCGTCCAGGGTCGCGGGGGCTGCGAACAGCGACAGACGGTCGGTGCAGCGGACCATCATGCGGTCCATCAGCACGGTGTCGAGGCGGTCCGGCTGGGAGAGGGCGTCGATGACCCCCTGGATCGGGTCCTGGTTGAAGTCGAGCCCGGCGGTGCCGAACGGCAGGTCGAGGTCGACCAGGACGGCGCCGGTCAGCAGCCGCTCGGTGATCGAATAGGCGATGTTGTGGGCGATGGTCGAGGCGCCGGCCCCGCCCTTGGCCCCGCAGAACGCGACCTGGCGGCCCACGAAGGGCGCGGAGGGATCGGCGTAGAGGCTGGCGGCGGTGCGCACCAGCAGCAGGGGATTGAGCGGCGGGACGATGTATTCGGACACGCCCCGGCGCATCAGCTCGCGATAGAGGGCGATGTCGTTGGCCTGGCCGACGACCACGACCTTGGTGCCCGGGTCGCAGACCTCGGCCAGCTTGTCGAGCAGGGCCAGGAGCTGGGGACCGGGATCGGCGCTCTCGACCATCACCAGCGAGGGCGTCGCCTCGTTGCGATAGGTCTCGACCGCGGCGGCCAGGCCGCCCATGCGGGTGACGACGGTGGCCCGTTCCATCCGGCGGTCGGCCGCGGCCTGGCCGGCCATTTCGGCGGTCGCGGCGTTGACGCAGAAGATGTGGATGGTGATGCGCGGCAGGCTGCTCTCGCCGAAGGCCGCCTCGGCGCCGGCGATCATGTCGTGGACCGGATGGACGAGAGGCGGCGGCGAGACCGCTCCATCCAGACCGAACGGGTCTTCGTCATGGCCGCCCGCCGGCTCGATGACGATGGGATCGGGACGGTCGGCGGCGCGCGCCCCGCCCAGGTCGGCGAACGGATCGGGGAACGCCTCGGGCTCGACCTCTTCCAGCGCTTCGGGCGCGAAAGGATCGGCGGCGGCGGCGGCCGGGGGCGGTTCGCGCCAGGCGTCCTCGACGGAGGTGAAATCGTCCTCGGCGTCGAAGTCGGGATCGAAGGGATCGTGACTCTGATGCGGCTTCATGAAACCCCGCCTCGCCTCAATTACCGGCCTTGGCGACTGCGCCATTGGCCTGCTCGTCCCGCTTGGTCGCGGTGATCTCGCCCTGACGGTACTTGTCGAGTACGACTTCGCGGCGCTGGACGTCGGCGGCCGTCGAGGCGGCCGGCCGCGTCAGGTCGGCCGGATTGGCGAGCTGGGCGGCCATGTTCGCGGTGATGGCGCAGCCGAAGTTGGGCTGGACCTCGTTCTTCCAGGAGTGGGCGAGATTGGTCCATTCGCGGCCGCACTCGGGCACGGTGACCGAATACTGCTGGCGGGTGAGGACGAGCGGCGCGGCGCGGTCGCCCTTGGCGTCATAGCCCATGACGCTGACCTCGGCGTCGGAGACGCCCTGATCGAGCAGGAAGCCGCGCACCGCCTCGGTGGAGCGTGCGGTCATGGCGGCGTCGGGGCCGCTCACCGGCGCGCGCACCACGATGGGCCCGCCGTCGCCCCGCCAGTCGGCCGCGAAGGCGGCCAGGGCGTCGGACTGCGCCGCCGACAGACCCTCGCCCCGCACGGCCAGGCGGATTTCCGCCGGCTGGGTATTGACCTGGGCGCGCCAGAGCTCGGTCGGGGTGCGCGGCTGATCGGCCTTGCCGACCGGAGCTTCGCGGTTGGTGGCGCAGGCGCTCAGGGCGAGCGCGGCCGCGGCGAGGGCGAGGAAACGGGATGCGCTCATTCGATCACGTAGCCATGCGGCCCCTGATAGGTGCGCCCGCGAGGCGCGTTGGGATTGGCCTTGTAAGCCTTGGTCAGCGACCCCATCAGCAGGGTCGAGGCGTCGTCGGCGATCATCATGCCGTCAACCGGGGTCTGCAGGCGGTCCGGGCTGACGGCGTCGACGATGTAGGGGGTGACGATGATGACCAGCTCGGTCTCGCCCGCCAGGTAGTCGCGCGAACGGAACAGGCTGCCCAGCACCGGCAGGGTGGTCATGCCGGGCAGGCTGTCGAAGCTCTGCTTGGTCTTTTCCTGCAACAGGCCGGCGATCATCATCGCCCCGCCCGAGGGCAGCTCCACCGAGGTCTCGGCGCGCCGGACGACGAGGGCCGGAATGGTGAGGGCCGTGCCGCTGGCGCCGTTGTTGACCGTGAAGGCGCCCTGGCTGCTGATTTCGGAGACCTCGGTCGAGACCTTCAGCGAGATGCGGCCGGAGGAGAGCACGACGGGGGTGAAGCCGAGGCCGACGCCGAAGGGCTTGAACTCGACGCTGATCGCCCCCGAGCGGTCCTGGGCGACCGGAATGGGGAATTCGCCGCCGGCCAGGAAATTCGCCGCCTCGCCCGAGACCGCGGTGAGGTTCGGCTCGGCCAGGGTGCGGACGAGGCCGACCCGCTCGAACGCCTTGAGCGTGGCTTCGCCCTGGTTGAGCCCGGGACTGCCGGCTGTATCCTTCAGGGTGGCGGTATTCCAGTTGCTGGCCTGGGTCGCGTCGCGGACTACGACATCGCACAGCTTCTCAGTGTCGAAGGAGCAGGGGAACTGCATCACCGGCTGTTTGGTGGTGTTGCTCAGCCAGCCGCCGGATATTCCGCCGAGCAGGGAGCCGTTGACCCCCCAGGTCGGCGAAATGCCGAAGGTGTACTGGGTCTCGCCGAGTTGACCCAGGAGAGCGTTGAGATTGAAGCCGAGCTGTTTGATGACGTTGCGCTGCATCTCGACGATGCGCACCTTGAGCATCACCTGGTCCTTGCCGGCGATGCCCAGCATGTTGATGACCTGTTCGGGCTTCTCGACGGCGGCGCGGGCGATCTGCTGGGCGCGGTCGGCGTCGGCGAGGTTGGCCACCTGGCCCGAGAGGATCAGGCTGCCGTTCATGGCGTCGACCTTGACCCGGGCGCCGGGCACGACGCGGTTGATGGTCTGGGCGACGGCCGAGGGGTCCTGGTCGACGCGGATGTCGAGCGAGAGGATGCGGCGGCCGGCGGCGTCGAAGAACACCGCGTCGGTCGAGCCGTTCTTCAGGCCCATGATGAAGATCCGGCGCGGCGAGCGCAGCATGGCGTCGGCGACCGCCGGATTGGTCACCAGAACGTCGCGCACGTCGACCGGCAGCTCGACGATCGCCGACTTGCCGTTCGGCAAGGTCAGGGACTGGGTCGCGGGCCCGCCCGACAGGTTGACCCGCACGACGGCCGACTGGCCGGCGACCCCGGCCGCCATGGCCGGAGCCGCGCCAGGCGTGCTTTGGGCCCCGGCGGCGAGCGGAGCGAAGAGGCCCGCCCCCAAGGCGGCCAGGGCGATCAGGATACGCGGCGTCATGGCGTGGCGACCTCGGTGACTTCCCCGCCGCGGAAGACGCGGACGGCCTGGGCGGTGGCGCGGGCGGTTCCGCCGCGGCCGGGCGGCCCGCCGATATCGGCGTAGGAGCGCAGGGCGAGTTGCACCTCCCCCTGGGCCTTGCCGCGGGCCATCACCTCGGCGTCGGCGGCCGGAATCTCCAGGGTGGCGACGCCGCCGACGATGGTCTTGGCGTCCTTGCCCGGCTCGATGCTCTGGTCGATGGCCAGGACCCGGACGTTGCGCATCAGGACCTCGGTGACCATGGTCTTGGCGCCGCCGTCGCCGCCGCCCTGGCGGCTTTGCAGCACGTCGATGCGGTCGCCGGGCAGGATGAAGCCGCCGGCCGCGGTTTCGGCGTTGATCGGAACGGCCATGGCCCGCATGCCGGGCTGGAGCACCACGGCCATGAAGCCGCTCTGGCCGGCGCGGACGACCTTGCGCGCCACCACCGGCTCTCCGGCGGCCAGGGCTTCCTTGACGATGGCGCCCTCGAAGGCCTGCATCGGGCTCTGGGCGCTGATGATGTCGTTGGCCGCGCGGGCGGCCTTCTGGACCGCCTTGTCGGGCATCTGAGCCGGAAGCGCCGGCGCGGCGCCGTCGGTGACGAAAGAGGCGTTGAGCGCATCGGCCGGCCAGGCCTGCCAGGCGAGATCCGCCGGGGTCAGCCGCGTACCGATCGGCAGGTCGCGCTTGGCGACCAGCACCTGGGCCACCGGGCGCGCCGCCGGAGCGGCCGCGGCGGCCGGCTCGGGGCGTTTCGGCGACGCCATGTTGCGCACGATGAAGGCCAAGCCGATGGCGGCGATGGCGGCGACGGCGAGGATGGCGATGCGGACGGCGCCCATGGATGCGGACTCAAGACGCCCGCGGGGCGGGCCCTGGGTCGCCTGCGTCCGCGGTCCGCGGCGCCTGCGATTCGGATGATCGGCGTTTTGCCGATCCGTCGTTAATTGCCGCGCGCATGGTTAACGCGACCTAAAGGCTCCGCTTACAAACCACCCCAGGCGCTCAGAAGCGCCGACGCCGGGAAGGCGGCCATGGCGCCCACCGCAATGGCGACGCCGTAGGGGGCGCTCTCGCCGGGCGTCGCGAGCCGGCCGACCCAGGCCGGGCCGTTGACCACATAGGCGCGTAGCCACATGGAGCGCAGGCTGATCAGGAAGAGAGCCAGGGCGCCGCCAGCCAAGGCGGTATAGACGAGGTAGGGAACCGCAGCCGACCAGCCGAGCCAAAGCCCCGCAGCGGCGAACAGCTTGGCGTCGCCGCCGCCGATCCAGCGCAGGGCGAACATGACCATGCCGGCCACGAGCGCGGCGACTCCAGCGGCCACATGCAGGCCGATCTGCGGAAGCCA
>NZ_JAYRST010000106.1:0-9258 GCF_041920015.1 Phenylobacterium sp.
GTCACCGCAGCCGCCCTTCGCAAAGTCTCAGGCAGGAGAGGTTCAGGCCTCTTCGGCCGTCGCCTCTTCCTTCTTCGACAGGTCTTCGCCGGTTTCCTGGTCGACGACCTTCATCGAGAGGCGGGTCTTGCCGCGGTCGTCGAAGCCCAGGAGCTTGACCTTCACGGACTGGCCTTCCTGCAGCACGTCGGAAACCTTGGCGACACGCTCGCTGGAAATCTGCGAGACGTGGACCAGGCCGTCCTTGGCGCCGAAGAAGTTCACGAAGGCGCCGAAATCGACGATCTTCACGACCTTGCCGGTGTAGATCGCGCCGATTTCCGGCTCCGAGGCGATCGACTTGATCCACTCGCGGGCCGCATCGATCTTGGCCTGCTCGGAGGCGGCGATCTTGATGGTTCCGTCGTCGCCGATGTCGACCTTGGCGCCGGTCTTCTCGACGATCTCGCGGATCACCTTGCCGCCCGAGCCGATGACTTCACGGATCTTATCGACCGCGATCTTCATGGTCTCGATCTTCGGGGCGAACTCGCCCAGCTCGGCGCGCGGCGCTTCCATGGCCTTGGCCATCTCGCCCAGGATGTGCTTGCGGCCGGCCTGAGCCTGCTCGAGCGCCTGCTTCATGATCGCTTCGGTGATGCCGGCGATCTTGATGTCCATCTGCAGCGAGGTGATGCCGTCCTCGGTGCCGGCGACCTTGAAGTCCATGTCGCCGAGGTGGTCTTCGTCACCCAGGATGTCCGACAGAACCGCAAAGCCGTCCTCTTCGAGGATCAGGCCCATGGCGATGCCGGAGACCGGCTTCTTCAGCGGCACGCCGGCGTCCATCAGGGCGAGCGAGGAGCCGCAGACCGAGGCCATCGAGGACGAGCCGTTGGACTCCAGGATCTCCGAGACCAGGCGGATCGTGTAGGGGAACTCCTCGTTCTTCGGCAGCATCGGGCGGATCGCCCGCCAGGCCAGCTTGCCGTGGCCGACTTCGCGGCGGCCCGGCGCGCCCATGCGGCCCGTCTCCCCCACCGAGAACGGCGGGAAGTTATAGTGCAGCATGAACTTCTCGTAGTACTTGCCTTCCAGCGCGTCGATGAGCTGCTCGTCGTCGCCGGTGCCCAGGGTGGCGACCACCAGGGCCTGGGTCTCGCCGCGGGTGAACAGGGCCGAACCGTGGGCGCGCGGCAGCACGCCGACTTCCGAGACGATCTGGCGGACCTTGTCGACGGTGCGGCCGTCGATGCGGATGCCGGTGTCCAGGATGTTGCGGCGAACGACGTCGGCTTCCAGTTCCTTGAACACGCCGCCCAGCTTCAGCGGATCGACGCCGGCCGGGTTGGTGTCGGACTTGGCCAGGGCGGCCAGGGCCTTTTCCTTGGCCGCGCCGACGGCGGCATGACGCTCGCCCTTGGCGACGATCTTGTAGGCCGCGGCCAGATCCTTGCCGATCAGCTTCTTCACTTCGGCCTTGATGGCGTCGGTGTCGTCCGGGGTGAACTCGAAGGGCTCCTTGGCCGAGTGCTCGGCCAGTTCGATGATCGCCTCGATCACCGGCTGGATGCCGTTGTGAGCGAACATGACGCCCTTCAGGACCTCGTCTTCGCTGAGCTCCTGGATCTCGGATTCGACCATCATCACCGCGTCGCTCGTCGAAGCGACGACCAGGTCCATGGCCGACTCCTTCATCTCGTCGAGCGTCGGGTTCAGGACGTACTCGCCGTCGATGTAGCCGACGCGCGCGGCGCCGATCGGGCCCATGAACGGCGCGCCCGAGATCACCAGGGCGGCCGAGGCGGCGACCATGGCGACGATGTCGGGATCGTTCTCGAGGTCATGCGCCAGGACGGTGGTGACGACCTGGACTTCGTTCTTGAAGCCCTTGACGAACAGCGGACGGATCGGACGGTCGATCAGGCGCGAGGTGAGGGTTTCCTTCTGGCTCGGCGCGCCTTCGCGACGAGGGAAGGAGCCGGGGATCTTGCCCGCGGCGTAGAACTTTTCCTGGTAGTTGACGGTCAGGGGGAAGAAGTCCTGACCGGGCTTGGCGCTCTTGGCGTAGACGGCGGTGGCCAGCACCATGGTCTC
This sequence comes from Phenylobacterium sp., assembly GCF_041920015.1. Classification (GTDB taxonomy): domain Bacteria; phylum Pseudomonadota; class Alphaproteobacteria; order Caulobacterales; family Caulobacteraceae; genus Phenylobacterium. The sequence continues at coordinate 2,077 of NZ_JAYRST010000106.1, forward strand.
GCCGTAGGTGGCCAGCACCGAGCCGTCGGCCTGGCGGGCCATGCGGCCGGTTTCGAGGGTCAGCGTCTTGCCGCCCCACTCGATGGTCTTGCGTTTGATATCGAACATTTCTGCTTCTTTCTCATCCCGCGGGCGTATTCCCAACGGGGGCGGACAGGGCGTCGGGGTTCCGAAATCCTCTCCAGACGATCAGGCGATGAGGATTGCTGTGGAACCCTCGGCGTGTAGCAGGCGCGCCGACTTGGGAACGCCTGGATCGCCGCTTTGTCTCCTTCGGCCTGACGCGAAGGAAGCGGCGCAGTAGATGCGGCCTGATACGCAAAGCCCCCGGTTTCCCGGGGGCCGACCTCATCGGTCCTTAGCGGCGCAGGCCCAGCTTTTCGATCAGCGACTGATAGCGGCCCTGGTCGGACTTCTTCAGGTGGTCGAGCAGCGAACGGCGCTGGGAGACGAGCTTCAACAGGCCCCGGCGCGAGTGGTTGTCCTTTTTGTGGGTCTTGAAGTGCTCGGTGAGGTTGGAGATGCGTTCCGAGAGGATCGCAACCTGCACTTCGGCGCTTCCGGTATCGCCTTCCGAACGGCCGTGGGTCTTGATGAGTTCGGCCTTACGCTCAAGCGTGATCGACATCGGTTAGTCTCCGCTCTGGTTCAAATGAAAGACCCGCGAAGGCTCGAGCTTGCCTGCACGCATCTCGCAGAGCGCCACGAGCGAACCGCCCTCCATGGCTGAAACGGTGCGAGTCCCGGGGGTTAGCCGGGCCTTCAGCGCTTCGACCTGTCGGGGAACGAGAACGATCGGCCGTCCCTGCTTCAGCTTGAAGGCGTCTTCGGCGGTCACGGCCAGCTCCGGGATGTCGTCCAGGGCGGTCTCGACCGGAAGCAATGCCTCCGAGCAGCGGGCCTTATGGCCCAAATCTTCCAACAATTCCAGCGTTATCGCCGAATCCTCGCCGAACGGTCCCACGCGGGTCCTGCGCAGGGCGCTGACATGGGCGCAGGCCCCCAGCTTTTCGGCGATGTCGCGGACGATGGCGCGGACATAGGTGCCCTTGCCGCACTCCACCTCAATCTCGATGTGATCGGCGTCGGGCGCGGCGATGACGCGGGCGGCGTAGATCGAGACCTCGCGGGCCTTCAGCTCCACCGTCTCGCCGGCGCGGGCCAGGTCATAGGCGCGCTCGCCGTCCACCTTGATGGCCGAGAAGGCCGGCGGGACCTGCAGGACGTCGCCTACGAAGTCGGGCAGCACCGCTTCGACCTGGTCCCTGGTCGGGCGCACGTCGGAGGTGGCGGTGGTCGCGCCCTCGCGGTCGAAACTGGCGGTCGAGCGGCCCCATTCGATAGTGAAGCGATAGGCCTTGTCGGCGTCCATCAGGAACGAGACGGTCTTGGTCGCCTCGCCCAGCGCGATCGGCAGGACGCCGGTCGCCAGCGGGTCGAGCGTGCCGGCGTGGCCCGCCTTCTGGGCGTTGAAGATCCGCCGGGTGCGGCCCACGGCCTGGGTCGAGCCGAAGTCGTAGGGCTTGTCGAGATTGATCCAGCCGGAGACCGCCTCGCCCTTCTTGCGGCGGGCCATCAGTCCTCGTCCTTCCAGGAGTCGGACGGCGGCTGCGGGGTCAGGTCCTGGCGCACCTTGGGATCGTCGAACAGGCGGCCGATGCGCTCGGCCTCGTCGAAGCTCTCGTCGTGCAGGAACTTCAGATCCGGCGTGAACTTCATGTCGATCATGCGTCCCAGTCGGCCGCGCAGGAACTTGGTATGGCGGTTCAGGCCCTTGACCACCTCGGCGGCGTGCTCGCCGCCCAGCGGCTCGACGAAGCAGACGGCGTGCTTCAGGTCCGGGCTCATCCGCACCTCGGTCACGGTGACGGAGATGCCGTGCAGGGTCGGGTCGTCGAAGTCCTCCTCGTGGAGAATCTCGACCAAGGCGTGGCGGACGAGTTCGCCGGCGCGGAGCTGGCGCTGGGACGGCCCGGCCGGGGCGCCGCGGCCCTTGGACGTCGTATGTTTCATTGGACTGCCTCTTGCGACCTGGCGCGCGGATCGGACGCGACGGCTCAGGAGAAGGGCGGGCTTCTAGGCTTCCCGCCTGGCGAAGTCCACCGGAAAGCGTCAGGCCGCGCCGGTCCGCTCCTGGAAGAAGGCCAGCACCCGCGCCTCGGCCGCCTTGGTCGGGCCGTCCTCGGCCAGATTGATGGTCAGCACCGAATGCGGATGCTTCAACCCGCCGGGCCGCGCGTCCTTGGGATCGATCTCGATGGCCTCGAACTTCTCGCCGAACTCGCGCCGATAGGTGTCGAAGCGGGCGTCGGGCACGAAGGGATCGCCGAAGAAGCGCAGGCCGATCATCGACAGGTCTTCGTCCTCGAACCGCCTGCGGGCGCAGGCGACCTCCGCCTTGGAGGCGCCGATCCCGGCCGCACGCTCGGGCTTGCTGGCGCCCAGCGGCAGGGAGGGCTGCGACAGCACCGGGGCGACCACGGACGGCTCGGTCATCATCGCCAGGGCGAAGCCGCCGGTGAAGCACATGCCGACGGCGCCGACGCCCTTGCCGCCGCAATCAGCGTGGACCTTGCGCGCCAGCGCCTTCAGCCATTCGACGATCGGGCTCGACCGGTCCGAAGCCCAGACGTTGAACTCCCGCCGGATGCAGATGCCGCCCAGCATGGTGAGGGCGCTGAGCGGATGGCTCGCCGGGCGGCCCGGCTCGCCGAACAGGTGCGGACAGTAGACGGTCATGCCCGCCGCGGCGACGCGGTCGGCGAAGCGGATCACCAGGGGATGTAAGCCCGGCATCTCGTGGATGACGATGACGGCCGGACCTGAGCCTCGCCGGTAGACGTCGCGCGTCCAGCGGCCGTCGTCGAACGCGAACTTCTCGTATCCGGCCAAGGCCGCTTCGTAGCCCATCGCACCCTCCCCCATGACGGCGTTGGATGAGACTTAAGCCTATCGGCCCTTGGCGCGCAGCATCGAAAGATCGCCTTCAAAGCCGGAAAGCCGCCAGGTCCCGGCTTCCTGGGTGAAAGTGAGCAGGCAGGGGCCGTCCTTCTTGCGGGTGGCGCAGACCTGGCCCTCGCCGAGCGGCTTCAACTGGCTGCCGATCACCATCGGGCCGGGGAGCGGGGTCGCCGCGTCGTAGCCGTAATAGGCGGCGACCGAGCGGAACACGCGCGGGCGGATCAGGGCGTCGCCGGCGACGTCGGCCAGGGTCGGCGCCAGGATCGCGCCCAGGGCGGCCAGGCCATCACCCGCCCCGGCCTTGCGCGCCTCGCCCATCATCCGGGCCTCGATCTGGCGCTTGAGGGCCGGCCGGTCGACATGGCGCTCGAACGCCGCCGGGTCGTCGTCGCGGATCGACACCAGCAGGGCGTGGACGTCGCTGGCCGCGTCGAACCGCTGGGCGGTGGCGCAACCGCCGAGCGCGAGGAGGCCGAGCAGGACAACGAGACGTTTCATGGACCGGTTCTCAGATGCTGAGTGTAGCGAAGCATGTGGGTGTCGTAGCCGAGACGCTCGACGCGCGCGAGCATCGCCTCGCGCACCGCCTGGCTGGGGCGCGGCTCGCGCGTCAGCAGCCAGAGGAACCGGCCCGAACCCTCGCCGACGATCGCCCAGCCATAGTCGTCGGCGCGGTCGAGCACCCAGTAGTTGGTGAGCAGCGCCGGTCCGAAGAAGCTGACCTTGAACTTGGCGCCCAATCGGTCGCCGGCTGGAACCGCCACGCCGTCCGACACCTTGAGCGGCCCGCGGACCATCGCTTCATGGCAGCTATTGCGGACGGAGACCTTGCCGTCGGGCCGCAGGGCGTATTCGGCCGTGACCGCCTCGCAGTCCTTCTCGAAGGCGTTTTCGTAGCGCGCGAACTCGTACCAGCGGCCAAGATAGCGCTGCAGGTCGACCGCCTTGGCGGGCTCGGGAACCTCGCGATTGCCCACCGGCCCGGCGACGCAGGCGGCCAAGGCCAGGCAGGCCCAGGCGATGAGGATCAGGCGCATCGGTCCCTCTGCTTCAGCCCGCACGGAAAAGGGCCCCGGTTTCCCGGGGCCCTCGAACCGTCCGACAGGATCGCGGCGCCTTAAAGGCTGCGCGCGACCTCCTCGAGGTTGAAGCACTCGATGACGTCGCCTTCCTTGATGTCCTGGAAGCCTTCGAAGAACATCCCGCACTCCACGCCCGAGCCGACCTCGGCCACCTCGTCCTTGAAGCGCTTGAGCGTCTTGAGGGTGCCGAGTTCCAGCACCACGATGTCCTCGCGGATGATCCGCACCCGAGCGCCGCGGCGGACCACGCCTTCGGTGACGCGGCAGCCGGCGACCCGGCCGACCTTGGTGATGTCGAACACCTGCAGGACGCGCGCGTTGCCCAGGAAGGTTTCGCGTTGCTCCGGCGCCAGCATGCCCGAGAGCACGCCTTTGATGTCGTCGATCAGGTCGTAGATGATCGAGTAGTAGCGAATCTCGACGCCCTCGCGCTCGGCCAGGGCCTGGGCCTGCTTGGAGGCGCGGACGTTGAAGCCGATGATCGGCGCGCCCGAGCCCTTGGCCAGGGTGACGTCGCTTTCGCTGATCGCCCCGGCGCCTTGCAGGATGATCCGCGCGCGGACCTCGTCGTTGGCCAGCTTGTCCAGCGATCCGACGATGGCCTCGGCCGACCCCTGGACGTCCGCCTTGATGATCAGCGGCAGTTCCGAGATCTTCTTGTCCTGAAGTTTGGCCATGAAGTCGGCCATGGTCACGCCAGCGGCGACCGGCGAGCCGGCCTTCTCGCGCTTCAGGCGGGTACGGTACTCGGTCAGCTCGCGGGCGCGCGCCTCGCTTTCCACCACGGCGAAGGCTTCGCCGGGGATCGGCGTCCCGTCCAGGCCGAGGATCTCCACCGGCACCGAAGGCCCGGCCGAGTCGAGCTGTTCGTCGCGCTCGTTGAGCAGGGCGCGGACGCGACCGAAATTGGCCCCGGCCACGACGATGTCGCCGCGCTTCAGGGTGCCGCGCTTGACCAGTACGGTCGAAACGGCGCCGCGGCCGCGATCGAGCTTGGCCTCGATGACCGTGCCGTCGGCCGTGCGGTCAGGATTGGCCCGCAGGTCCATGACCTCGGCCTGCAGCAGGATGCCCTCGATCAGGTTGTCCAGGCCGGTCTTCTTCAGCGCCGAGACCTCGATCGCCTGGGTGTCGCCGCCCAGGCTCTCGACCACGATCTCGTGCTGCAGCAGCTCGTTAATCACCCGCTGCGGATTGGCGTCGGGCTTGTCGATCTTGTTGATCGCCACGATAATCGGGGCGCCGGCCGCCTTGGCGTGCTGGATGGCCTCGATCGTCTGCGGCATGACGCCGTCGTCGGCCGCCACCACCAGCACCACGATATCGGTGACATCCGCGCCGCGGGCGCGCATGGCCGAGAAGGCGGCGTGGCCGGGGGTGTCGAGGAAGGTCACCGCCTGGCCGCTGGCCAGACGCACCTGGTAGGCGCCGATATGCTGGGTGATGCCGCCATGCTCGCCAGCGGCGACGTCGGCCGAACGCAGAGCGTCCAGCAGCGAGGTCTTGCCGTGGTCGACGTGGCCCATGACCGCCACGACCGGCGGACGCGGGACCAGGGTTTCGTCGGTGTCTTCCTCGCCGAGGAAGCCTTCTTCGACGTCGGATTCGGAGACGCGGCGGACCGTGTGGCCGAATTCGGTGGCCACCAGTTCGGCGGTGTCGTTGTCGATGACGTCGTTGATCTTCAGCATCACGCCCTGACGCATCAGGAACTTGATGATCTCGACGCCGCGGGTCGCCATGCGGTTGGCGAGCTCGGCCACGGTGATGACGTCCGGAATGACGACTTCGCGCGCGGCGCGGGCCTGCTCCTGGGCTCCGCCCTTGCGCTTTTCACGCTCGCGTTCGCGCGCCCGGCGGACCGAGGCCAGCGAACGCATCCGTTCGACGGCGCCCTCGTCGTCACCGGCCACGGCCTGGATGGTCAGGCGGCCTTCGCGGCGCTGGGCGGCGCCCTTCACACGGCTGATCGCCTTGTTCGGGGCGGCCGCGGCCTTGCGGCGGGTATCCTCGTCCTCGTCGGGACGACGGCTCTCGCCGCCGGGGCGCGGAGCCTGGCGCGTGGCGCGCTGGATTTCAGGCGTGGCCGGCGGAGCGTTCGGGGCCGCGCCACGGGGCGGACGCGGGCCGCCGGGACGCTCGCCCGCACGGGCCGGCGCCGGGCGCGGAGCCAGGGCCGAATAGCGGACCGGTTCGCCGCTGGGCCGCGGACGGTCCCCTTGCGGGCGCGCGCCTTGGGGGCGGTCGCCTTGCGGACGGTCGCTGCGCGGGCCGCGATCGTCACGTGGGGCGCGGTCGTCCCGCGGCGGGCGCGGGCCGTCGGCGCGCGGCGCGCGCTGGCCGAAATTGACGTTGTCGTAGCGGGCCGCGGGGCGTTCCGGACGATAGGTCGTCGTGGTCGGACGATCGTCGCGACGCTCGCGCGAGGGTTCGTAGGTGCGGGTCTGGCCGGGCGCGGCGGTGTGGGACCTCGGGGCGTCCTGACGCGGCGCTTCGGCGCGCGGCGCGGCGGGCGCAGCAGGCGGCGCGGCCGGAGCCGGAGCCGGAGCCGGCGTCGGGGCTTCGGCCTGGACCGGAGCGGGCTCAACCGCCTTCGGCGCTTCCTTGGGCGCTTCTGGAGGCGCTTCCGGAGCAGGCGGCGGCGCGGCCTGGGCGGCGGCGGCCTTCGCCGCGGCGGCGCTGGCCGCCTCGGCCTCGTCGCGGGCGCGTTCGTCGCGGGCGCGCTGCTCGGCCACCTGGCGGGCCTGATGCTCGCGGGCGAGTTCGATCGCGCGCTGGCGGGCGCGTTGCTCCTCGGCCGACAGGCCGTGGCCGTCGGAGGCGCCCTGCGACGGACGCGGCGCGGACGGCTGCGACGGCGAGAAGGCGCGCTTCTCGGCCGACGACGGCGCGGCCAGATTGCCCGCCGGCGCCTGGTGGGTGCGCTGGCGCTTGGTCTCCACGACCACCGTCTTGGAGCGGCCGTGGCTGAAGCTCTGCTTCACCGTGCCCGCGCTGACCGATCCAGCCCCACGGGGCTTGAGGGTCAGGGGAGCTCGCCCGCCAGGGGCCCGGCCGTTGTCGTTCTCGTCGCTCATGCGCTCGCTTTACATATCGGCCGGGACGGTCCCGACCACGGACATTCCAATAGCTCTAGGCG
>NZ_JAYRST010000107.1:0-8339 GCF_041920015.1 Phenylobacterium sp.
CTCCCCCAGCGGGGGAGCAATTGGAATTCAGCCGAAGCCCCCGCGGCGTCCGCCGCTTCCTCGTCCAGCGGCGGCTCGGCCAGGCGGGCGATCTCGGTCAGCAGGGCGGCGGGCGAGATCGGCTTGCCGACCACCCCGTCCATTCCCGCTTCCAGATAGGCGCGGCGCTGGTGGGCGAGCACATTGGCGGTGAGGGCGACGATCGGGGTCGCCGCCGGCGCCCCGCCCAGCGCTCGGATGCGGCGCGCAGCCTCCAGCCCGTCCATGCCCGGCATCTGCACGTCCATCAGGATCAGGTCGAAGGTCCCGCGCGAAGCCGCCTCGACGCCCAGCAGGCCGTCGGCCGCCGTCTCCACCGCCGCGCCCAGGTTCTCCAGCAGCTTGGTGGCGATCATGCGGTTTGTGGCGTTGTCCTCGACCACCAGCACGCGCAGGCCGTCCAGCCAGGGTTCCTCAGCAGCTTCGGCCGCTTGCACGGGCGCGGTGCGGGGGGCGGAAACCTCCAGCCAGAACACCGAGCCGACGCCCTCGGTCGAGGCGAAGCCGACGTCGCCGCCCATCATCCGCGCCAGCCGCTGGGTGATCGACAGGCCAAGGCCCGAGCCGCCGAACTTGCGCGTCGTCGAGGCGTCGCCCTGGTCGAAGCGCTGGAAGATCCGCGGCTGCACGGCTTCGGGAATGCCGACCCCGGTGTCGGCGATCTCCAGCCGCAGCATCTGGCCGGCCTCGCCGCCGCGCAGGCGGGCGCGGATCGTGACCTGGCCCTTCAGGGTGAACTTCACCGCATTGCCGACCAGGTTGAACAGCGCCTGGCGCAGCCGCATCGGGTCGCTGACCACCCAGCCCAGGTCGCCGGCCGCCTCCACCGCCAGCTTCAGCCCCTTGGCCTCGGCCTGCGGCCGCAGCAGCCGCGCCACGCCCTCGATCAACGCCTTGGGGTCGACCGGCTCGGGCGACATCTCCAGATGACCGGCCTCGATCTTCGAGAAATCGATGACGTCGTTCAGCAGTTCGGAGAGCATGTGGCCGCAGGAGAGCGCCTCCTCCAGCATGCGCCGTCCGTCCTCGGACAGGGCCTCGGATTTCAGCAGGTGCAGCACGCCTATGACCCCGTTCATCGGCGTGCGGATCTCGTGACTCATATTGGCCAGGAAGGCGGCCTTGGCCTCGCTGGCCGACTGGGCCGCGCGCTGGGCGGCCATCAACTCCAGTTCCTGGCGTTTGCGCTGGTCGAAATCCTGGATGAGGCCGACGCCCTTCAGCCACTTGCCCTTCCGGTCGGTCGACAGATGGTGGAAGACCCGAATCCAGCGCAGATCGCCGCTGGGCGTCAGGGCCCTGGCCTCGAAGGCCTCGCCCGGCGCGCGCTTGCCGTCGCGGATGTCTCGGAACGCCTGGCGGACACGGCCCAGGTCGTCCTTGTGGAAGCGCGGGAACTGGAGGGTCTGGGCCTCCTCGTAGCCTGCGCCCATCTTGCCCACCAGCTTCTCGAACTCGGGGCTGGTCCAGAAGGTCTTCTGGACGTGGTCGATCTCATAGACGCCCGCCTCGGCGGCGTGCAGCGCCAGCTTCAGGCGCCGCGCATTGACCTCGGCCTCGCGCCGCGCCTCGGCCAGGGGCGTGATGTCGTCGACATAGCAGACCACGCCCTGAACCCGGCCGCGCACGTCGCGCCAGGGACGCGCCTCCCATCGGAACCAACGCTTGTCGCCGTGCACGTCGGCGAAGCGATGCTCGCGGGCGCGGACCACCTCGCCGTCCAGGGCGCGCTTCTGGGCCGAGACGAGCTGGCGCGGCGCCTTGGGGAAGGCCTCGCCCAGGGCCGCCCCGATCGGGTCGGTTCCGGGGGCGGTGAAGGCTCGCCGCCAGGTGTCGCTGACCACCATGCAACGAAGCTGGCGGTCGAACATGGCCACGCCGAACGGCGAGTCCTCGATCAGTTGCAGGATCTTCTGGCGGCTGCGCAGGGCGCCGTCGCGCGCCTCGATCAGTTCGGTGATGTTCTGCGAGACCCCGCGCAGCGCATAGGCGCCGCCGGGCCGCGGTTCGGTCTGGAAGGTGACCCGCCAGTGCGACCAGCGCCCGGCCTTGGTCTTCATCCGGTGCTCGAACGAGCGCGATTCCCCGCGCACGATGCCGGCGATGAACTGCTCCTGCACCCAGGCGCGGTCGGCCGGATGCAGGATGTCCTCGAACTGTGCGCCGCTGGCGATGTCCTCGGGGGAGTAGCCGGTGATGGCCAGGATGTCGCGCGACCACTCCACGCGGTCGTCGTCCGGCTCGTAGATCCACGAGCCGATGCCCGCGGCCTGGGACAGCATGCGGCTGGTGCGTTCGGCCTCGGCCAGCCGCGCCTCGCGGGCGCGTTCCTCGGTGGCGTCGCGGACGACGCCGATGATCTCGCCGGCCTCGGTCAGTTGGGCGCGGCCCTCGAACCAGCGCCAGCCGCCGCCCTTGGTGCGGATGCGCGAGGCGTGGTCGCTGTAGCCCAGCTCGGCCAGCCGCCGCACATGCTCGTCGACGCTGGCGTCCTCGTCGGGATGGATGAAATCGCGCGCCGGGCGGCCGACGACGTCTTCGGCGCTCCAGCCGGTCTCGCGCTGGAACGCCGGATTGATCAGTTTGAACCGCTTGTCCGCGCCGATGACGAACATCACGTCGCGGCTGTTCTCGAACAGCCATTCTGTGATCGCCGCCGTCTCCTGCGGTGTTCTCTGAGCGGTCATCCATGCCCCCGGAAACCCGGGAGGAGAGGTAACACTGGTCGGTAAACGTAACGTGTGGGCGGACGAATTCCTGCGCGCGGGAGTTGCGACTGCCCAGCCGCGCGCGCCGTCGTGCCCGATTAGAAGGCGTTTTCGCCGGTGATCGCGCGGCCGAGGATCAGGGCATGGACGTCGTGCGCGCCTTCATAGGTGTTCACGGTTTCCAGGTTCGCGGCATGGCGCATCACGTGATAGTCGCCGGAAATGCCGTTGCCGCCGTGGATGTCGCGGGCCTCGCGGGCGATGGCCAGGGCCTTGCCGCAGTTGTTGCGCTTCATCAGGCTGATGGCTTCGGGAACCCAGGCGCCCTGGTCCAGCAGCCGGCCCAGCGCCAGGGCGCCTTCGAAGCCCAGGGCGATCTCGGTCTGCATGTCGGCCAGTTTCTTCTGCACCAGTTGGCGCGCGGCCAGCGGCTTGCCGAACACCTTGCGGGTCTGGGTGTACTCCCTGGAGGCGTGCAGGCAGAACTCGGCCGCGCCCATCGCGCCCCAGGCGATGCCGTAGCGGGCCTTGTTCAGGCACGAGAACGGGCCGCGCAGGCCGCTGACGTTCGGCAGCATCTGGTCTTCGGGCACGAAGACGTCGCTGAGCGCGATCTCGCCGGTGATCGAGGCGCGCAGCGACAGCTTGTTCTCGATCTTCGGGGTCGCGAGGCCCTCGCTGCCGCGGTCGACCAGGAAGCCGCGGATCACCCCGTCCAGCTTGGCCCAGACCAGGCAGACGTCGCTGATCGGGGCGTTGGTGATCCACATCTTGGCGCCGTTAAGCACGTAGCCGCCGTCCACCTTCTTGGCCACGGTGCGCATCGAGGCCGGGTCGGAGCCGCCGTCGGCCTCGGTCAGGCCGAAGCAGCCGACGATCTCGCCGCGCGCCATGCCGGGCAGGTACTTCATCTTCTGCTCTTCGGAGCCGAAGGCGTAGATCGGGTACATGACCAGCGAGGACTGCACGCTCATCGCCGAGCGATAGCCAGAGTCGATCGCCTCGATCTCGCGGGCGATCAGGCCGTAGGCGACGTGGTTGACGCCGGCGCCGCCATACTGCTCGGGCAGGGTCGGGCCGAGGAAGCCGAGCGCGCCCATCTCGGTCATGATCTCGCGGTCGAACCGCTCCTGGGCGAAGGCCGAGACCACGCGCGGCAGCAGCTTCTCGCGGGCGTAGGCGCGGGCGCTCTCCCACACCATGCGCTCCTCCTCGCTGAGGCGCGAGACGAGGTCCAGCGGGTCTTCCCAGTTGAAGGTCTTTTGCTGGTCGCCGGTGTCGAGGGCCATGGCGCGGTCTCCCGTGGAACTTGTCTGGGGCCTTATGGCTCCATTTTCCGCGAGCCGCTACGACCTTAAAGCTCGGCCCACATCCGCAGCAGGTTGTGATAGGTTCCGGTCAGCGAGACCAGCTCCGGCGCGCCGGCCCCGACCTTGCCGGCCAGTTGCTGGATGGCGATGTCCATCTGGAACAGCAGGGCGCGCTGCGCGTCGTCGCGGATCAGGCTCTGGAGCCAGAAGAAGCTGGAGGTCCGCGCCCCGCGCGTGACCGGCGTCACCTGATGCAGGCTGGAGGCTGGATAGAGGATCATGTCGCCGGCCGGCAGCTTGACCTCGTGCACGCCGTAGGTGTCCTCGACCAGCAGCTCGCCGCCGTCATAGTCCTCCGGCTCGGTGAGGAAGAGGGTGGCCGACAGGTCGCTGCGGATGCGCACCGTCCCGTCGCGGCTCTGGCGGATCGAATTGTCGATATGGACGCCGAAGGTCTGGCCGCCGCCATAGCGGTTGAACAGCGGCGGGAAAACGGTCTGGGGCAGGGCGGCGGTCACGAACAGCGGATTGGCCGACAGGGCGTCCAGGATCGCCTCGCCCGCCGCCTTGGCCGCCGGGCTGTCCTCGGGGAGCTGTTCGTTGCGCTTGGCCAGGGCCGACTGGGCGCCGCTGGTGGCGTTGCCGTCGATCCACTCGGCCGCGTCGATCAGCGCGCGCAACCGGGCCACCTGGTCCTTGGTCAGCACTTGGGGGATGTGGATCATCATGGTGCGGCGACCTTAAGCTTGCGCCCGGAAAAAAGAAGAGGCCCCGCCGGGCCGGGCGGGGCCTCGCAACGTCCGTCTAAACCGGGGAGATCAGAAGCGGGCGTTGAGGGTCAGGATCGCCTGGCGGCCGGGGCCGAAGTCGGCGTGGTGAACCCCGTTGGTGCGGGTGATGTATTCTTCATCCCCCACGTTCTGGATGTTCAGTTGCACGTCCAGGCGATCATTGATGCGATAGCCGGCATAGAGGTCGAAGCGCCAGTAGGCCGGGGCGAAGACGGCGTTGTTCCCGCCGCCGGCGCCGCCCTGGTTGCCGCCGAAGCTGTCGGAGACGTAGTAGGCGCCGCCGCCCAGGCTCAGCGCGTCGGTCACGTTGTAGGTCGTGAACAGGCTGAAGGTGTGCTCGGGCGTGTTGGCCAGCCGGTCGCCCACATTGATGCTGTTATAGGCGCCGCGGACCAGCTTGCTGTCCATGTAGGTGTAGCCGCCGAACACCATCCATTGCCGGGTGACGCGGCCGGTGACGCCGATCTCCAGGCCCTTCACCTCGGTCTCGCCGACCTGGGCGTAGACGCCGCTGGCGATCTGGATCTGGGCGTTCTCGCGCTTCATCTGGAACAGCGCCGCCGAGGTCGACAGCCGCTGGCCGAAGAACGCCCACTTCACGCCGACTTCCGCCGAGGTGACCTCTTCGGGATCGAGCAGGACGTTGGAGAGGTTGCCCGAGCCGGTGCCGGTGGCGGTGTTCTGGTCGCCGCCTGAGATGGTCGGCGGGGTCGAGGAGGTGCCGTAGGAGGCGTAGAAGCTGCCGTTCTCAGTCGGCTTGTAGACCAGGCCGACCTGGTAGTTGGTGAAGCTCCAGTCGCCCTTGCGCGCGGTGACCGTGGTCCCGGTGATCACGCCGGAGGCGCTGGTGGCCGAAACGTCATGGCCTTTCACCGAATACTCGTCGTGGCGGACGCCGAGGTTCAGCAGCACCTTGTCGCCGAACGAGATGGTGTCGAAGGCGTAGACGCCGACCGTCTCGGTATAGTTCACCGACGGGGTCGGGCGGGTGAGGATCCCCTGCCACGGGTCGCTCGGGTTCGGCGCGAAGACGCGGGTGCAGTCGCCGACGCCGGCGCTCGTGACGTTGTTGGTGAAGCCGGCCGGGCAGGCCGAGCCCGCCGTGGTGTAGATCACGTACGAGGCGTTCTTGTTGGTTTCGCGCGAAAGCTCCAGGCCGACGTCGTAGCTGTGCTCGATCCCGCCGGTGCGGAACTTGCCGTAGAAGTCGGTGACGGCCGCGACGGTGGTGGCCTGGTTCCAGCGGCTCTTGGTGCCGCGCTTCATCCACCATTCGCCGTTCACGAACTGGGCCGCGCCGCCGTCGCCGGGGTTGGTGACGAGATAGTCGTTCAGCGTCTTGGCGTAGCGGAACACGTTGCGGAAGGTGATCGCTTCGTTGATGTCGTGTTCGGACGTCAGGGTGAAGACGTCGGCCTTGGTCTTCTGGAAGTCGCGCGCGCTGAGGCCGTAGAAGGTGTCGCGCGGCACGTCGAGCACGCCGCTCTCGGTGCGCGGCGGGGCGTTCGGGCCGCTCAGCTTGGTGAACAGCGGCACGCCGTAGTCCGGCATCTCGTTGCGGTCGATGTGGTAGTAGCTGGCGGTGATGCGGGTATCGGTGCCGATGCCGACGCCGGCGGCGATCGCCGCGCCCCAGGAATCGAAGTCGACGGCGTTGCGGCCGGGCGCGTCGCCCTGCATGCCCATCAGGTTGATGCGCACCGCGCTGGTCTCGCCGACCGGCAGGTTGGCGTCGACCGCGCCGCGCAGATAGCCGTCGGTGCCGACCCGGGCGCTGACGCTGGTGGCCTCGGTCAGGTTGGGGCGCTTGGTGGTCAGGTTGATGCTGCCGCCGCCCGAGCCGCGGCCGTTATAGGCGCTGTCGGGGCCCTTGATGACCTCGACCTGCTCCAGGTTGAACAGGTCGCGCACCTGGCCGCCGGAGTCGCGGACCCCGTCGACGAAGACGTTGTTGCCCGAGGACTGGCCGCGGATGAAGGGGCGGTCGGCCAGCGGCTGGCCGCCTTCGCCCGCGCCGAAGGTGATGCCCGGCGAAGTGCGCAGGATGTCGCTCAGCGAGGTCGCGGCGGTCTGGGTGATGATCTCCTGCGGGATCACCGTGACGCTGCGGGGCGTGTCGATCAGCGCCGCCGTGAACTTGGGCGAGGCCGGTTGCAGGTTGGCGCGGCCTTCGACCTGCACGCCCGAGACTTCGGTGGGCGCGTCGGCCGCATCGTCCGCCAGAGCCAGTTGAGGCGCCAGGGCCAGCCCGGCCACGCTGGCCACAGCCGCCGGCGTCAGCGCCTTGCGCGCATAGGCCTTGATCCCGTTTGTCCGCCGCTTCTCCAACTTATCGCCCCTTATGTCACTTAAGAATGAAACTGCGAGGCGTTCTTAGTTTTGAGACAAACGATAAGCAATGAGAATTAGTCGCAACTGCGTCGACTGTGGCGCCGGCGCATCACTCCGGTCGATCCGGCCGGCTCGTCGCGCCGGATCGCGCTTTCGTCGCAGCCGCGTGGCAACCTCGGCCAGGGTCGCGCTGTTGACCTGTCAGGAGCTCGCCATGACCGAAGTCACCCTGACCGACATCGCCCGCCCGTTCCTCTGGATCGCGGCCGTTTCCTTCACGGCGGGGTTCGCCGGCTATGTAGCGCTCGCCCCGCGGCTGGCGGGGCTTTGAGGCGTCAGGCCCCGCGGGCCACGAACCAGCCGTTGCGGAAGTCCTCGGCGGCCTTGCCATAGACCACCTCGGCGCCGTCGGGCGTCGTCACCTGTCCGCCGGCGGCGTCCAGCACCGCATGGCCGGCGGCGATGTCCCATTCCATGGTCGGCCCATGCCGCGGATAGATGTCGGCCGCGCCCTCGGCGATGCGGCAGAACTTGATCGACGAATCCATCGGCTCGCGCAGGTCGAAGCCGTACTGCTCGGCCAGCTTGACCGCGGTCTCTTCCTTCATGGTGTGGCTGACCAGCGCCACGGCGGCTCCGGCGGGCCAGGCGCGGACGGCGATCTGCGCGGCGGTCCCGCCCACGGTGCGCTTCATCGCCTTGCCGCCGGCCGTGAACCAGGTCTCGCCAGTGGCCGGGGCGCAGACCGCGCCGGCGACCGGGCGGCCGTTTTCGATATAGCCGATGTTCACCGTGAAGTTCGGGTCGCCGCGCACGAAGGCCTTGGTGCCGTCGACCGGATCGACCAGGAAGAAGCGCGGCCCGATCGCGTCGGGCGTTCCGAACTCGCTGGCGTCTTCCTCCGACACCACCGGCACGCCGGGGAAGAGGGCGTTCAGGCGCTCGAGGATCAGGGCCTCGCCGCGCCGGTCGGCCTCGGTGACCGGGCTCTCGTCGGCCTTGCGGAAGACCTCCAGCTCCGATTTCCACAGCGGCAGGATCAGGGCTGCGGCTTCTTCGCACACCCCCGCCAGGGCTTCGCCGATATCGCGGGTCATCGCGCACCCCGCGGATCGTCGCTCACAAAGACCAGGGCGACGACGCGCGCGTCGATCACCTGT
>NZ_JAYRST010000108.1:0-8303 GCF_041920015.1 Phenylobacterium sp.
TCGCAAGAAAGCTCGTCGTCATCGCAAACGCCGTCATACGAGACACCTCATACAACAACTCTCAACTGACTTGATGACAACGGGTCGCCAGACTTCCGCTCCTTAGGCCGAAACCCCCGTCGTCGCCTCCGACAGCGCCCACAGCCGCTCGGCCGACTCAGGATCGAGCGCATAGGGCATGACGCCCTTCATCGGGTTGTCCTTGCTCCAGGGCGCAGCCTGAGCGCAGTCTTCCAGATAGAGCCCGCCGATCCCCTCCAGCTCCTCGCCGACCGCCGCCCAGACGCTGGTCGAGGCGCCCTGCTCGGGGGTCTTGAAGCCCTCGCGGATGTTGCCCTCTTCGTCCATCCAGCCCATCGCCACCATCTCCTCCTTGGGCAGGTAGCGCTGCAGCGGGGTCATGATGCCGCCGGGCATCACCGCATTGGCGGTGACGCCGTGCTCGGCGAACCGGGCGTTGTAGCCGACCGCGAACAGGGCGTTGGCGGTCTTCGACTGGCCATAGGCCTCCCACTTCTCGTAGGGCCGGGTCAGGTAGTTCGGGTCGTCCCAGTTGATGTCGCTGCGCCGGTGGCCGATGGACGACAGCGCCACCACCCGCGCCGTGCGCCCCTCCTCCGAGGCGTTCAGCAGCGCCCGCGTCAGCCCCACCGCCAGCACGTAATGGCCGAAGTGGTTGGTGCCGATCTGCAGTTCCAGGTCCTCGGCGGTGCGCAGCAGCGGCGTGGCCATCACCCCGGCGTTGTTGATCAGGATGTCCAGCGGCTGGTCGCCCCAGGCGTCGACGAACGAACCGACCGAGGCCAGGCTCGCCAGGTCCAGCGTCCCGGCCACCACGCGATCGGCGCCCAGCGCCTCGTTCATCGCCACGGCGGCCTTCTCGCCGGCTGCCCGGTCGCGCACCGCCAGCATCACGTCCGCCCCCGCCGCGGCCAGGGCCTTGGCGGTCTCGTAGCCGATGCCGCTGGCCCCGCCGGTGACGACGACGTTGCGGCCCGAGAGATCATGGTCGCCGGCCACCACGCGGGCGGGGGTCAAGGCGCCGAAGCGGGAGCGGATCATGGGTCAGGCCACCTTGCTGAAGTCGGGCGCGCGCTTCTCGGCGAAGGCGGCGAACGCCTCCTTGGCCTCGGGGCTCTTGAGCTGGGCGGCGAAGTGCTTGCCTTCCTCGTCCATGCGCCCGGCCAGGCCCGCCTCGTCGCGCATCAGCGCCTTGGTGATCGCCACCGCGGCCGGCGGGCGCGCGGCCACCGCCTCGGCCGCCGCGCGAGCCCGGGCGCGCAGTTCGCCCAGCGGCGTGACCTCGTTGGCGATCCCCCAGTCGACCGCCTTCTTCGCATCCACCGCCTCGCCCAGCACGAACATCGAGAACGCCCGCGCATGACCGATCCGGCTCGGCAGAGTGATGCTGGAGGCCGCCTCCGGCACCAGGGCCAGGTTCACGAACGGCGTGGTCAGCAGCGCGTTCTCGGCCACATAGACGAGGTCGCAGTGCATCAGCATGGTCGTTCCCACGCCCACCGCGCGCCCGTTCACCGCGGCCACCAGCGGCGTCTTGGCCCGCGCCAGCGCCGCCAGCAGCGGATTGCCGCCCCGCCGCGCCTCGTTGGCGCTCGAGTCGCCGGCGTTCACCGCGGCGAAGTCGCTGATGTCGTTGCCGGCGGTGAACATGTCGCCATTGGCCTGGATCAGCACGCAGCGCACGTCCTTGTCGAACTCGGCCTGGTCGATGGCCTCGCCCAGCGCCTGGTACATGGCGCGCGTCAGGGCGTTCTTCTTCTCCGGCCGGTTCATGGTCAGGGTCAGCACCCCGCCGGACTTCTCGATCAGGATATGGTCGGTCATCGGAAATGCGCTCCTGCGGAAATGCGTCTTGATCTTACGCCGTATGCTATCGCGGGGGCGCGCGAAGACGCCAATCTTTTCCTCCTCGCGCGACCTCGCGCCATCCCAGGGGCGCTTCAAGCCGCCCGGTACCAGATCACCCCGGCCTCGTCGGCCTCGCGCACCGCCTGGCCGCGGGAGATCAGGCAGTTGAGGTGGGCGATGCTCTCGCCGGTCGCCATGCCCAGCACGTGATGGTCGATCTTGCGGCGGAACAGCACCGGGAACACGTCCACCGCCCGCTTCGGCTCGGCGATCAGCTCGCGCAGCCGCGCCAGCCCCCGCTCGTGCCCGCCGATCAGGTGGTCGATCCGCGCATGCAGGCCATGGAACGGATCGTTGTGCGCCGGCAGCACCAGCACGTCGTCGGGCACCTGCGCCTTGATCGCCGCCAGGCTGGTCAGCCACTCGGTCAGCGGATCGCCGTCCGGCTCGGTCGGGAACACCGAGACGTTGGACGAGATCTTCGGCAGCACCTGGTCGCCGCTGATGAACAGCTTGAGCTCCTCCTGCCACAGGCAGACATGCTCGGGCGAATGGCCCGACCCGACCACCACCCGCCAGGGCCGCCCGCCGATCTCCACCACGTCGCCGTGGCAAAGGCGCCGGAACGAATCGGGCAGGGCGTGGAGCCCCTTGCCGAAGCCGCCGAACCGGGCGCGGTAGTCCTCCAGCGCCTCCTCCTCCCAGCCGGCCGCCCGATAGAAGGCCAGGGCGTCCTCGGGCGCCTCGCGGCCGGTGTCGGCCGCCAGGCTGCGGCACATCAGGAACTCCAGCCGGCTGATCCACAGCCGGCACTGGAACTTGCGGGTCAGCCAGCCGGCCATGCCGATATGGTCGGGGTGCATGTGGGTGACGAACACCCGCGTCGCCGGCCGCTCGCCCAGCGCCCCGGCGAAGGCCGCGCGCCAGGCCTGGCGCGTGGTCGTTCCGCCCATGCCGGTGTCGACGATCGCCCAGCCGCCCTCTTCCTCGATCGCCCAGACGTTGATGTAGGCCAGCGACCCGCCCAGCGGCATGCGCAGCCACTTCACGCCGGGCGCCACATCCACCGCTTGGCCGTCCTGCGGCCCTTCGGCGAACGGATAGCTCAGCCGCGCCCGCGGCGTTTCGTCCTGCTGGTTCTGGAAACCGTCGCGCAAAATCCCGCCCCTTCCGTCATAGGCCTGCAGCTTGGGCCTCGCCCGTGAGCGTTGCAAATGCAACCTCCGCCGTAGTTCAGGCGCTGTTCACGACGAACTTGACCCACTGCCCTTGCGGGGGCTTATCTCCGCAGCCAAGGGAACCACCCAGGAGTTTTTGAACCATGAGGCCATTCATCACCGGCTTGGCCGCCACCTTGGCCTTGCTGGCCCTGGCGCCGGCCGCCGTTTCCCAGGGCAAGAAAGCCGAAGAGATTTCGGAAAAGGCGCGTACCCAGGGGATGGCCGAGGCTCCCGCCTTCGCCAAGGCCGCCGGCGTCGCCTGCAACGTCGCCGACGCCCGCTTCATCGGCAAGAACGCCGACAAGAAGGCCAAGACGACCACCAGCTATTACGAGATCGACTGCGACCAGGGCGTCGGCTTCGTCCTGTCGGCGGTGGAAGGCGGCGCCACCACCTCCTTCACCTGCATCGAGGCGAACACCCCCGGCCCGGACGGCAAGCCGTCCAGCCTGGCCTGCAAGCTGCCCGGCAACGCCGATCCGAAGTCGGACTTCGGCCCGATCCTCGCCGCCGCCAAGGTGCAGTGCACGCCCGAGGCCGTCCGCGGCATCGGCCAGAGCGCGACGGCCACCTATTTCGAAATCGCCTGTCAGGGCTCGCCCCAGGGCTACATCCTGAAGACCAGCGCCCCGATCGACGCGGCCAAGCCGGTCGAGGCGACCGACTGCATGCTCTATGACGGCGGCCAGTCGAACATCTCCTGCACCCTGCGCACCAAGGAAGAGCGCCTGGCCATCGTCGACACCCTGGCCGCCAGCGCCGGCAACGGCTGCGCGGTGAAGGACCGGAAGTACGTCGGCCAGTCGCAATCGGGCTCGGCCTTCTTCGAAGCGGCCTGCAACGACGGCAAGGGCTACATGTACCGCGTCGACGCCGGCCAGCTCGCCCAGACCTACGAGTGCGCCAAGGCTTCGGGCATCATGGGCGGCTGCACCCTGACCGACGCCAAGGAAGCCATGATGGAGCAGAACGGCCTCTACACCCGTCTCTCCAAGGCCGCCGGCTTCAATTGCGACGTCTCAAAGTACGCGCCCTTCCCCGGCCCGGCCGGCAAGGACATCGTCGAGATGGCCTGCTCCAACCGTCCGGACGGCGGCGTCGGCGTGTTCGGCGGCCCGAACGACAAGCCGATCGTCTATGACTGCGCCCGCGCCCCGATCGCCGGCTACCGCTGCTCGTTCACCAAGCTGGACACGAGCGGCTACGGCTCGGTGACCGCCGACCTGAAGGCGGTGGGCAAGGCTTCCTGCACGGTCTCCAACGCCCGCATCATCGGCAAGACCGCCAAGGGCACCACCTATATGGAAGTCGCCTGCTCCGACGGCCTGAAGGGCTATGTGATGGAATACACCGCCGAGCTGAAGCCGATCGAAGCCATCGGCTGCGCCTTCTCCGGCCAGTGCAAGCTGCCCGGCAACACCTGATCGACCTCTAAGGTTCGAAAAATAGAAGGCCCCGGAGAGCGATCTCCGGGGCCTTTTTCTTTGTCGCCCGCGATCTCCATGAGGTCCGCGACCTGGTGATCGCCTGCCCCTGACCGCCGCAGACGCTCGCCTCAGCGCCCGATGGCCGCCAGGTCGAACGGCGTCGTCTGGTAGATCTCGTTGATCCAGTTGGCGAACAGCAGGTGCGCATGGCTGCGCCAGCGGTTGGACGGTGCGCGCGTGGGATCGTCGCCCGGAAAATAGTGCGCCGGCAGCGGCGCGTCCGGGTCCTTGGCGGCGTCACGGGCATATTCCTCGGCCAGGGTGCCGGCCTCGTATTCCAGGTGGTTGAACATGTGCAACGCCCGCTGCCCGGGGTCCTCCAGCAGGCACAGGCCCGACTCGTCGGACTCCAGCAACACTCGCAACCGCCCGTCGGCCGGCAGGTCCTCGCGCCGCACCTCGGTATGGCGCGACACCGGAATATCGACCTCATCGGACAGCCCGCGCAGGATCGGCGAGGCCGGCTCGACGATCCGGTGCGCATAGACCCCCGAGCGCTTCTGCGGAAGCTGGTGCTTGGGCACGCCATGGAAGTGCTGCAACGCCGCCTGCGCGCCCCAGCAGACCATGAACGAGGCGTGCACATGGGTCCGCGTCCAGTCGAAGATGCGCCGCAGTTCGTCCCAATAGCCCACCTGCTCGAACGGCAGGGTCTCGACCGGCGCGCCGGTGACGATGAAGCCGTCGAAGGTCCGGCCCCGCACCTCGTCCCAGGTGCGGTAGAAGGCCGACATGTGGTCGGCCGGCGTGTGGCGCGGCGTGTGGCTAGCGAGCTGGATCAGCGACAGCTCCACCTGCAGCGGCGTGGCGCCCAGCAGGCGCGCGAACTGCGCCTCGGTCCGCGGCTTGTCGGGCATCAGGTTCAGAAGGCCGAACTGCAGCGGCCGGATGTCCTGGCGCGCGGCGTCCGTCTCGCGCATCACCACCAGCCCCTCGGCCTCGAGCGTGGTGCGCGCTGGCAAGGTGTCGGGAATCTTGATCGGCATGACTTCGCCCTCGTCTACAAATCGGCCGGGGACGGAGCTGGGATCGCCCGTTTCGTTGCCGCCTCGGCCACATCCCCCCTTGCGGGAGCGCCACCTTGCTCGGGAAGCAGGTTGGCGTCGGGCGAAGGCCCGACTCTTGATGCAAGATTTGCTCTATCGCCCCCGCCGCCGCGCCGCAAGCCCCCGCGGAGGCCAGGGGCGCCGCACATGGTAAGGTAAGGTGATCGCCTATAGTGCCGGCGTGGATTTCCTCCCCGGCTGCGCAGGGGAGAAAGGGTATCCGCCCTCACCCCGTCCGCTGGAAACTCGTCGAGGGCTGGGCCGGGTCGGCGCGGGTCAGGCGCACGGTCATCTCATCGCCGATCTCGACCTTGTGCGCCGTCACCCGCGCCACGATGGGCAGTTCGCAGAGCTGCATCCGCGCCCCGCGCTCGTCGATGTCGGTGACCACGGCGCGGAAGCTCTCGCCCTCGCGCGCCTGCAGCATCAGCGCCTCGGCCAGGTCGATGGCCGCGCGGTCGAGCTGGCCCGACCGGGAATCGGCTCGCGCCATCACCGCCGGCAGCTTTTCGAAGGCCTCGCTCGCCCCGGCCGGGACCGGGCGGCCGTTCACCACCGCCAGGGCCGTCATCACCACATAGCGGTCGGCCAGCCGCCGCAGCGGCGCGGTCGCATGCGCATAGGTCGCCGCCATCGCCGCGTGCCAGGGCGGCGCGCCCTCGCGATAGGGCACATAGCCGGCCGGCGCGCTGGCCCGGCGGATGGCCAGCATGAAGGCCGCCTGTTTCGGATCGCCCGGGTCGAGCCCCAGCTCGAACTGCGCCAGGCTCTCCATCGGCGGCCAGACCAGGCCGAAAGCCCGCGCCGTCTGGCGCAGCCGGCCCACGGCCCGCGCGTCCGGCTCGGGCATCACCCGGAAGAGGCCGGTATGATGCGCCTGCAACACCCCGGCCACCGCCAGGTTGGTCGCCAGCGACAGCGCTGCGTTCTGGTCCTCGGCCTGCGTGCGCGGACGAAAGCGCAGTTGCAGCCGCCCGTCCACCACCGCCACCTCCTGCTCGGGCGGATCGACCCGCGCGGCCCCGCGCCGCGCCTCGGCCGCGGCGATCCGCGCGGCCAGGTCTGCGAACCCCGCGGGCAGGTCGGCCGGCGTCACGGTCTCGTAGGCCAGCTTGGCCCGGCTGGCGATCACCGCCCGCTCCACGCCCTCCAGCTTCACCTCGCCCTCGGCGTCCACCCGCACCGTGAACACCACCGCCGGCCGCGGCCCGTCCGGCAGCAGGCTGGCCGCCCCTTCGCTCAGCACCGGCGGATAGAGCCCGGCCTTGGCGCCCGGCATGTAGGTGGTGGTCCCCCGCCGCCAGGCCTCCTCGTCGATCGGCCCGCCGTCCTCGACGAACCAGGCCACGTCGGCGATGGCGTAGTGCAGCAGCAGGTCGCTTCCGCTCGCCTCGATGGCGAAGGCCTGGTCGAGATCGGTCGAACTGGCCGGGTCCAGGGTCACGAACGGCCTGTCCATCCGGTCGGCATGCTCGCTCGGCCTGCGCTGCGCCGCCGCCTCGGCGGCCGCCAGCACCTGCGGCGGAAACGCTCCGGGAACCTTGTAGCGGCGGCGGAGCTCGGCCACGCCCGCGCTGAGGGCGTTGTCGGTGTCGACGAGGGCTTTCATGCCAGCATCATTGCCATGGCGTAGTTATGGATCGCTACGCCCCGCACCTCGAAATCGCGCCGGCGCACCAAGTCGAAGCCTTTGCGCTCGAAGAGCGGCCGCGCCAGTTCGCTGGCTTCCACATACAGTCTCGTCGTTCCGGCCGCCCGCGCCGCGGCGATCAGCCTGTCGAGGACCTCGCCAGCCACGCCGGTCCCGGCCGCCTCGGGGCGCGCATAGAGTTGGTCGATGTGGCCGTCGGCCTCCAGGTCGCCGTAAGCCGCCACCTGCCCTGCTGCGTCGAGCGCCAGCAGGGTCAGCCGCCCGTCGCCCGCCCGCGCCCGCACCTGCTCGGGCGGCAACGGCGCCGGCGCCCAGGCTTCGACCTGAGCCTGGCTGTATCGGCGTCCGCCGAGCCCGCGCACGGAGTCGAAATAGAGCCGCCCCATCGCTTCAGCATCGGCCGGCTCGAAGGGGCGGTAGGTGAAGGCGGGCTCTGCCATGCCCCTTTGCTACCATCGCCTGCCCGCGGGAGCGAAGCGCCGCGCAACGAAAAAGCCCGCGGATCGCTCCGCGGGCCCGTCTTCGTCGAAATCGGCCTGGCTCTTAGGCGGCCGAGGTGGCGTGGGCGCCTTCGCCGCGCAGGCGATGCATCACCTTGCGGACGGCCGCAAACACCACGCGCTCCAGAGCCAGTTGACCTTCGACATTGTTGTAATCGGCAAACATGATCGCCTCCAAATGCTGGAGACGATATATGCTGCGACGCACAAAAAATCAATGCTGCGTTGCAAAATTCTCCGTCAGCGCTTGGCCGCACGCTGCTTCGCACCTGCGGCAGGCCACGGCGCAAACCGCGCAACCGCCGGTGTTCTGCAACCCTTTCCTCCCCCATCCGGATGCAGGGCTATCGCATGGGGTGTCATCCCGGTTTGCGAAGCAAGACCGGGACCCATGAACATATGCGTTTCAGAATCCGTCTCGGCGGCGCCAGATCCTGAAAGCTCGGTGTTCATAGATCCCGGACAAGCGCTGCGCGCTTTCCAGGACGACATGCGAAGGGGGCTGCCGCCGCTTATCCGAGCCATATGCA
>NZ_JAYRST010000109.1:0-8035 GCF_041920015.1 Phenylobacterium sp.
CCGATACCGGTGGCCAGCAGCGCTTCGGCGATACCGGGGGCGACGACGGCCAGGTTGGTGGTGTTGGTGTTCGCGATGCCGATGAAGGAGTTCATGATCCCGTAGACGGTGCCGAACAGACCGATGAACGGACCGGACGAACCGACCGAGGCCAGGAACTGCATGCCGCTCGACAGACGCTTGCCCAGCGAGGCTTGAACCGCGCCGACAGCGGATTCCGCACGGTGCAGGGTGGTTTCGCGGTGTTCGCCGTTCACGGACAGGCCGGCTTGGCGCGACAGTTCGATTTCCTGGGTCGCCGCAGTAGCCATGTCGGCCAGCGGGTTGCCTTCGAACTCTTCGGCGGCGGCGATACGGCCCATGTCGTTGACCGACTTGGCGCCGCGGAAGGCTTCGAGGAAGCGATCCGAGGTGCGGTTCAGCGAGCCGAACTCGAGGAGCTTGGTGACCAGCAGGGTCCAGGACAGGACCGAGGCCAGCACCAGGCCGATCATGACGACCTTAACGACCGGTTCGGCGTCAAGGAACATCTGCATGACGGTCAGCTTGCCGGCATGTTCGATCTTCGCGGGTTCGACGTCGCCCGCGCCTTCGGCGGCCGGGGCGGCGGCGTCAGCCGCGGGGACGGCCGCAACGTCGGCGGCCGGAGCTTCGGCGGCGGCCGGAGCGGCCGGGGCGGCAGCTTCCTGCGCGAACGCCGGCGCGCTCGCCATCAGCGCAACCGCACCGATGAGAGCGATGAAAGGGGTCTTTCGTTTATTGTCGAGCATCTGTCGCCAGTTCCTGATTGGTCTAGCACGTTTGGACCGAAGGGTCGTCGCGCGAGAGCGTCTCCCACCCTAACTAAACAAGCCCGTCGTCACGACTGGTTTGCACCAGGCAAGACGCGAGAGCCGCTTCGCTGCGCCCGACCCGTGGCGCCTAATTTTCACGTACGTGAAACCGGGCGTTCGGATACGGGAGCGACTTTCAGACTCCCCGAGAGGAGCTCAAAGTCTTACCGCTATGTTAGACGTGCGGCAGGGGTCCTTTGGCAACCCCTTTTCCAAGCGTCAAGGGGGCATACTTGAGGGTACGGCCTCAAGAAACCTTCGGCCGCGCCTGTCGTGTTGCAGCGCACAACAATTCGACCGTGCAATCGGCCGAGAAAATCGAGTTTCAAATCGAATTTTATGCTGCAACGCAGCGAAATTGGACGAACGTCGGTCTTAAAATATGACAAGCCTGCCTAGCGAACCGACGGTCGATGCATCGTCTCCGGTCGCCGTTCCGCCGCGTCGGGGACATGGAAGCGAGGCGCCCCCGAGTCAACCGGCGTTCGGCCATGCGAGGATCGCAAGGCCGTGAGCGTGTCCTGGGCGCCATGGCGGGCGGAGCCGCGCCCCGTTCAGGAGGTCGAAACGATCCGGTAGACGGCGCCGGGGCGCGGGTCGGCCAGGGTGTCCAGCAGGGCGCGCATCGCCTCGCGCGGGGCGTCGGCGGCCGAGACGGCCTGCCAGGCGCGATAGGCCTCGGCGTCGCGCCAGGCGCCGATCACCAGGTACTCCCCGCCGCTCTCGGCCGCGACCAGCTCGGCGCCGAGAAAGCCGTCGATCGCCCGCGGGCGGGTCAGCATGCCTGTCTGGCCGAAGGCGGCTTCGAAATCGGCTTCCCGGCCGGGCTTCACCCGAAAGCGGATGACCGAGCGGACCGCGCTCACAGCCGGTTCACCACGATCTCGCCGCCCCGGGCGATCAGATCCAGGCGCTCACCCTGCCCGTTCAGCACCGAGATGTCGGCCAGGGGATCGCCGTCCACCAGCAGCAGGTCGGCGTGGGCGCCGGGCATGAGCACGCCCAGCTTGCCCGTCTGCCCCATCATCTCGGCGTTCACCAGGGTCGCGGACGCCAGGATCTCGGCGGCCGGCAGCACCTGGGCGCGCAGCACGAACTCCTTGGACTGGGCCGGATGGGTTTCGCCCAGCAGGTCGGTTCCAAAGCCCATCTTCACCCCGGCGCGGCGAGCGATCTCCAAAGCGCCGAGCCCGGCGCCGAACACGTCGTCCAGCTTCTTCAGGCTTTCGGAGGGGAAACGCAGCTTCTTCCCGAACTCGGCGATCTGGTCGTAGGTGACCAGGGTGGGGACCAGGTAACAGCCCTGCTGCGCCATGAACTTAGCCGAGGCCTCGTCGATGAGGTTGCCGTGCTCGATCGAACGCACGCCGGCCCGCACCGCCCGCTCGATGGCTTCGGGAATATAGGCGTGGGCGAAGGCGTAGGTGCGGCGGGCGGCCGCCTCCTCCACCGCCGCGCGGATTTCCGCCTCGGTGTACTGGACCATGTCGATGGGATCGGAGGGCGTGGCGACGCCGCCGCCGGCCATCACCTTGATCTGGTGGGCGCCGGCCTTCAGTTCTTCGCGCACGGCCTTTCGCACCGCATCGACCCCGTCGGCGACGTGGCTGAAGGCCGAGGACTTGATATCGCAGGCGCAGAGCTGCGGGTGCTGGCTGACGCCGGAGGAATCGCCATGGCCGCCGGTCTGGCTGATGACCCGACCCGAGCGGAACACCCGCGGTCCCTTCACCAGGCCGCGATCCAGGGCGTTGGTGATGCCCGGGTCCATGCCGCCGGCGTCGCGCACGGTCGTAAAGCCCCGGCGCAGCATCCCCTCCAGGATGAACTTGGTCTCGATGGCGATCCACGAGGTCTGGCGCCGGCCCATGGCCCCCAGGTCCATGGTGGTGATCGCCGCGTGGACGTGGGCGTCGATCAGGCCCGGCATGAGAGTACGCCCACCGGCGTCGAGCCTCACGACATCGGCCCCCGCGGCCAACGCCTTGCCGTCCTCGGCCAACTCCACCACCTTGCCGGCCTCGACGCGGATGGACGCTCCGCCGCGTCGCTCCCCGACGGCGACGTCCAGCAGATGGGCGTTGTGGATGATGAAGTCGGTCATGGCGGGCTCCCGGCGCTTTGCCCTCGACCTAACAGACTTCCTGGAGAAAAAGCGACCGCCCTTGGGGCTATCGGCCCGCCCTTCGCGCGGCGGCCGGGCTGGCCAGATAGGCGATGACGTCGGCCCGTTCCTGCGCCGAGCCGAGCCGGAAGCCCATGGATGTGCCCTTGACTAGCTTGGTCGGCGCCGTCAGCCACAGATCGAGATTGACTGCGGTCCAGGTCAGGCCAGAGGCTTTGAGCGCAGGGCTGTAGGTAAAGCCAGGCGCGATCCCCGCCCGCCTGCCGAAGACTCCACGGTGGGCCGGGCCAATGCGGTTGGCGTCCAACGAGTGACAGGCGCCGCAGCGCGTCTCGTAGAGTCCCGCCCCCCGGTTGGGATCGCCGGAAAGCGGAGCCGCCCCGGCCCGCGACAGAACCGGCGGGAAAGTCATGAGGCCCACGACGAAGGTAAGGGCCGCCCAACGCGGGGAGATCATGGACCGGGTCATCACCTCAACCGAACATCAGCGCGTTCTGGGGAAGCGCCTCGCCAAGCGCGCTGGCGAGGATAGCGGCGTGGAAGGCTTCGTCCCCGGCCATACGCGCGGTCAGCAAGTGCAAGTCCGTCCCGCCCAGCGACGGGATCAGGCCGAGATAGGCGTTAGCCGCCCCGCGCTCGAGCTTCAGGGCCAGTTTCATCACCCCGACCTCGTCCTTCAACCCGCCTGCGCCCAGGTCGGCGGCGTAGGCGCTGAGCCCCTTGGCTTGAACCGGCTTCCCGCCCAGGCGACGGACCGCGTCGGCCAAGGCGTCGCGGTGTTGCTTGTGATGCCCCTGGAAGGTCACACCCACCTTGAGCACGCCAGGCGACAGGAGACCGCTCTCAGCAGCGATCTGATAGGCGGCGATGCCTTCGTGCTCCAGGGCGATGGCGGCGTTCAGCAATTGCACGTCCTGTGAGGGTTTGGCGGCGGCCAAGGCGCCGCGGGGCGTGGCCACCCCCAGCACGGCCAGCACGCCGGCCGCCGACAAGGTCTGTGCGCCGGCCGTCAGGGCGGCCCTGCGGTCAAGGAAACGGACTTGGTCAGTCATGGTCGGTTGCTCCTTTTGAATTAGGGTCGGGCGCGCAGAACTGGCGCAGGACCTCTTCGGTCATGGCGTCACAGTCGGCGCCGGCGAAAGGGAAGCTGCCCTCCAGGGCCGCGCGCAGGTCGGGGGCGAGGTCCTGCTGCAATCGTCGGCGCGCGCGCAGATGGCGGGTCTTGATAGTGGCCGGCGGCACGCCCAGCGCTTGGGCGGCGTCCTCAACGCTCAGGCCTTCGATTTCGCGTAGTACGAAGACCAGTCGAAAGTCCTGCGGCAAGCGGCTGATCGCCGCCTCCAGCATCTGGCGAATCTGCGCCCGCGCCAGGCTGTCGTCGGGCGTCCCGTTCATCGACCCACGCATCAGCTTGTCCCGGTACTCTTCCATGACGACCACGCCCCCCCCGGTCAGCCGCGCAGTTCGGCGTAGGCCTGCTCGTCGGCGTTCCAGCGCTTCGTTGACCACAATCCGGGTCAGCCAGGTCGAGAGCGCGGCCCCGCCGCGAAAGCTGTGGATGGCGGCGAACGCCTTAAGATAGGCGCTCTGCACCGCGTCCTCGGCGTCGGGCCGACTCTTCAGCACGCTCCAGGCCGCGCGGAACAGGCGCTGGTTGTTGCGGCGGGTGACTAGGCGTACGGCCATCGGGTCGCGCGCGACGATGCGCGCGGCCAGGCCCAGGTCGTCCAGCGTCTCGTAGTCGATCTGCGGCTGCACGCCCATGATCTTCCGGTCCCCGTTTCCTGGCCCTTGTTCGTCCCATTGGATGACGGCGCCCGACAAAGGTTCCCTCCTCTAGTCCGCTGCGCCTCGCCGCGCCGAACGCAGCGAGTCCATCAGTTCGTCGCGCAGCCCGCGGTCGGTGCGGAACTCACCCAGCCAGCATTTGGTGACCAACGAGACGCCGTGCTGGCGAACCCCGCGCGTCGACATGCAGCCGTGCGTCGCCTCGATCACAACGCCGACCCCGCGCGGGTTCAGAGCACCGTCCAGCGCCTGGGCGATCTGGTTGGTCAGCCGCTCCTGCAATTGCAGCCGGCGCGCATAGGCGTCGACCAACCGCGAGAGCTTGGAGATGCCCACCACCCGGTCGCGCGGGCGATAGGCCACATGCGCTAGGCCCTGGATCGGCGCCAAGTGATGCTCACAGGTCGAGACCACCGGGATCGCGCGCAGCAGGATAGTATCGTCATAGCCAGCCGCCTCGCCGAACACCCTCTCCAGCAGGCGCGCCGGATCCTGGCCGTAGCCTGAGAACCATTCACCATAGGCGCGGGCGACCCGGGCCGGGGTGTCCCGCAGGCCCTCGCGGGCCGGATCATCGCCGGTGGCGGCGATCAGGGTGCGCACTGCCGCCTCGACCTCCGCTCGCGATGGCCGCTCGGCCGGCGTTGAAACGGCGCCGGCGGCGATATCGAGGAAACGTCGATCCATAGGCTGCTCCTTGCGTTATCGAGCGATTGGACGGCACCGACGCGCCAGGGTTCCCGCCCCCGCATGCGCGGGCCATAAGAGGCATATGGTCGGGCCCCGTTCGTTCGAAGGTCGCAAATCGTCATTCGACGCCGTCGCCGATGCGCGGACCCGGCTGCTGGTGCTCGGCAGCCTGCCCGGCGAGGTTTCGCTGGCGCAGGGCCAATACTACGCCCACCCGCAAAACCAGTTCTGGCGGCTGATCGGCGCGGTGATCGGCCGAGAGCTCGCGGCCCTCCCCTACGATGAGAGGTTGCAAGCCTTGTTGGCGGCCGGCGTCGGCCTCTGGGACGTCGTTCGCTCGGCCAGGCGCGCGGGCAGCCTGGACACGGCCATCCGGGATCACGAGGCGAACGCCCTGCCGGACCTCTGCGCCGCCTTGCCCGATCTGCGCGCCGTGGCGTTCAACGGCGGCAAGGCCTCCGCGCTCGGGCGGCGGGTGCTGACCGAGGGACCAACCCTCATCACCCTGCCCTCCAGCAGCCCGGCGCACACCTTGGCCTATGCGCAGAAGCTGGCTCAGTGGGGGGCTTTGCGAGGGTATCTGAACTGACTGGAAAATGGTGCCTGGGGGCGGATTCGAACCACCGACACGCGGATTTTCAATCCGCTGCTCTACCAACTGAGCTACCCAGGCCCTGGGCGTTCCGCCCGGCTGATCGGGCGGCGAAGCCGTCCCGCCTGCGCGGGAGCCGCGTCTATAGAAGAGCCGCTGGCGGCTGTCCAGCCGCCGATTTCAGTCTTCGTCGTTTCCCTCGCCCGCGGCTTCGTCGTCCGTGGACGGGATGGCGTAGCGCCCGCTCAGCCACCTCTGGAGATCGACGTCCGCGCAGCGCTTGGAGCAGAACGGGCGGTAGTCGGGCTGGGCCGGCTTGCCGCAGATCGGACATGGCGCGCTCATAGCGCCTTCACCTCGAAGCGGTCGCGGCGCAGGGCGTCCTCGGGCTGGATGGAGAAGCGCGCGCCGATCTTGCCGGCCAGGCGTTCGGCCAGCGGTCGGGCGGCTTCGGCCACCGCCGGCGCGCAAGTCGCCGCCAGCCGTGCGCCGGGCTGGCTGGCGGCCTCGGTCTCGATGGCGCGGATCAGGCGCAAGGCAAGCGTGCGGTCGGAAAGCCCGCCGCCAGCGTCGCACAGGATGTCGCGCAGCGGGGTGGTGCGGCGGGGGATCGTCATCTCCATGGTGCCGAAACGCCCGACGGGGCCGATCGCAACGCCCGGATTGTCCGGCCCAAAGGCGGCGCGGGCCGCGGTGAGCAGCGCATTGCCGTCATGCCCCCGCCCGACCAGGTCGAAGACCACGATTCCGCCCATGCCCTTGAGCCGCAGCAGGCGCGCAGCGGTCGACAGGGCCGCCAGATTGGCCCGGCGGGTGACCCGCTTGACGTCGTTGCCCTTGCGCTCGCCGATATCGACGTCGACCGAGACCAGGGCGCGGGTCTGCTCGATGGCGATGTCGCCGCCCCCCGGCAGACGGTGGACGGTCTCCAGCACCTCGGCCTCAGCCTCGTCGGCGACCTGGCGCGCCTCGCGGCCCTCGGTAATCTGCGCGTCGCGGGCGAAGGCCTGGAGCTGCTCGGAAAGGCCGGGCGCAAGGGCCAGCAGCCGGGGCGCGCCCTGCGCCGGGCCAAGAACGCGGACGGTGGCCAACTTGCCGGCCCGCGGTTCGGTGCGGATCTCGACCTCCAGGGAGGCGCCCTCCACCGGCCGCGCGTCGGGTTTGAAGGCCATCAGCGCCTCGACGCCGCCGAGGTCGACGAAGGCCGAGGCGAAGGCCGGCTCGACCTTGCGCACCCGCGCGACGTGGCGCGCGCCCAGGCGCGTGGCGGGATCATCGCCCTCGCGTTCGATCAGCAGCCGCTCCGGCTCGCCGTCCAGCAGGACGACGCCGCGGCTCTCGCCGATGGAGCGGTCGAGGAAGAGGGCGCGCTGGCTCATGCCCGGGTGAAGCCCTGGCCACGAAGGAGGTTCACCGTCTCATAGAGCGGCAGGCCGACCACCGCCGGGTAGGAGCCCTGGAGCGAAATGACGAAGGCGCCGGCCCGGCCCTGGATCGCATAGCCACCGGCCTTGCCCACGCCCTCGCCGCTTTCGAGATAGGCCTCGATCTCGGTTATGCTCAGTCGCTTGAAGGTCAGCCGGCTTTCGACCAGGCGGCTGGCGCTGCGGCCGTCAGGCGCGATCACCGCCACGCCGGTCAGGACACGGTGCGCGCGACCCGACAGCAGTTCCAGGCAGCGACGGCCCTCAGCGGGGGTCTCCACCTTCGGCAAGATGCGGCGGCCCACGGCCACGACCGTATCGGCGGCCAGCACGTAGGCGCCGGGCCGCTCGGCGGCGACCTTGGCGGCCTTCCCGGCCGCCAGGCGCAGCGCCGTCTGGCGCGGTGTCTCCGATTTCAGAGGAGTCTCGTCGATCTCGGCGGCCTCGACCTCGTCGGGGACGAGATCGATCTGGCGCAGGAGGTCGAGCCGCCTGGGGCTTGCCGATGCGAGCACCAGGCGCTGGAGCGGCGGCTTGGCCAAGCCGCCTCTAGCGCACGCGGAAGGTGATGCGGCCCTTGGTC
>NZ_JAYRST010000110.1:0-7929 GCF_041920015.1 Phenylobacterium sp.
GACTCCGTTCGGGCCTGCGACGCGGGGCAGGACCCAGGCTGTCCGTTGATCCAATCCCTCTATGCAGAACATGGGCCGTCGCCGGACAGCCTTGACACTAAAATCCCCATGTGAGGCTGCAAGGAGCTCGGCGCCTCGCCGAGCGGGACGCGCCGTCGAGGGGCCGGCGGCGCCGTCAGGCGCGCAACGCGACGCCCCCGCAGGAGCCGCGCCTGCGCGGCGGGACCGAGGGCGGTCGCCGGCCCCTCACCCCGGCCCTGCGGCGGACGCCGGCCCCGCCAAGAGGTCCTTGATCGCAGGCCCCGAGCAGGCAGACATAGCATCGCCCCGAAACGCGCCGGGGTCCGACATGGCGCACGGGGATTTTCAGGAGAGGAATTTCATGATCCGCACCCGCATTACCGAGATGTTCGGCATTGAAACCCCCATCGTCATGGGGGGCATGACCGGCGTCGGCCACGCGCCGCTGGTGGCCGCCGTGGCCAACGCTGGCGCACTCGGCTTCATCGTCGCCCACCACTCGCAGACCGCCGAGGACCTCTGGAAGGAGATCCAGCGCTGCAAGGATCTCACGGACAAGCCGTTTGGCATCAATCTCACCCTGCTGCCGTCGCTCAATCCGATCCCCTACGATGAGTACCGCGAGGCGATCATCGAGAGCGGGATCAAGATCGTCGAGACCGCCGGGCGCAACCCCACCGATCACCTGCCGCGGTTCAAGGAGAACGGGGTGAAAGTGATCCACAAGTGCACCTCGGTGCGCCACGCGGTGACCGCGGTGCGCCACGGCATCGACGTCATCTCGATCGACGGCTTCGAATGCGCCGGTCACCCCGGTGAGGACGATGTGGGCCTTGTGGTGCTGCTGCCGGCGACGGTCGACGCCGTCGATGTCCCGGTGATCGCTTCGGGCGGCATGGCCGATGGCCGCGGCCTGGCGGCGGCGCTCGCCCTGGGCGCCGACGGGGTCAATATGGGCACGCGCTTCATGGCCACCCAGGAGTGCGCCATCCATGAGAACGTGAAGAAGAAGATCGTCGAGAACACCGAGCGCGATACGCTGCTGACCAACCGCACGCTGCGCAACACCAGCCGGGTGGCGCGCAACGCGGTGTCTGAGGAGGTCGTGCGCATCCAGCAGGACTCGACCAAGACCATCGAGGACGTTCGCCACCTGGTCGCCGGCGTTCGCGGCCGGACCAACGTCATGGGCAAGGGCGACACCGACGACGGTATCTGGACCGTCGGCCAGAGCCAGGGCCTGATCCACGACATCCCGACCGTCGCCGACATGGTCCGGAAAGTGAACCAGGAGGCCGAGGAACGCCTGCTGGCCGGCGCGCGCCGCGTGGTGGTCGAGGCCCGTCAGCTGGCCTAGGCTTCGCGCTTGCTTGCGGCCCCGAGGCGCGGCCCCTAAAAGCCTGGGTCTCGGGCGCCGCTCAATACGCGCCGACCTTGAGCCGGGGGCGCAGTCGTCGCGACTGCGCGGCGGCGGTCGGAATTGCCAACAGGCGGGCTCCGTACGCTCGGAGATTCCAACGCCCGGCCCTATTTGCGCACGCAGCTTGCGCCTTGGCGCCGAATGATTCAGACTCTCCCCTGCCGATGCGCATGCGTCGGTAGGGGCTTGGAATCCCCTGTGCAGCGTTCACGACGACATAGCCGGCGAGACCGTCGGCGCGCCGCCGTTCGCCTTAAGCGGACGACGGACGACGTGTGAGTGCGGCGGCCGCTTGGCCCCGCAGGATGTTCCAATGCGCGTGAGTGCGCGGCCCCTTCCAGGACCACGGGAGGGACGAATGACGTCCTTGGAGAAGGCCGACATAGAGGCGGCCGAACTGGAACGGCCAAGCCTGGAAGCGCTCTACCGGCGTCACGCCGGCTGGCTGGCGGCTGTCCTGCGGCGGCGCTTCGATCCCCAGATCGCCGAGGACATCGTGCAGGAAGCCTATATCGCGCTCTCGCCCTATCAGGCGCAGGGCCGGGTGGAGCGGCCGCAAAGCCTCTTGCTTCGGATCGCCGAAAATCTAGCCTACAATCAATCCAGAGGCGTGCGCCGGGCCAGGGCTCGCGTCGAGCGCCTCGCCGAGCTGAGCCGTTGTCATGAGACTTTCACGGACGCCGAGCAACATCAGGCCCTCCTGCTCAAGCAGGTGCTTGAGGACTTGCCCGAGTCGCTGCGGGACACCTTCATGCTGAGCCGCCATGCCGGGATGAGCTACGCCGAGATCAGCGCCCACATGGGCGCTCCGATCAAGACCGTCGAGGCCCGGATGAGCCGGGCTCTGTCGATGATTTCCCAGCGGATGCGGGACTAGGCTCCATGACCGCCGCCCACGCCCCCCAGGACCAGATCGACCAGGAGGCCGCCGACTGGTTCGCGCGGCTCAACCGACTGTCGATCAGCAGCCAGGCGCTCGAGGAGTTCCAGGTCTGGCGGCGAGATCCTGCCCGTGACGCAGCCTATGAGCGGATAGAGGAGCTTTGGGCCAGCGCCGGTCGGCTCGGCGACCACCCGGACACCCAGCGCGCCGTCGCCGCGGCCTTGGCCCGCGGCGTCCGCAAACGCAAGCTCGTCGGAGTCTGGTTTCGGCGGGCTGGGCTGGGCGCGGGGCTGGCGGCGGTCGCGGCGAGCGCCGCCCTGGTCATCGCCTTCACGCTCGATCGAGGTCAGCCATACAATACCGGCATTGGCGAGCAACGGTTGGTCAGCCTTGATGACGGCAGCCGTCTGCGGATGGATACCGACACCCAGGTTCGGGTGCGCTTTTCCGATACGGGCCGCCGTGTTGAGCTCGTCCGCGGACAGGCCTTCTTCGACGTCGCCCACGACGCCTCGCGGCCGTTTGTGGTTCGCGCCGGCGACCAGTCCATTCGCGCGCTTGGCACGCGCTTTGACGTGCGCCGGCAGGGCACCGACGTTCGGGTGACCCTGGTGGAGGGCTCGGTGGAGGTACGGCGGACGGGCGCTGATCAGGCCTGGACGCTGGCTCCCGGCCAAGGGCTTTCGGCTCAGGGCGAGCTCGTGAAGCCGCCAACCCCTGTCGACGTCGGCGCAGCGACGAGCTGGACGAGTGGGCGCCTGGTGTTCCGGGCCACGCCGCTGAAGGATGCTGCGGCCGAGATCAACCGCTACAGCACCGCCAAGGTGGTGCTGGAATCGCCGGATCTGCAGAACGTCCAGGTCAGCGGCGTCTTCGATGTCGGCGACACGCGCGCCTTCGTCGCCGCCGTCTGCGACCTCTTCAACCTTCAGGTCGAGCAGGTGGGCGGCCAATACCGCCTGAAGGCCCGGAGCTGATACGCGCTATACGCGCATCATCTTTTCATACAGCATCCCTGAGATGTTTTTTGCAGACCCCGTCAGGGTAGGCCGCAGGCTGCGGTGCTTCTCCCTCAACAGCGGCTCTTCGCCGCCCGATTGAGGGGGAAACACCAAGTGTCCATTCGTCCGGTCTTCGCCGCCTGCGGCGTCAGCATCCTGGCGCTGCTCGTCGCCGCGCCCGCGGCTCTGGCGGCGCCCGCCGAGCCCGTCATCAGCTTCGCCATTCCGCGCGGCAGCCTCGAAAAGGTTCTGACCGCCTACGCCTCGCGGGCCGATATCCAGTTGCTCTACACGCCCAATGTCGTCGCCGGACTGCACAGCGAGGGCCTGATCGGCGACTATACGGCCAAGGCGGGTCTTTCCCGTCTGCTGGCCGGCACTGGGATCGTCGCCCTGGAAAGCCGTCCCGGCGTCATCGTGCTTCGGACTGGCGTGGTCGCCGCCCCACTGGCGACCCCGGCGGCCGAGGTCGCCGCCACCCCGTCCATCCTGGACGAGGTGGTGGTGACCGGCTCGCACATCCGCGGCGTGACGGCAGGCGCCTCTCCGCTGGTGGTGGTCGATCGCGACGCCATCGACCGGCGCGGCTTCGCCACGGTAGCCGACACGCTCGCCGCGCTGCCGCAGAACTTCGGCGGACTCGGCACGCCCGCCGCAACCTCGACCGGTATCGATACGACGACGCAGAACGCGGGCCGCGCCACCACCATCAACCTGCGCGGTCTTGGCCCCGACGCGACCCTCGTCCTGGTCAATGGGCGGCGCATGGCCGGCGCGGGCGGACGTGGCGACCTCTCGGACGTGTCGTCGATTCCCACGGCCGCGGTCGAGCGGATCGACGTGCTGCTGGACGGAGCGTCTGCGCTCTACGGCGCCGACGCGGTCGGCGGGGTGGTCAATATCATCCTGCGCCGCGACTTCGACGGCGCCGAAACCCGAGCCCGGGTCGGCGCGGCCCGCGGCGGCGGCGAGGAAGTGCAGGTCGCGCAGACCTTCGGCCGCAATTGGGGCCGCGGCCGTGCGCTGGCCAGCTACGAGTACTATGAGCGTCAGGCGCTCTCCTTCGACGATCGACGCTATACGCGCAGCGCCGATCTGCGCCCGCTCGGCGGAACCGACCATCGCAGCGTCAACGCCACGCCGGGCAATGTCCTGGTCACCGACCCGGCGACCGGTCTGACGAGTGTCGGCTGGGCGATCCCGGCGGGGGCGAAGACCTTTCCGCTCAAGCCTTCGGACTTTGCGGCCGGCGAGGCCAACCTGACCGGCCTGCGCGATCAGATGGACCTGCTGCCGCATCAGCGCCGTCACAGCCTCTACGTCGCCGCCGGCCAGGACCTTGGCGAGCGGATCGAGGTGGATGGCGAGCTTCGCTACGCGCACCGGACCTCGCAGAGCGCGTCGCTGGCCTCGACGGCGACGATCACCATCGCCGCCAACAACCCTTACTTCGCCTCCCCCAACGGCTCGCGCACCCATCAGATCGCCTATTCGTTCCTGGATGAGCTCGGCAATACGCGCGCGAGCAGCGAGGTCGAAAGCCTGGGGAGCGCGCTCGGCCTCAAGGCTGATCTCTGGGCCGACTGGCGGCTTGAGGCCTACGGCGCCTATGCCCGTGAGCTGACCCATTCGAAGACCGAGGGGAGCGCCAATTCCCTGTTCCTGCGCGAGGCGGTCGGCGCGGTCGCTGACAATCCAGCCACCAGCTACCGAGCCGCGGTCGATGGCTATTTCAATCCCTACGGCCCCAACAGCCGCGCGGTGCTCGACTTCGTTGGCTCCGGCTACAGCCGCCAACGCTACGAGGGCGAGACCTGGTCGCTCAATGTCCAGGCGGACGGCAAGCTCTTCACCGCGCCGGGCGGGGACGTGCGGCTCGCCGTCGGGGCTCAGGCGCGGCGAGAGTCCTTCGGCCAACGGACCGAAAGCTTCACGTCGGCCGCCACGCCGACTGTCAGCCATCCCGCAACCACCGAGCGCGACGTCAGCGCCCTTTTCGCCGAGGTTCGCGCGCCGCTGGTGGGCGAATCCAACGCCCGCCCCGGCCTTCGCCGGCTGGAACTGTCGCTTGCGGCTCGGATCGAGCACTACCAGGCGATCGGATCGAGCACGAACCCCAAGGTCGGCGTGGTCTGGGAGCCGACCGAAGACCTGCGGCTGCGCGCCAGCTACGGGACCTCGTTTCGCGCGCCGTTGCTCAGCGAAGTCTATGCTGAGCCGTTGTCGGCCGCCGCCTTCTACAATCGCGGCAGTGGCCGAATCCTGGCCATCAACCTGACTGGCGGCAATCTGGACCTGGAGCCGGAGACGGCGACCAGCTGGACGCTCGGCTTCGATTGGCGGCCCAAGCAAGTCGAGGGGGTGAAGCTCTCGGCCAGCTTCTTCGACATCGACTTCAAGAACCAGATCGACCGGCCGACCACGCGCTTCATCCAGCAGGGCCTCGACCATCCGGCCATCGCCCCGTTCGTGCGGTTCGTGGACCCGGCCAACGCTGCGGACCTCGCCTATGTCCAATCGCTGATCGACGCGCCCGGCTACCTCACTGCAGGCCTCTATCCGGCCACCGCCATCGGTGTCGTAGTGGACTCCCGCTTCGTCAACACGGGCGCCACCCATGTCCGCGGCGTCGATCTCTCAGCCGACTATGGCTTCGATCTCGGCGAGAACCGTTTCGAGCTGACGGGCAGTCTTTCCTACTTGGCCGACTACGAGCTGCAGCTGACCCCGACCGAGACCATGGTCAACTATGTCGACCTGGCCGGGCAGCCGGCCGATCTGCGCGGGCGCGCCTCGGGAAGCTGGCGGCGCGGCGACTTCAGCGGCCTCGTCGCCGTGAATTACGTCGACGACTATCGCGACAGCGTCGGTCACCGGGTGGCGTCGTGGACCACCTTCGATGCTCAGCTTAGCTGGAGCCCGGCCTCGGCTGCGCTTGACGGCCTCAGCCTAGCCCTGACGGTGCAGAACCTCTTCGACACGCCGCCGCCCTTCGTCGATGGCCCCACCGGTGTCGGCTACGACCCGGCCAATGCCGATCCGGTCGGCCGCTTCGCGGCGATCCAGCTGACCAAGCGCTGGTAAAACGGCCCCATCACGATGCGTGTTTTGATGGGAGTATGCGCCCTGGCGCTGACGCTCGCCTGCCCGCAGGCCACGTCAGGCCGCAGCTACACGGTCGAGGATCTGCTCGCCACCGAAGCGCTCGGCCAAGCCCAGGTCGACGCGCACGGGCGTTGGGCGGTGGTTGAGCGCCAGCGCCCCTGGCGGGAGGTCTCCGACTACAGCTATGGCGGCCTGACGCCGATGCTGCTGTCCGAACTCTGGATCGCCGATCTCAAGTCTGGCGGACCGCTCGTTCGCCTCGTCCCCTCCGCGCCGGACACCGGCTACTTCGCAGGTCCCCTGTCGCGCGACGGCTCGCAGGTGATGGTCTATCGCCTGAGGGGCGCGCGGCTGGAGGCGGGCGTGGCGCGGCTAGCCGACAAGACGATCGCCTGGACCGGCCGGACGCCGGAGCTGCCGGTGTTTGGCCGCGCCGCCCAGTGGACCCCGGACGGAAAACTCCTCGTCCTGACGACCGGCGAAAACCGCCTGCCTTATCACCTGGCTTCGCGCCGAACGGTGCAGGACGAGTTGCCCGGCCGCTGGCGCGAGGCGGCGCAAGGTCAGGTCGCCACCCGCTCGGCGATCGGCAGCGGCCGCTTCCTCGCCTGGCGCCCCCGGTCTGCACCAGGGGCCCTGACCCGGATCGATCCGGCGACCGGCCTCGCCCGCTCCTTGGTCGCCGGCGAGTTCATCGACCTGGAGATCTCCCGCTCGGGGCGCTGGGCGGCGCTGATCGAGCGTGCGGGCGACGTCCAGCCGCCGTTGGACGAGCCTGCCAGAGTCGCCTCGCCGACCCGTGACTTGCGGCTGGTGCTGGTCGATCTTCTAACCGGCCAAACCTCGCGCCCGAGCCTGCCCGCCCCGCTCGCGACCGGCCTGCTCAGCTGGTCGAGGGATGAACGCCTGCTGGTCGCCGTGGCCCCCAGCGTCGCGACGCGCCAGCTGGCGGTGGTGAGCCCCGTGAACGGCCAGGTTCGACGGCTGGACACCGGCGGCCGGCCGCTGGCCCTAACCGGCAACCTGGAGGGTTCGGTCTATGCGCGGGCGGCCTGGTCCGGCTCAGACCCGGTCGCTCGGGTGAACCGGCCCGACGGCCATGTCGCCTGGCAGGCCATCCCGAACGGCCGCGTTCCTGGGACCCTGGACGCCATCGCGGCCGCCCCGCCCGAACCGGGCACGCGACTGCGCGTCAACCCGCCGCTGCCCGCAGAGACCCGGCGGGACGGCGAGACGGTGACGTCGCTCGGACCAAATGGCGCCCCACGGGTGCGCTGGAGCCTGCCGCCGGGGGCCGAGGTCATGGCGGCCGGTGGCGATCAGGTCCTGGTTCGCTTGACGACGGCGCAGGGCGTCACGCACCTTGCTCGGATCTGGTCTGCGCCCCGCGAGGTGATCCATCCCTTAAGTTAGTCCGAGGACCATTTTGGATGGATGGAGAGATGGCAAAGAAGCGGCACAAGCCCGAGGAGATCGTCGCCAAGCTGCGGCAGGTTGAT
>NZ_JAYRST010000111.1:0-7914 GCF_041920015.1 Phenylobacterium sp.
AACGTCATGAAGCTCCAGGACACCCTGGATACGGGTATCGGCAACCTGGTCGACGCGGACCTGGCGAAGGAAAGCGCAAGGTTGCAGGCCCTGCAGACCAAGCAGCAGCTTGGCGTCCAGGCGCTCAGCATCGCCAACCAGTCGTCGAGCATCCTGCTCGGACTGTTCCGATAGGGCTATCGGGCGCGGGGCTTGGTCCTGCGTCCTTCCGCGTCGGCGGCGGGGAGGGCGACCTCCTCGCCGTCAACGTGCAGCAGGGATCGTCTGTGGGCGCAAGCCTCGGGCGAATGGATCCATAGAGAACAAGCTCCCAATCGCGTCGGCGCTTCCCGAGGTCGAAGCCGCCCAGGCGCTTGCAAGGCCGGCTTCAGGACGGCGGCCGCAGGCCCAGCCCGTCGCCGCGCCCCAGCCCGACCTGCGGCTGGTGATCGAGGATCAGGCCGGCGCCTTCGTCTACAAGACCATCGACCGGCGGACCGGCGAAGTGGTCCTGCAGTTGCCGCGTGAAGAGGTTCTGCGGATGCGCGAGATGCAAGCCTACGAGGCCGGCGCGGTCATCACGACCCAGGCCTGAGACATCCCGTCTGGCGCGGCCGGACTGGAACGG
This sequence comes from Phenylobacterium sp., assembly GCF_041920015.1. Classification (GTDB taxonomy): domain Bacteria; phylum Pseudomonadota; class Alphaproteobacteria; order Caulobacterales; family Caulobacteraceae; genus Phenylobacterium. Next base: position 608 of record NZ_JAYRST010000111.1, read on the forward strand.
CGACCGTTCAACAGGTTGCAACCGCAGCCGGCTCTCCGGTTCGCGGGTTTTCACCATCTTGACGTTAAGCTTTCGGAAACCATGCGCTTCCTAGCGTTAACCATGTTTTCGGCGCGCGAGTCGCGCGCTCTGCATGGGTTCTCTGAAGGAGATTTGCGCCATGGCGATGAGCGTCAACACGAACAAGTCGGCGCTGATCGCGCTTCAGAACCTCAACAGCACCAACGAGAAGCTGGAGCAGGTCCAGAATAAGATCAACACAGGCCTGCGGGTGTCCAGCGCCAAGGACAACGCGGCCGTCTACGCCATCGCCCAGAAACAGAGAGCGGACTTCAGCTCGCTCGGCGCGGTGAAGATGAGCCTGGATCGCGCGACCTCGATCACCGACGTGGCGCTGAGCGCGGGCCAGCAGATCAGCGACATCCTCGTCCAGATGCGCGAGAAGGTGATCGGTGCGGCGGAAGATTCCGCGACGACGTCGACCCGCAAGGCTTTCGACGATGAGTACCAGGCGCTGTTGCAGGCGATCAGCCAGTTCGCATCCTCGGCCGAGTTCGACGGGGTGTCGGTGTTGAACGGCAGCCTGACCTCCAACCTCAACTTCCTGGCCAACGCGGATGGGGACAGCTACATCGCCCTGACGCCGCAGGACTTCACGATCAGCGGCAGCATCGTGAACCTGGCGGGGACGAGCCTGACGGGCACCACCTCGGCCACCAAGTCGGTTCTGGCCAGCCTCGATGCGGCCATCGGCAACGTCACCGCCGCCCTGGCCGAGATGGGCGCCCAATCCAAGCAGATCGAAAAGCACGTGACCTTCGTGTCCAAGCTGCAGGATGTGCTGGAAACCGGGATCGGCAATCTGGTCGACGCCGACATCGCCAAGGAAAGCGCTCGCCTGCAGGCTCTGCAGGTGCAGCAGCAGCTTGGCGCCCAGGCGCTGTCGATCGCCAACTCGCAGCCTCAGGTGATCCTGCAGCTCTTCCGCGGCGGCTAAGACGCGGCCGCCGCGTTTTTCTTCGGCGGCTTAACATCTCGTCAGGCCTGATGCGGCAAGGTGCTGGCTGGACCCAATGTCGGCCGGTGGCCCCGTGATCAGCTTCGACAGCAACATCCTGTTGAACTACTATCAGGCGAAGAACAGCCTGGGCGCTGCCGCGTCCGGCGGCGGCAAGGTGTCGGCTGCGACCGGGGCGACGACCAAGGCCCCCACGCCGCCGTGGAGCACGCTCTCGAAGGCCCCCAAGGCCGACGAACTGCTCAAGAGCGTCCTCATGGGGCGCAAGTTCATCGACGAGTATCAGACCCAGCTCGACGTGAAGGGCGCGAGCGAGGACTATCGCCAGCTCTTCGCCATGCATCAGGGCCTGGCCACTCTCGAAGCCCTGGCGCGCAAGGCCGACGACAAGGACACCAGCGCCGCCGAACTGAAGCGGATCCAGACGGCCTTTACGCGCGGCCTGGCTGAAGTGTCGGGCTATATCGACGACGCCAATTTCGAAAAGCTGCGGCTGACCTATGGCGATGTGGGCGACAAGGCCAAGACGGCCGTGGGCGTGCCGAAGACGACGCCGAAGTACCTGACCTCGCCCCTGCACCAGGGGACGGCGAACGATGAGGTCGAGGCCTTCCAGGGCAATGTGCAGTTCAGCGTCAAGGTTCGCCTGCCCAACAAGGTCGAGACCACCGTCGACTTCGACCTCGCCGAGATGGGCTCGACGCCTCGTTCGATGAACGAGGTGGTGAAGTACATGAACGCCAAGCTTGGCGCGGCGGGCTACCGCACGCGCTTTGCGGTGGAAAAGATCGCCGGCGCCGACAAGACCACCGAAGTCAACGGCCGTACGATCAAGCTGGGCAAGGAGCCGGACAAGTTCGCGCTGAAGATTCAGGGCGATACGACGGAAATCCTGACCTTTTCGGCCCCTGTCACCTCGCCGGCGGTCTATGTGACCCAGACCTCGGGCGACCCCAAGCCGGACAAGACCACCAAGGTCGAGAACGGCAAGGTGGTGACCGTCACGCCCGACCCGAAGCTCACCGAAGAGCTGTTGAAATTCGAGACCGGAACCACATCGGATGCGGTCCGTCGCCCAGGCGACGTGAACTGGGTCGAGGGGCGGGTCTTCGATGTCGACCTGCCCGAGGGCGTCGAGAAGGTCCACAAGGCGGTGACCGGGCCGGATGGCTCGCTCTATCTGCTGGCGGACGTCAACGACACGGTGGATGGCCAGACCATCAAGGGCGCGGGCGATGTCGCGCTGATGAAGTTCGATTCGGCCGGCAAGGTCGTCTACACCCGCACGCTGGGCGCCTCGGCCGACGCGACCGGTCTGGGCCTGGCGGTGGGGCCGGATGGCCAGATCGCGGTTTCGGGCTCCGTCACTGGCGGATTTGCCGCCAGCGGCGTTCCGATCGGCAACGGCGCCCTCGAGACCATTCCGAAAGTGCTCAAGGCCGACGAGGGCGTGGACGCCACCAAGCCGGACAGCTTCGTGGCGGTGTTCAGCGCGGCGGGCGACGAAATGTGGTCGCAGCGGATGGGCGCGCGCGACGATGACGAAGCCTCCAGCGTCGCCTTCGGCGCCGACGGTTCGCTCTACGTGCTCGGCCGCACCAAGGGAGCGATGACCGGCCAGGTGTCCGCCGGCAATTGGGACAACTATCTGCGTGCGTTCGACGCCGAGGGACGGCTGAAGTCCACCACCCAGTTCGGTAGTTCGGGCGAGGACAAGCCCGCCGGCCTGGTGGTTGATGGAACCAACGTCGTCGTGGCTTCCGTCGAGGGCGGAGAGGTCAAGCTGCGCCGGTATGACATGACCAACCCCAAGACGCCCGTGGTGTCTGCGACCCGCAGCCTCGGGACGTTGGGCGGCGGATCGATCGCGGGCGTCACCATGGACGGCGGCAATATCGTCATCGGCGGGTCCACCGGCGCGACCATGAACGTCGGCAACACCACGCGGGCCTCCTCGGGCAGCGTCGACGCCTTTGCGGCGCGTATTTCCGCCGACCTCTCAACGGGCGGCGACGCCATCGCCTACTACGGCGGCGCTGGCGATGATCGGGCGACGGCTATGACGGTCGCCGATGGCAAGGTCTGGCTCACCGGCACGACCAAGACCGATCTTCCCAGCATGACTGGCGCTGTCGGCAAGGTGGACGGTTTCGCTGTCGGACTCGACATCGGTACGGGCGTCATCGCCTGGTCCCAACGGTTCACCGGCTCGGACAAGATGACTGCGCCGTCGTCCATTGCGGTCGATGCAAGCGGCGCCAGCGTGCTCGATCGGCTGGGCCTGCCCAAGGGCAAGGTAGAGTATTCGGATTCGCAGTTGGTCACTTCGGCGACCTCCGCGCGCCCGGGCGATACGTTCCAGATCCGGCGGCGGATCGGCGGTTCTGCCGTGACCATCACGATCGAAGCCAACGACACCCTCGAAACCCTGGCCAAGAAGATCCAGCGCGCCACCTCGTTCGGGGTGAAGGCCGAGGTGGTCTCCGACGGCGATGTGCGCAAGCTCCAGATCCGGCCGCAGAACAGCCGTTCCAGCCTGGAAATCCTCGGCGGGAAGGGCGGCCTGGACGCGCTGGAGGCCTTGGGCCTGCACGAAGGCTTCGTGCGGACCAATGTCAGCAAGGACGGCCAGATGGTCCCCGGCGACGGCGGCTCTCCGATGTATGGCCTCAAGATGCCGCGCGACCTGTCGCTGTCGACCAAGGAAGACATCAAGGCGGCGATCGACAAGCTGACCATGTCGATGTCGGTGCTGCGCACGGCCTTCCGCGACCTGGAGCAGGGCATGAAGCCCGCCAGCGAGAAGAAGAAGGCCACGGGCGAGGTCCCGGCCTATCTGAAGAATCAGTTGGCCAATTATCAGGCCGGGCTGAACCGCCTGACCGGCGGCGGCTGATCTCGCCTGCTTGAAACCGTCCCACGCACGGTCTAGCGAGGGCGCATGGAGTTCCTCAAGGATCAACCCACGCGCCTGGTGCTGATCGGCGCCGCGGCGGCCCTGGTCGCCGGGGCGGTGATCGCCGGCGCGATGGTGGCCGGAGGCCGCGGCGAGAAGACGGCCCCGCCGCCGGCCTCGCAAGGCGGTCTCGTGGTGGAGACCGGCGCGCCCGACGATGGGCGGCTCGATCCGGCCAAGCCGCTTCGCTGCTTCGTCGCGGGCCAGTTCGTGGGCGAGATGACGCTGATCGACTGCGCCAAGCGCAACGGCGTGGCGACCGGCGCGCTCGACGTCGGGGTCGACGAAGCGGGCAATCTGGCCGCCGCAGATCAGGCCGGGACCATGCTGACGCCGCTTCCGCCGCAGGCGGACGCGATTCCCCTCCAGCCGACCGCTGCGCCGGGCGCGCCAGGGCAGGTCGCGGCCGCCCAGGCCAATGCGCCGGCCGGCGCCTGCTGGCGCTATACCGAAGGCGGCTGGCGCAAGTTGCCGACCGATCAGACGCTGAACGCCTGCGTCCAGACCCTGTTCGCCGGCCGGTGCGAACGGCCCGGGGGGGCGACCTATGGGCGCTGGATGCAGCAGACCCTGCGTCTGGTCCCAGGCAAGGTCGAGGTCTCGGGCGACAACCGCAGCTTCCGGACGATCGCCGAACAGGCGTCCAACTGTGCGATCAGTCCGATCGGCTGACGGCCCTCGCGCCGCCGCAATCTCAGCTATAGGCTGCACGCCATGCTCGTTCGAACCGCTCTCGTCGCCGGCCTGTCGGTCCTTGCGCTTTCCGCCTGCGCCAAGCGCACCTTGCCGCCGGGCGGGCAGGGGGTCTGCTGGCATGTGGTCAAGGACAAGTCCGGCGAGCTGAAGTTCAACAAGCTCAAATCGGACGTTCCGACCCTGGAACACTGCGCAGCCGAGCTCGAATCGATGCGGGTCCGCTTCCTGCGCATGGGCGGCACCGCCCGCGAGGTCACCGGTGCCTATATGGGCAACTTCATCTTCGTCGAACGGCAGGGGATCTTCACCGCCCCGTCGCTTGAGGAGCACCCCTATCTGGCGCTGGTGCGCACGGGCGATGGCCGGCTGGCCGTGCCTGGCGCGATGCCGCGCGAGCCTGCGCCGCAATAACGCCGCCCGCGGTCAAATCGCCTGTGGACGAAGTTCTGCTGTCCATGAACAAAAATAGAACATTAACTTGATCGGCCGTCTACGCTCCGCTAGCGTCCGGCGCTTAAGGCCGCTGGGCCGCAAGCACGGAAAGCAAGGGACAAGCTCATGGCGGGCAGCGTCAACAAGGTCATTCTGGTCGGCAACCTCGGGGCCGATCCGGAAATCCGCAGCCTCAATTCGGGCGACCGGGTCGCGAATCTGCGGATCGCAACCTCGGAAACCTGGCGCGACCGCATGAGCGGCGAGCGCAAGGAGCGGACCGAATGGCATCGCGTGGTGATCTTTAACGACAATCTGGTGAAGGTCGCCGAGCAGTATCTGCGCAAGGGCTCCAAGGTCTACATTGAGGGCGCGATCCAGACCCGCAAGTGGACCGACCAGTCGGGCCAGGAAAAGTATTCGACCGAGATCGTGCTGCAGAAGTTCCGGGGCGAACTGACCATGCTCGACGGCCGTGGCGATGGCGAGCGCAGCAGCGCCGGCGGCGGGGATTATGGCGGCGACTATGGCGGTGGCGGTGGCGGCTATGGCGGTGGCGGCGGCAATTTCGGCGGCGGCCAGCGCAACCAGGGCTCGGGTCCGCGCGAAGATTTCTCGGCCGATCTCGACGACGAGATCCCGTTCTAGAACGCTCAAGATCCTTCGGAATTCTTGACGGCCAGCTTCCGCGGAGGCTGGCCGTTTTCCGTTCTGACCCCGGAAACGAAGAACGCCGCCGGGCGCAGGGCCGCGGCGGCGTCTGAAACAGGCTTGAGATCGGAAGCCTTAGCCGCCGGCGATCACGCCGCAGGCGATGCGCGCGCCGGCCCCGCCGATCGGTTGGGTCTGGTGATCGTCGGCGTTGGCGTGGATGACGATGGCCGACCCGTCCTTGTCGTTCAGGTCCTGGCGTCCGTCGACGCCGCCCAGGGAGACGAAGGTCGAGAATACCTCGGTCGCGCCGGCCCCGTCGGCCGCCACATGGAGGTTGGGAAGGTCGCCGGCCTCGTTGGCGTCAGGGTTCAACAAGCCGTGAACCATGGTCGGCCCGCCATGCACGTGCCCCCCTGCCGAGGTGAAATCGGACTTCGAGCAGTCGCCTTTCTCGTGGAAGTGGAGGCCGTGCCAGCCGGGGGTCAGCCCCTTCACCTCAACCCGCATGACCACGCCTTTGGGAGCGCTGACGAGGGTGGCGGTCCCGACGACGGCGCCAGTCGAATTCTTTAGTTCGATCTGTTGGTTGGCGGGCGCATCGGCCGCAATCGCCGTACCGGCGAAAAGGGTGGCGGCAAGGGCGGCGAGGGCATATCTCATGGTTTCCAGCACCTGGGTTCGATTGACGACGGACGTTGGCCTTGCGGCCTGCGGGATGTTAACAACTGAGCTCAGCTTTGTGTCCGATTCTAAACGGCTAAATCCTTTCCTTGACCGAAGAAACCCATACCTCGCCGGATGGTGATCGGCGCGGCGGCGTCGCCCCTATCGCCATCGAAGACGAGCTGAAGCGCTCCTATCTCGACTACGCCATGAGCGTGATCGTCAGCCGCGCCCTGCCGGATGCGCGCGACGGTCTGAAGCCCGTGCACCGCCGGATCCTGTTCTCGATGAACGAGCAGGGCCACACCCCGGATCGCGCCTATGTGAAGTCGGCGCGCGTGGTCGGGGACGTGATGGGTAAGTATCACCCGCATGGCGACGCCTCGATCTACTTCACCATGGTCCGCATGGCGCAGCCCTTCTCGATGGGCCTGCTGCTGATCGACGGTCAGGGCAACTTCGGCTCGGTGGACAACGACCCGCCGGCGGCCATGCGCTATACCGAAAGCCGCATGAGCAAGGCTGCGATGTCGATCGTGGCCGACCTCGACAAGGATACGGTCGACTTCAAGGAGAACTACGACGGCACCGAGCAGGAGCCCGTCGTCCTGCCGTCGCGGATTCCCAATCTGCTGGTCAACGGCGCCGGCGGCATCGCCGTCGGCATGGCCACCAACATCCCGCCGCACAACCTGGGCGAAGTGGTCGACGCCTGCCTGGCCTATGTCGACGACCCCGAGATCGGGCTCGACGCCCTGCTGGACATCGTGCCGGGGCCGGATTTCCCGACCGGCGGCGAGATCATCGGCCGTTCGGCGCCGCGCGGCGCCCTGGCCAGCGGCCGCGGCTCGGTGATCGTGCGCGGCAAGGCGGACATCCAGGAAATCC
>NZ_JAYRST010000112.1:0-7809 GCF_041920015.1 Phenylobacterium sp.
ACCGACATCAAGAGGTCGAAGGTCGCCAGCATCAGGATCACCAGGCCGACGAAGGCGATCAGGGTTCCGACCTCCTTCCAGAACCAGATCTGGTCGCTGGGCGGCAGCGGGCGCGCTTCGCCGTCCAGCACCGTCTGGAACCAGGCCACCGCCGGCGCGACGCCGCCGGCCGAGAAATGCTCCCACGGATGGGTGATCGGCGGAACGTACAGCACCTTGGCGGTCCCCGCGGCGATGTCGCCATAAACGCGGCCCGGCTCGACCGGGACGGAGAGCCCGAACAGCGCCTGCATCGACTTGGAGCGCGGCGCATCGAACCCGCGCGGAACCTGCCACATCAGCGGCGCGAACTCGTCATAGCCGCCGAAGACCATGGCGAGGTTGCGCAACTCCGCCTTGGCCTGGGACCCGAACGCCTGCCCGATGGCGGGCGTCGAGCCCTCCAGCACCACGGCCTTGTAGCCGGCGGGGTCGGACGCAGCGGCCCCGACCACCGGCCCGCCGCCCAGGCTGTGGCCTTCCAGGCCGATATTGGCCTTGTCCACCTGCGGCAGGCTCTTCAGGTAGCGCAGCGCCGCCGGGCCGCCGAAGTCGTTGGCGCCGACGATGGCGTCCGACCCGCCGTGGCCCGGCTGATCCATCGCCACGACCACGAAGCCGCGCCGCGCCAGTTCGATGGCGAAGGGCGACTGCATCTCGCGGGTGTTGATGTAGCCGTGGGCCAGCAGCACGCCGGGCGCCGGCCGTTCGGCGCTCGCCCCGGCCGGCGTGTAGACCAGCGCCGACAGCGTCGTCCCGCGATCCCCGGCGAAGCGGACATCCTGGACGCTCGTCCCGCCCGCCGTCTGCACCAGATAAGCCAGCAGGGCGCCGATGAAGATCACCGCCCAGCCGGCGATGAAGCCCAGCCAGCCCTTTCCCACAGCCGCCTCCCCAGACAACTTTGTTCTGCGAGCGACTATGCGTCCGCCCACGCAATCGCGCAAAGGCGGCGTCGCTGCGCCTTAAACGCGCAGGCTGATCTCACAAAGTCGCGCAGGCGGCTTTTCGTCTCCGTTCCGACGTTCAAAGCTGCTAGAGCATTTTCCGCCGAAGTGGCTGCCGGTTCGGCGCAGAAAATGCTCTGAATTCAAAGAATCTAGAGCGCGATCTGTGTCTGATGAAACAGATCGCGCTCTAGAGGGCGGTTGAGATAGGGAGAGAAGCCGTTCGATGGCCATGCCGGGCGTCGCCGTACGCGGACAACGCAGCCTGCTGCGGCAGATTCGTGAAGCCCTCGCCTCGGGCGGGCCGGCTCAGTCTCGGCTCGACGTCGTCGTCCGCATCATCGCCCGTTCCATGGTGGCCGAGGTCTGCTCGCTCTACATGCGCCAGGCCAGCGGCGACATGGAGCTGTTCGCCACCGAGGGCCTCGATCCGGGAGCCGTCCACCTCACGCGGATGAAGCCCGGCGAAGGCCTGATCGGCGAGATCATGCGCCTGGGCCGGCCGCTCAACCTGTCGGACGCCCCGAACCATCCGGCCTTCTCCTATCGCCCCGAAACCGGCGAAGACCCGTTCCACGCCTTCATGGGCGTGCCCCTGCTGCGCGGCGGCCGCGCCATCGGGGTGCTGGTGGTCCAGAACCGCACCGAGCGGGTCTATACCGACGACGAGGTCGAAGACCTGCAGATCGTCGCCATGGTGCTGGCCGAAATGGTCGCCGGCAGCGAACTGGAAGGCGAGCTGAAGGGCGTCGAGATCGCCCCGCACCGGCCCGAGCGCCTGATCGGCTCGCGCTTCGCCGACGGCCTGGCCCTCGGCGTGGCGGTGCTGCACGAGCCCCCCGTCGCCCCCTCGCAGCTCCTAGCCGAGGACGTCGTCGCCGAGGAGACCCGGCTTAAGGCCGCGGTCGCCGGCCTCCAGGCCCAGATCGACGACATGCTGAGCGGCGAGCACGGCTTGGTCGAAGCCTCGTTCGAGGTGCTCGAGACCTACAAGATGTTCGCCCACGACCGCGGCTGGAACCGTAGCCTGGAAGACGCGGTCCGCAACGGCCTGACCGCCGAGGCGGCGGTCGAGCGTGTGCGCTCCGAGCATCGCGCCCGCCTGGGCCAGGCCCGCGATCCCTATCTGCGCGAGCGGCTGCACGATTTCGAGGACCTGGCCGACCGCCTGCTGCGGCACCTGTCCGGCGACGGCCACATGGCCCGCGACCTGCCCGAGAACGCTATCCTGATCGCGCGCAACCTCGGCCCGGCCGACCTGCTCGAATACGACCGCACCAAGCTGGCCGGCCTGCTGCTGGAGGAAGGCTCCTCGGCCAGCCACGCCGCCATTGTCGCGCGCGCCCTCGACATTCCCTGCGTCGGCCGCCTGCCGGGCCTGCGCGACAAGGTGTCCGAAGGCGACCCGGTCATCGTCGACGCCGAGACCGGCGAAGCCTATCTGCGCCCCCGCCCCGACGTCGTGAAGGCGCTGCAGGCCCGGATCGAGGTGCGCAAGCAGCGGCGGGCCGAATTCGCCAAGCTGCGCGACACCCCGGCCTTCACCCGCGACGGCGCCAAGATCACCCTGCTGATGAACGCGGGCCTGGACGTCGACCTCGACATCCTAGGGGAAACCGGCGCCGAGGGCATCGGCCTCTTCCGCACCGAATTCCAGTTCATGGTCGCCGAGGAGATGCCTCGCTTCAACGCCCAGACCGCGCTCTACAGCCGGGTCATGGACGTGGCCGGCGATCGCCAGGTGACCTTCCGCACCCTCGATCTCGGCGGCGACAAGGTGCTGCCCTATCTCGAAGCCGAGCGGGAGGAGAACCCGGCCCTGGGCTGGCGGGCGATCCGCATGGGCCTCGACCGGCCGGCGCTCCTGCGCCTGCAACTGCGCGCCCTGATCGCCGCGGCGCGGGGCCGGCCCCTGCGGATCATGTTCCCCCTGGTCGCCAGCGTGGACGAGTTCCGCACCGCCCGCGCCCTGGTCGATCACGAGGTCGCCTGGGCCCAGCGCCGCGGCCGCCTGGCGCCCTCGCGGCTCGATGTCGGCGCCATGATCGAGGCGCCCGCGGTCGTCTGGCACCTGGACGCCCTGCTGCCGATGACCGACTTCGTCAGCGTTGGGACCAACGACCTGATGCAGTACATGTTCGCCGCCGACCGCGGGAACCCGCGTGTTTCCGACCGGTACGACTTCCTCTCGCCGCCCGCCCTGCGCGCCCTGGAGACGATCCAGAAGGCTTGCGAGGAGACCGGCACGCCAGTCTCGGTCTGCGGCGAAATGGCCGGCCGGCCGCTGGAGGCCTTCGCCCTGGTCGCGCTCGGCTTCGACCGGCTGTCCATGCCGCCGGCCGGTGTCGGCCCGGTCAAGCAGATGGTGCTGTCCTGCGACCGCGAGGCCGCGCGCCGCGGCGTGCTCAACCTGATCCGCAGTTCCGCTGGCTCGATCCGCAACGAGATCGAGACGCTCGCCCGGAAATTGTACCTAGCGATCTAGACTTGGCGCGTCCACGCCGCTGTCGGTCTTCTCGTCGCGTCCGACTAGCGCATTGAATTTCAACAGCTCGAATGATACTCACAATAGAATATTAAGACCTTCACAGTAACGATGGCCGGGCGTGGTTTCGCCTTTAGATCGCAGCACCAGCAAGAGGCGCCAAGTAGCCATGCCGCTCGATACTGGCGGGGTTGCAAATTTCGATCTAAGCGCCGAGGGCCAGCGGCGAACGAACCGGCGCGCGGCGCCGATTCCCGACATCGACACCGGTCCCGATATTGGCGCGGCGCTGAAAGCGGTTCGTGAATTCCGCAGCCTCGACCTGCAACAACTGGCCGACACCACCCGTATTCGCCGCGCCTATCTTTCGGCGATTGAGGAAATGCGGCTGGAGGAACTGCCCTCCCGTCCCTTCACCATCGGCTATATCCGCGCCTACGCCGTCGCGCTGGGCCTGGACGGCGACGAGGCGGTCGAGCGGTTCCGCCGCGAGGAGCCGGTTCCCGACACCAGGCTGCGCGCGCCCATCGGCGTGCAGACCGGCAAGGATCCGCGCCTGACCCTGGTGATCGGCGGCGGCATGCTGATCCTCGGGGCGATCATCCTCTGGAACGTCGCCCAGCGGGCCATGACCCAGGACGCGCCGCCACCCCATACCGCCCCGCCCGCGGCGGTGGCCAAGGCCAGGCTCGGCGCCGCCAAGGGCCCGGTCGAACTCGGCGCGCCCCTGCCCGCGCCGGTAGAATCGACCACGCCGGACCTCTACGAGACCCCGGGCCTGGCCGCGGCCACGGCCGCCGGCGGCTCCTCCGACGCGGTCGCCGCCGCCCGCAGGGCCGAGGCCGCCAATCCCACGGCCGAGCCCAAGGCGCCCAAGCAGCCCCTGGCCCCGACCTTTACCGCCAACGGGACGGTCTACGGCGCAGCACCCCAGGACTCGCTCATCACCGTCCAGGCGCTCAAGGGCGGATCGCTGATCGTCCGCGGCGGCGACGGATCGGCCTATTTCGCGCGCCAGCTCTCGGCGGGCGAGGCCTATCGCGTGCCCAATCGCGGCGGTCTCAGCCTCGAGGTTTCCGAACCGGCCGCCTTCCAGGTGTTCGTCGGCGGCCAAAGCAAGGGCCTGATGCCCGCGCCGACCATCCAGGTCGGCAAGCTGCTGGACTAGCTTCTCCTCTTCGTCTCGGCGAAGTTGCCGCTCTTCGAGTCGAGGAAGGAGTTCGGCATGGCGGCAAACGCGCCCCCAAGCAACGCGGCCCAGATGGCGTCCCCGTCCTACAGGCTGGCGGCGCTGGACGAGGATTTCCTGCTCGGCGACTCCATGCGGGGCCTGCGCTTCCTGCTCGAATACGCCAAGGCCGAGGAGGCGCTGCGCGCCTGGGGCGTTCGCTCCACCGTCGTCGTCTTCGGCAGCGCGCGGATCGCCGAGAACGGCCCCGGCCGCCACGCGGGCTGGTACGCAGCGGCCCGCGAGTTCGGCCGTATCGTCTCCGAACGCGGCGGCGCGATCCTTCAGAACGGCGGGCCGCGCGACAACGTGATCGCCACCGGCGGCGGACCGGGGATCATGGAGGCGGCCAACCGCGGCGCCAGCGAGGCCGGCGCCCCCTCCATCGGCTTCAACATCACCCTGCCTTTCGAGCAGGAGCCGAACGCCTATTCGACGCCGGAACTGACCTTCCGCTTCCACTACTTCGCCATGCGCAAGATGCACCTGGCGATGCGCGCCAACGCCCTGGTGGTCTTCCCCGGCGGCTTCGGCACCTTCGACGAGCTCTTCGAACTCCTGACCCTGCGCCAGACCCACAAGAGCCCGCCGCTGCCCATCGTGCTGTTCGACGAGCCTTACTGGCGCGCGGCCATCAATTTCGACGTGCTGGTGTCCGAAGGCATGATCCACCCGGCGGACCTCGAGCTCTTCCACTTCGCCGACAGCGCCGAAGCCGCCTGGCAGGCGCTTCTCGACGGCGGCCTGCGACCGGGCGAAGACATCTCGTAGGCGGCGAGAGCGGCCTCGCGTTTTCCGCTGGGAAGCCTTATTTTCCCGCCATGACCGTGCAAGATCACACCCATGTCCGCCCCTGGCGCGCCATCGACCGCCGGGCCTCGCGCAAGATCCGCGTCGGCAAGGTCGAGGTCGGGGGCGATGCGCCGATCACGGTCCAGTCGATGACCAACACCCTCACGGCGGATGCGGCGGCCACGCTCGCCCAGATCCGCCAGCTCGAGGAGGCCGGCGCCGACATCGTGCGCGTCTCGTGCCCTGACGAGGATTCCACCAAGGCGTTCAGCACCATCGCCCGAGAGGCCAAGGTCCCGCTCGTGGCCGACATCCACTTCCACTACAAGCGCGGGATCGAGGCGGCCAAGGCCGGCGCGGCCTGTCTGCGGATCAATCCGGGCAACATCGGTTCGCCCGCGCGGGTCAAGGAAGTCATCCAGGCCGCCCGCGACCATGGCTGCTCGATGCGCATCGGCGTCAACGCCGGCAGCCTGGAGCCGCATCTCCTGGAAAAGTACGGAGAGCCCTGCCCCGCGGCCATGGTCGAAAGCGCCCTCGACCACGCCCGCATCCTGCAGGACAACGACTTCCACGAGTTCAAGATCAGCGTGAAGGCCTCCGACGTCTTCATGACCGTCGCAGCCTACCAGCAGCTCGCCGAGGCCATCGACTGCCCGCTGCACGTCGGCATCACCGAGGCCGGCGCCATCCGCACCGGGACGGTGAAGTCCTCCATCGGCATGGGCTCGCTGCTCTGGGCCGGCATCGGCGACACCATCCGCGTCAGCCTGGCCGCCGATCCGGTCGAGGAGATCAAGGTCGGCTTCGACATCCTCAAGTCGCTGGGCCTGCGCCACCGGGGCGTCAACATCATCGCCTGCCCGTCCTGCGCGCGTCAGGGCTTCAACGTCATCGCCACGGTCGAGAAGCTCGAACAGCGCCTGGCCCACATCGCCACGCCCATGAGCCTCTCGATCATCGGCTGCGTCGTGAACGGTCCGGGCGAGGCGTTGATGACCGACGTCGGCTTCACCGGCGGCGGCAAGGGCGCGGGCATGGTCTATCTGGCCGGCAAGCCCGATCACAAGATGGACAACGACAAGATGGTCGACCACATCGTCGAACTGGTCGAGGCCAGGGCCGCCGAACTGGCCAAGGCCGAAGAACCACTCCAGGCCGCCGAATAGGGCTCTGCGCTTCACCTCTTGTTGGCGAAAGGCGCCCTAGGCTTCTTCGACGCCAGATCGAAGGTGCGCGCGTGACGATCATAACCGACAGTACGACCGACAATCGCCGGGCCATCGTCCGCATCATCGCCAGCGAGATCGTCCGCAACGCCTCGTCGATGGCTCATGTCCACGGCAACGACGTCATCGAGTACATCGTCTTCACCGCCATCTGGACGCTGAACAGCCAGCATCTGATCGGCGACGCGCGCTTTTCCGAGCTGCGGACCATCCCGCCCAATTCGGCGCGCCGGCCCGTGGCGATCGCGGACCTCAAGCGCACCATCCCGATGCCGGACGAAATCCTGCTCACCTATCTGGAGCGGCTGATCGAGCGCGGCTTCGTGGAGAAGGTCGCCGGCGGCCTGGTCGTTCCGACCGCCGTCTTCACCGAACCTGGCATGCTGAAGGGCGCCAACGAGCTCTACGACCGGGTCGTGGTCATGGTCCAGGCCATGCGCGCGGCCGGCTTCGCCTTCGGCGATCATGACGCCGACAGCCCCGCCGCCGCAGGCTGAACATCCGCCGTCCGGCGCTTTCAAATTGAACATTGTCAAAGATGACGCCTGCGTCACCTCTTGCACTTGTTCTCCAGCCTTGGTTAGGTGCCCGACCTAAACCCAGGGAGGGACACAATGTCCGCGGACGGCAACTGGAAGATCACCATCAATTCGCCCATGGGCGCGCAGGAGGTCGAGGCCTCCATCACCACCAGCGGCGACACCTTCACCGGCACGACCAAGGGGCGCATGGGTGAGCAGACCATCGAGGGCAAGGTCGCTGGCGACACCCTCACCTGGTCGACCGCCATCACCCAGCCGATGCCGATGACGCTGGAGTTCAGCGCCACCGTGTCGGGCGACTCGATGAGCGGCAACGTCAAGCTGGGCGCCTTCGGTAGCGCTCCGCTCACCGGCGTCCGCGCCTAGAGCATTTTCCGCTCCGGCGGATCGAAGGGCCCTTCCAGCCGGGAGGGCCCTTTTTGCTGCGCGTTTGGCAAGGGCCGCCGACAGCGTTAGAGAAGCCTCCCTCTTCGACAAGGTGACCGGCAGCCGTGCGTCTTCCCCAGGCCAGATTGGATCAGGTCCTCGACCGCTTCCGCGAGATCGA
>NZ_JAYRST010000113.1:0-7489 GCF_041920015.1 Phenylobacterium sp.
GCTCTCGCAGATCCATCGAATAGGGTCGAACCATGCAGGCTGGCCTCCGCCCAGCCCACATCTTGAATCACGATCCGCCCAAAACCGGAATCCCGCGATTCAATCAAATCCAAGCACGATCTAGCGGAAGGCGGGCCGCCCTATTTGCGGCGTTGCTTGCGGGCGGCGTAGCGCGCGTCGCGGGCCGCTTTCTGCTTGGTGCGCAACTCAAGCTCGGCGGTCTCGGCGTTGAACGCCTCGATCTCGCGGCGCAGGGCGTCGGCCTCGGCGGCGACGCGACGGCGTTCGGCGCGCTCGGCTTCGCGCTTGGCACGCAGTTCGGCCAGTTCGGCGGCTTTGATGGCGGCGCGGTCGGGTCCGTCGTCGGGGGCCGTGACGGTGGGCTTCACCTTCATCTTGGCCAGAAGAGCCTTTTTGGCTTCGAGGGACGCGGACGCGCGGTCTTGGAAACTATTGTTCTTAAGGTAGCTCATGCGTGTGTCCCCATGTCCCATCCTGCGGAAAAATGCAATCGGGTGAGGCTGCGTTTGTTCGCCGCGGATGGAATTTTCGGCCCCGGACGCCACGCATCGGGGCCGAAAAGACGGTCAGAGGGCGGCCTGGACCGCATCGCCCATCTGGACGGTGGTCAGCGCGCCGCCAAGGTCGCGGGTGCGCGCGCCGGCTTCCAGAGCCTTGACGACGGCGGCGTAGAGCCGGTCGGCGTCCTCGGCCCGGTTCAGCGACCAACGCAGGGCCATTTCCAGCGACAGGATCGCCGCCAGCGGGTTGGCGAGGTTCTGGCCGGCGATGTCGGGGGCCGACCCGTGGATCGGCTCATAGAGCCCAGGCTTGCCCGGCGCGCCGAGGGCGGCGGAAGGCAGCATGCCGAGCGAGCCGGTGAGCTGGGCCGCGGCGTCCGAGAGGATGTCGCCGAACAGGTTGTCGGTGACCATGACGTCGAACTGCTTGGGGTTCTTGACGATCTGCATGGCCGCGTTGTCGGCCAGGATGTGTTCCAGCTCGACATCGGCGTATTCGCGCTTGTGCAGGTCGGTGACCACCTCGCGCCACAGCAGGCCGCTGTCCATCACGTTGGACTTCTCGGCCGAGTGGACCTTGTTGCGGCGCCCGCGCGCCAGCTCGAAGGCCACGCGCGCCACGCGCTCGATCTCGGCGGTGGTGTAAACCTGAGTGTCGACGGCGCGCTTGCCGCCTTCCGGCAACTCCTCGATGAAGCGCGGGGAGCCGAAATAGATGCCGCCGGTCAGTTCGCGGACGATCATGAAATCCAGGCCCTGCACCAGCTCGCGCTTGAGGCTGGAGGCGTCGGCCAGGGCGTTGAAGCACAGGGCCGGGCGCAGGTTGGCGAAGACTTCCATGCCGGCGCGCAGGTTGAGCAGGCCTGCCTCCGGGCGCTTGTCGCGCGGCGCGTTCGCCCACTTCGGCCCGCCCACCGCGCCCATCAGCACGGCCTTGGCCGCCTTGGCGGCCGCCAGGGTCTCGTCGGTCAGGGGCAGGCCGTGGGCGTCGTAGCTGGCGCCGCCGAACAGGCGCTCTTCGATGACGAGGTCGGGGGTCAGGGCCTCGGCGACGCGCCGGACCTGCGCCGTCACTTCCGGGCCGATGCCGTCGCCAGGCAGGAGCAGCAGGTCAGTCATGTCGGAACCCTCGCTAGAGATCACGCGCCTAGAGTTGGCGTTCGGAGGCGACCTCGTAGGCGAATAGGCGGCGATCGGAAACCCCGAACCTCGGCCAATGGCTGCGCCAGGTCGCCATATGCGCGGTTTTGAAATGCGCATCGAGCGCAGCCTGGTCGCGCCAGGCCTCGAACACCCGGATCAGGCCCCGGTCCAGCACGTCCTCGGCGTAGGAATATTCGAGGCAGCCGTCCTCGGCGCGGCTGGCGTCGAGCATGGCGGCCATGTGCGGGCGGAAGTCGTCCAGGGCCTCGGGCGGAACCCGCACGGTCCCGGCGATGATCAGGGTCACGCCCGCTCCAGCCAGGGCTGGCTTACAGCGCGCTTGCCCTCGAAGACGTCGATGGACGGCGCGGCCTGCAAGGTCTCGCCGATAGCGTCCAGGCCCTTGAGCATCTTGTCCTTGCGGGCCGGGTCGATCTGGAAGCTGAAGGTCTTGCCGGATGGCGAGACGACCTTCTGCTGCTCGAGGTCGACGGTGACCATGTGGTTGCCGCCCTTGGCCTCGTCCATCAGGGCCTGGACCTCGTCGGCGGCGAGCACGACGGGCAGGAGGCCGTTCTGGAAGCAGTTGTTATAGAAGATGTCGGCGAAGCTGGTGGAGATCACGCAGCTTATGCCGAAGTCCATCAGCGCCCAGGGCGCGTGTTCGCGCGAGGAGCCGCAGCCGAAATTGTCGCCGGCGACCAGCACGCCCGCGCCCTTGTATTCGGGCCGGTTGAGGATGAAGTCGCTCTTTTCCTCGCCGTTCTCGTCGAACCGGAAGTCGTAGAACAGGCCGCGGCCCAGGCCCTCGCGTTCCACGGTCTTGAGGAACTGCTTGGGGATGATCTGGTCGGTGTCGATGTTCGCCAGCGGCAGCGGGGCGATCTTGGCGTCGAGGCGGGTGAAGGCTTGCATGGCTTGGTCTTTAGCAGAGGATCGGTTCAGGTCGAGGCTTGCTCGCCCTGCTGGATCACCAGGGCGGGGGCGGACACAACGCCCGATCGTACGGTGAAGACGCGGGTGCCGGGCTTTCGGCCGGTTTTCACGTCGGAAACGTCGAAACCTGCCGAAGCGATGCGGGCGTGGGCGGCCTCGATGTCGGCCACCTGCCAGGCCAGGCCGCCGGAGCGATCGGGCGCGTCGGAAACCGGCCGGTCGAGGCTCGCGCCGAACTCCACCACGCTCTCGCCGCAGCGGAAGAAAAGCTGCCGGACCTTCCAGTCGCGGTTGGAGCGGTCGAGACGCAGGTCGAGGCCGAGCTTGGCGCCGTAGACGGCGAGCGCCCGGTCGGGATTTGGCGTGTGGACGACGACGTGGTCGAGGCGGGTGATCTCGCCGGGGCCGGTCGCCTCCGACTGCGGCCAGGCGATCCCGTCGCGGGGCGGGGCGGTCAGCAGGACGTTGAGGCCGCCGGTCGCCGCGGCGTCCAGGGTCGAGGTCGTCCAGTAGCGCTTGCGGCCGTCGTCATGGGTCGAACGCACCGAGCGGGGCGCAGAGCCGGGAATCCCGCGGCGCGTCAGCAGGGCGTGGGCGGCTTCGATGTCGGGAGTGGTGAAGGCGATGGCCCAGACGCCCTCGCCCCTGGCGTCGAGATGGGCGCGGATGGTGTCGCCGAAGGCGCCTTCGCCATGGGGGGCGATGACGTCGAGCGCCATGTTGGGAAGCTGGAACCAGGCGTGGCGCGCCCCGCCGTCGCCGCCGATCCAGTTGGGCTCGCGGCCGAGCAGCCGCCTGTAGGCCTCGACGGCGGCGTCCAGGTCGCGGACGGCCAGGGCGACATGGTCGAGCGCGGAAATCATGCCCGCCAAGCCTCTTCCTCCTCGCGCTCGTCCCGCCCGAACAGCAGCCGGAAGGACGCGGCGGCGAAGGCCAGGCTGTAGAAGACCATGCCGGCGAGCGCGGCCCCGCCGAGCAGCAGCCTGGCGCGGCGCTGGGAGTTCGGGTCGACCAGGGTGCGGCCGTTCGCCGAGAGGCCGACCACGGCGCTCTTCAATACGTGGATCTCGACCGCCGAGCCTGGTTGCAGGCGCATCAGCGGGACCGGGCTGCCGCAATTGCGGCGAAGGCGGCATTCCAGGATCAGCGGGCGTGGCGACCTGTCGAGCGCGATGCCGTAGCTGCGGCCGAAGGCGCCGATCTGGTCGATGCTGGCCAGCTTGCCGGAGACGGTGCGGATGGGGCCGAAGTCGCCGAGGAAGCCGTTGGCGAACACCCAGATCCCCAGGGCCAGGATCGGCGCGCACAGGGCGACCAGCGCGGCCTCCACCGGCTTGTCGAAGCGGTCGCGGTCGTCGAAGGCCGCCTGGCTCTGACGAACGCGGAAGATCACCGCCAGCAGGCCGACGGCGGCCAGATAGCCGCCGAGCAGCATGAGCGGGCCGATCTGGCCCGGCCGGACGCCGAAGGTCCCGCCCTGGCCCATGAAGGCGGCGGCGCCCGCGCCTATCCCAGCGCAGAGGATGGGGAGCCCCCACCAGACGAGGAAGCTGGTGCGGGCGCTCATCATCAAATGAAATCCCTGACGTCGGCTATGTGGCCGGCGATGGCGGCCGCCGCGGCCATGCCCGGACTGACCAGGTGGGTCCGGCCCCCGCGGCCCTGGCGGCCCTCGAAATTGCGGTTCGAGGTCGAGGCGCAGCGCTCGCCCGGCGCCAGGCGGTCGGGGTTCATGCCCAGGCACATGGAACAGCCCGGCTCGCGCCAGTCGAAACCGGCCGCCTTGAAGATGGCGTCGAGGCCTTCCTCCTCGGCCTGGGCCTTCACCAGGCCCGAGCCCGGCACGACCATGGCCCGCACGTGCGGAGCGACCATCTTGCCGTGGACGAAGGCGTGCTGGACCACCTTGGCCGCTTCGCGCAGGTCCTCGATGCGGCTGTTGGTGCAGGAGCCGATGAAGACCACATCGATCTTCGCCTCGGTGATCGGTTGGCCGGCGGTCAGGCCCATATAGTCCAGGGCCCGCTCGGCGCTGGCGCGCTTGTCGGGGCTCGCAAAGGCCTCGGGGCTGGGCACGACGTCGGTGACGGCGATGACATCCTCGGGCGAGGTGCCCCAGGTGACCAGCGGGGCGATCTTGGCGGCGTCCAGCACGATCTCGCGGTCGAAGACGGCGTCCGCATCGGAATAGAGGGTCGTCCAGTAGGCCTTGGCCATCTCCCAGGCGCCGCCCTTGGGCGCGGCCGGCCGGCCGGCCATGTAGTCGAAGGTGGTCTGGTCGGGCGCGACCAGGCCCGCGCGGGCCCCGCCCTCGATGGTCAGGTTGCACAGGGTCATGCGGCCTTCCATCGACAGTCCGCGGATCGCCTCGCCGGCGTATTCGATGACGTAGCCGGTGCCGCCGGCGGTGCCGATCTCGCCGATGATGGCGAGCGCGATGTCCTTGGCGCCGACGCCGGGGGCCAGGGTCCCGTCGACGGTGACACGCATGTTCTTCGCCTTCTTCTGACGAAGGGTCTGGGTCGCCAGCACGTGCTCGACCTCGGAGGTGCCGATGCCGTGGGCCAGGGCCCCGAAAGCGCCGTGGGTCGAGGTGTGGGAATCCCCGCAGACGATGGTCATGCCCGGCTGGGTGCGGCCCTGCTCGGGCCCGACCACGTGGACGATGCCGTTGCGGATGTCGCCCATCGGGAAGAATTCGATCCCGTTGTCCTTGACGTTCCGCTCCAGGGTCTGGAGCTGCACGCGCGCCTCGTCGTCGGCGACGGCGGCGACGCCCTTGGCCTGGCCCTGCGTCGGGATGTTGTGGTCTGCGACCGCAAGCGTCCGGTCGGGCCGGCGCACGGGCCGGTGATTGGCGCGAAGGCCGGCGAAGGCCTGCGGCGTGGTCACCTCATGAATAAGGTGCAGGTCGATGTATAGAATGGTCTCGCCGTCCTGTTCCTCGACGACGTGCGCATCCCAGATCTTGTCGTAAAGCGTCTTGCCAACCATGGGCGGCATCTAGTTCTCGACCGGGGGCAAAGTCCAGCGCTTGCCCGCAATTGCCGAACTTTGCAGATCAGCTATTCATAGCTGCATGGCGAACGCCGAATGGGACCTTTTCCAGAGCCTTCATGCGGTCCTCCAGGCCGGCAGCCTGTCTGCGGCCGCAAAGTCGCGCGGCCTGACCCAGCCGACGCTGGGACGCCATATCGAGGCGCTGGAGCAGAAGCTGGGGGCGCCGTTGTTCCTGCGCTCGCCGCGCGGCCTGACGCCCACCGATCTCGCCCGACAACTCGAACAGCACCTGGCCGAGATGCATGCAGCCGCGGCGGCCGCCCTGCGCGACGCTTCGGGCTCGGCCGACAGCCTGAAGGGCGCGATCCGCATCACTGCCAGCCAGATCATCGGCGCCGAGGTGCTGCCGCCGATCCTGGGCGCGTTCCACGGGCGCCATCCGGAGATCGACATCGAACTGGTGCTGTCGAACAAGACCGAGGACCTGTCGCGGCGCGACGCCGACATCGCCGTGCGCATGATGCGCCCGACGCAGGGGGCCTTGCTGGCGCGCAAGGTCGGGAGTCTGGGCGTCGGGTTCTACGCCGCGCCGGACTATGTGGCCCGCCAAGGGATTCCGCAGGATCTCGCGGGTCTGCGCGAGCATGCGATGATCGGTTTCGACCGTGTCGCACCGCCGATCGAGGCGCTGAAGGACCTGGCCCTGCCCTGGGAGATCAGCCGCGACCTGTTCGCCTTCCGCTCGGACAACGACCTGGCCCAGATCGCCGCGGTCCGCGCCGGCCTCGGGATCGGGACCTGCCAGCACCAGCTCGCCCGCCGCTATGGCCTGACGCCGGTGCTGGCCGAGGCCTTCGAGTTCGAGCTGGAGGTCTGGATCGCCATGCACGAAAATCTCAAAGGGCACCGCCGCATGCGGCTGATGTTCGATCATCTGGTGGCCGGCTTCCAGGCGTTCCTGGCCGAGGGGCGGGGCGTCTGATGCGCATCCATGTCCTCGGCGCCTCGTCGTCCGGCACGACGACCCTGGGCGCGGCCCTGGCCGAGCGGCTTGACGCGGCGCATCTCGATACCGACCGCTTCTTCTGGGAGGCGACCGACCCGCCGTTCACGACCAAGCGGCCCGAGGCCGAGCGCATCGCCCTGATGGAGGCGGAGATGGCCGGGCGGCCGGACTGGGTCATCTCCGGCTCGATGATGGGTTGGGGCGAGGTGTTCAGTCCCCGCCTCGATCTCGCCGTCTTCCTGCACGTGCCGGCGCCGGTGCGGCTGGAGCGGCTGATGGCGCGCGAACGGGAGCGTTATGGCTCGGCCATCGAGCCGGGCGGGGCGATGCATGCGCAGCACCTGGAGTTCATCCAATGGGCGCGCGGCTACGATACGCCGGGTTTTCCGGGCCGCAGCCTGGAGCGTCACCGCGCCTGGCTGGCGGGCTTGCCGTGTCCGGTGATCGAGATCGCCGGGACGCCGAGCCTGGAGGAGAGCGTGGCGCGGGTGATGGAGGCTCCCGTCAGCGCCATGTGCGACAGCTCCGCGCAGCGCGAGAGGAATTCATGAACGAAAAACGGCGGCCGGATCGCTCCGGCCGCCGTCTTGAAGGGATGTTCGGGAGGCTTAGCCTTCGGTGGTCGAGGGCGGGGCTTCCTTGGCGGTCATCTGACGCTCGGCGATCCGGGCCGACTTACCGCGACGGTCGCGCAGGTAGTACAGCTTCGCCCGGCGCACGACGCCGCGACGCTTCACTTCGATGGATTCGATGTTCGGCGAGTAGAGCGGGAAGACGCGTTCCACGCCTTCGCCGAAGGAGATCTTGCGGACGGTGAAGCTCTCGTTCACGCCGCCGCCCTGACGGCCGATGCAGACGCCTTCGTAGGCCTGCACGCGCTCAC
>NZ_JAYRST010000114.1:0-6818 GCF_041920015.1 Phenylobacterium sp.
AGGCGGTGACGCTGTTCGATCTTGCGCAGGAACATCAGCGTGGCGACCACCAGGCCGGTTCCCGAGACCGCAGCGCTGATCAGCAGCGTCCAGGCCGGCCGGTCCACCCAGGCGCTGGGCAGCAGGCGCAGGATCAGGGTCGAGACCGCCCAGACGAAACTCCCCCGCGCCCCGAACCAGGCGTAGAGATGCAAGGCTCCCCGGCTCTGCGCCTGGGCGGCGCCGTCTGTCGCTAACCCTGCCAAGCCGCCGCCCTCTTCTCCATCCAGGCCTTCACCCCTTCCTTGTAGTCGGGGTGCCGGATCATCGTTTCCAGCAGCCGTTCGGCCTCGGTGACCGCCGAGGCGGCGTCGCGATGCAGGTCGCGATAGATCTGGCGCTTGGTCTCCCGCGCCGATCCGGGCGCGACGCTGTCGGCGAGCTTGCGGGCGTAGTCCATGACCGCCGGCATCAACGCCTCCGGCTCGACCAGGTCGTTGAGGAAGCCCATGCGATCGGCCTCCTGTGCGGTGAAGACCCGGCTCGACAGCAGGATGTCGTTGGCGTGCGTCAGCCCGACGATGCGCGGCAACACCCATGACAGCCCGAACTCCGCCGGGAAGTTGAACCGCCCATGCGCGGCGGTGAACTTCGCCCCCTTCGCGGCGAACCGCAGGTCGGCGAAGGCGGCCAGCACCAAGCCCACCCCGGCCGCGGCCCCGTTGATGGCCGCGATCACCGGCTTGCCGATCCCGAAGTGATAGGCGAAGGCTGCATCAAAGCGTGGATCGACGCCAAAGCCTGGCCGGGCGATGTCCTCGCTCGTCCCAGGATCGTAGCGTCCCTTCTCCGAATGGCCCTCCAGCGCCCCAAGGTCGGCGCCGGCGCAGAAAGCCTGACCTTCCGGGTCGCCGGTGACGACGATCACCCGCACCTCGCGGTCGGCGTCGGCCTGCTGCAGCAGCCAGCAGTACTCGGTATGCATTCGCCCGGTCCAGGCGTTGCGGCGTTTGGGCCTGGACAAGGTGACTACGGCGACGCCGCCCGTCGCCTCGTAGCGGGTGGTCTTGAGCTCCATGCCGCCCCTTCCTTGCTGACGCAGGCCCATAAGACCCGGTTCGCGCGCAAAGAAAAAGGGAGCGGCCTTGCCGGCCGCTCCCTTCGAGCTCTTTCGAGCAGAGCCGTGCGTTTAGACGCCGACCGACCCGGTGTCGACCTTGAAGCCGGGGCCCATGGTCGAGGACAGGCTGATCCGCTTGATGTAGGTGCCCTTGGCGCCCGACGGCTTGGCCTTGTTCAGCGCGTCCACCAGGGCGCGGACGTTGACCAACAGGGCTTCTTCCGAGAACGAGGCCTTGCCGATGCCGGCGTGGATGATGCCGGTCTTCTCGGTGCGGAACTCGATGGCGCCGCCCTTGGCGTCCTTCACGGCTTGGCCGACGTTCGGGGTCACGGTGCCGACGCGCGGGTTCGGCATCAGGCCGCGCGGGCCCAGCACCTTACCGAGGCGGCCGACCAGGGCCATCATGTCCGGGGTCGCGATCACGCGGTCGAACTCCATGAAGCCGCCCTGGATGCGTTCCACCAGGTCCTCGGCGCCGACCACGTCGGCTCCGGCGGCCTTGGCTTCATCGGCCTTGGCGTCCTTGGCGATGACGGCGACGCGCACGTCGCGGCCGGTGCCCGACGGCAGCGAGACCACGCCGCGGACCTGCTGGTCGGCGTGGCGCGGGTCGACGCCGAGGTTGACGGCGATCTCGATCGACTCGTCGAACTTGGCCTTGGCGTTTTCCTTGACCAGCTTGACGGCGGCTTCGACGGCGTGGGTGGCGTTACGGTCGCCGGTCCAGGCCTGGATGCGCTTGGGTTGCTTAGCCATCTGATCAGGCCTCCGTGATTTCGAGGCCCATCGAGCGCGCGGAGCCCTCGATGATCTTCGCAGCGGCCTCAACGTCGTTGGCGTTGAGGTCCTTCATCTTCTTCTCGGCGATTTCACGCAGTTGGCTACGCGAGATCGAGCCGGCCTTGTCGCGGCCCGGAGCCTTCGAACCCGACTTCAGGTTCAGCGCCTGCTTGATGAAGTGGGTCGCCGGCGGGGTCTTGGTGATGAAGGTGAAGGACTTGTCCTGGTAGACCGTGATCACGGTCGGCAGCGGGGTGCCCTTCGGCTCCTTCTCGGTGCGGGCGTTGAACTCCTTGCAGAAGCCCATGATGTTGACGCCGCGCTGACCCAGCGCCGGGCCGATCGGCGGCGACGGCGTCGCCGAGCCGGCAGGCACCTGCAGTTTGATATAGCCCAGAATCTTCTTGGCCATGGTTTCTCCTCGAGACCGGAACCCCGGTCGGTTGAGCCGTGGTGCGGGGTCGCATGACCACCCCTCCCACGGATTTCCCCCACGCAAGCGCAAGGCGGCCCCTCGGACCGAAGCGCGGGCTATTAGCAGGGTCGGTCTTCAGAAACAACCTGATTGCCGACCGACCCCGGCGCGCCGACCAGTCGGAACGCTCGCCTCACCACCAAGACGCCAAGGACACCAAGGTCCACCAAGGCGTCGCCTTCAATTTACGAAACGACGGACGCCTTGTTTGAACAGCGGGACATTGAAATTCATCAGAAAGCCCAGCTTGCGGCCCGATAGCTTGAGGTAAGTCAGGAGTTGCGCCTCATGGAGGCGCGAAAGCGCCTCGACTGCCTTAACCTCGACGATGACCGCGTCTGAAACTAGGAGATCCAGTCGATAAGCGCCTTCGATCCGCTGGCCCTTGTAGTCGATGGGCGCGACGACTTGGCGTGCGACAGCAAGGCCGCGAAGCGTGAGCTCCCGCTCCAGACATGCCTCATAGACCGACTCTAGAAGTCCGGGCCCAAGAGTTCTGTGCACGGCAAGGCCGGCGTCGACGACCTCACGCCCGACGGCGTCGAGATCGACGCTGCCTCTTGGTGGGCCTTGGTGTCCTTGGTGCTCTTGGGGGTTCAAAAGAAAACTCGCCGCCCCAGGAAGGACGACGAGTTTACGGATTCAGATTGAGGCCCCGCCAGCCGTCAGGCCAGCTTTTCGACCTGGCCGTATTCGAGTTCGACCGGGGTGGCGCGGCCGAAGATGGAGACGGTGACGCGCAGGCGGGCGCGTTCCTCGTCCACCGCTTCCACCGAGCCGTTGAAGCTGGCGAAGGGGCCGTCGGTGACGCGCACCTGCTCGCCGATCTCGAAGGAGATGGTGGGCTTGGGACGCTCCACGCCCTCTTCGATGGCGCCGATGATGCGGGCGACCTCACGTTCGGAGACCGGCATGGGCTTGGAGCCCGAGCCGAGGAAGCCGGTCACCTTCGGGGTGTTCTTGATGAGGTGGTAGGCCTCGTCCGTCAGCTCCATCTTCACCAGCACGTAGCCGGGGAAGAACTTGCGCTCGGCGTTGACCTTGCGGCCGCGGCGGATCTCCACCACGTCCTCGGTCGGCACCAGGATGTCGGAGAAGTTCTCTTCCAGGCCCTGGCTCTTGGCCTGCTCGCGGATCGACTCGGCCACCTTCTTCTCGAAGTTCGAGTAGGCGTGGACGATGTACCACTTGTGGCGCGGATTGGGGGCGGTGGGGGTTTCGGCGTTCATAGGTCTCCTCAGCCCCCGTTCGCGAGCTTCAGCAACAGGTTGATGCCCAGGCCGAGGCCGAAATCCACCGCCAGGAAGAACAGCGCCGCCAGGACCACCATGATCCCGACCATCACGGTCGTGATCCAGGTCTCCTTGCGGGACGTCCAGGTCACCTTGCGGGCTTCGGCGCGGACCTCGCGGAGGAACTGGGCCGGGTTGGTCCGCTTCTTGGCCGGCGCGGACTGCGCCAGGGCCGAGGCAGGGGCGATCGCCGCAGCCGTCTTCGCGGCGCGGGACTTCATCGCTTGCGGGGACGAACCCGGTTTCCTGGCCATCAGGCTCTTACGACTCTCTTCAGATGGGCGGCGGCTGCGCGCCCGATGTACTTATATAGTGAATGGCAGGAGTGGAGGGACTCGAACCCCCGGCCCTCGGTTTTGGAGACCGATGCTCTACCAGCTGAGCTACACTCCTACGCGTCGACCCGGCCCCGTCTTCCTCCGGCTTTCCGTCGCTTGCGAACCGCGGCTGTGGAACCGCTCGTCCGCCCTTGCGGCTATGGAAAGTCAGACTCCAACGATGTCGGGTAGGACGCAGGCGTATGACGCAAAGCGCGCGCCGTTTCAAGTGACTTCGGCTGGAAGCCCAGGGCCTCTGCGGATCGTTCCCGCAGGCCCGGCGTTCGCTTCCGATAGCCTTGAAGGAAACTCCCCGTGGCCATGCAAGACGCCAAACGCCCAGACCCCCGGCATGCCGACGCAGCCCGCAACCGGGACGAAGACATGAAGCCCGGCCGCCCTCCCCGGCCCGCGACCGAGCCCGCCGGCTCCGAATCCTCCAGCCGCACGCCCAAGACCATGACCGATCCGGCCACCGGCGCGCCGAATCGGCGAAAGCCCGATCCCGCCTGACGCCTATTCGGCCAGCAGGCCGTAGATCCCGAGGCCGAGGCCCAGGCCGATCCCGATCGAGGCCCGCGGCTTGCGGCGCGCCAGCACCGCCAGGGCTCGCGACACCGCCCGCGCCTTGCCGTCCAGCCGCGGCTCGCAGGCGGCGATGCAGTCCCATCGGCGATCCAGCCGCCCGCCCGCCTCGCTCACGGCGCGCCGCGCCCCCGGCGCTACTCTCAGCATCCTGTCGGCCGCGCCGCGGGCGGCGTCCGCCCAGCCGCCATGAGCGACCTCGCCCTCCCAGACCTCCAGCCCCGGATCGGCGAAGTCGCGCTTGTAGGCCTCTCCCCCCGCTCCGAAATCGACGGTGGCCACCCCGCGATCGGCCAGGGCTCTCAAGGTCTCCAGGGTCATGAGCGATCCTGGCGAATAGCGCGCGAACTTGGGATCGTAGACCGGGAACCAGAGATGATAGGCGGGCCCCGACTGCAGCCCCATCTCCGCGGCGATCAACCGCCCGCCGGCCCGCAAGGTGGCGAACCGCGCCCCGAACCCCGGCTCTCCGCGCCCGGCCAGTTCCCGGACGAACGCCTCGACCCAGGGGCTGGAGAAGATGTCGTGCTGGCCGGTCCGCCGCAACTGGGCGCGCTTGAGCGTCAGGATGAAGTCCAGCGCCTCCTCCCCATCCCCGGCCAGGTCGAACGACAGGGGGCCATGCGCCTCGGCCAGCCGCCGGGCGCGGCGGCGCTTGTCCTTCAGGAAGTCGCTGCGCCGTCCGGCCAGATAGGCGTCGTACCCCTGCGACAGGTCGGCGATCATCGCGGTGCGCAGCGCCGCTCCCTCCGGCGCAGCCGTTCCCATAAGGCCGTTGAACCTGAACCGGCGCGCACCCAGCGCCGCGGTCAACCGCGTCAGGTCGATGGCGCATCCGGGGCGCACGAGCGGGCCGTGATAGTCGGTCAGCGGCGCGGCGATCGGCTGGATCAACCGCCCCCGACGCTGAAAGGCGAACAAACCCTCGACCCGTCCGCGACGCGAAATCACCGCGACCTGCGCGCCCGGCGTCGACGCGCCGGCGGCCAGCACGTACCGCAGATCGAAATACGGGCTGCGAAAGGCCGGGTCGGCGGCCCGGAACTCGGCCCAAAGGCCGCGCAACTCCACATCCATTTGGTCGGGCCGCACGATGTCGACGGCCAGATCAGCGCCCATGGCAGGACCTCGAACCACGGCCCTCGAAACTGTCAGGCGCCGTTCAGGTGGCGGAAGCTAAACCGTCAGACGTAAACGACGCGTTCTATGCTGACGCTTTGGCCTGGTGTCTAATATCCAGGGCGTCCGACGCCACGCGTGGTCGAACTTAGGATCTTGGGAGACCGAGCAATGAAGACATGGTTCGCAGGCGCCGCGCTCGCGGCGGCGGCCCTCTGCGGCGCCCAGGCGCATGCGCAGCCGCAGGAACAGCGTTGGGGCGGCGGCTGGGGGCCCGGCGATGGGCGCACGCCTCAGGGAAGCTACCAGCAGAGCTGCCGCGACATCCGCATCAACGGCGCCACCCTGACCGCGACCTGCCAGGACAGCCGCGGCCGCTGGCAGTACAGCAGCCTGAACTATCGCAACTGCCGCGACGACATCGCCAACCAGAACGGCCGCCTCGCCTGCGGCTGGAATGGCGGCGGCGGCGGATGGGGCCAGGTCCCCGCCGGCAGCTACCAGCAGAGCTGCCGCGACATCCGCACCAACGGAAACACCCTGACCGCCACCTGCCAGGACAGCCGCGGCCGCTGGCAATACAGCAGTCTGAACTACCGCGATTGCCGCAGCGAGGTCGTGAACGACAACGGCCGGCTCACCTGCCGCTGGAACGGCGGCGGCGACGGCGGTCGGCCGCCCTGGGGCGCAACGTCCGGCACATTGACGCTCTACAGCGCCCCCGACTTCGGCGGTCAGGCCTATCAGGCCAACCGCGAGGTGACCAACCTGCCCAGGCAGTACAACGACCGCGCCATGAGCCTGCGCATCGAAGGCCGCGGCGCCTGGCAGATCTGCAGCGACAGCGACTTCCGCGGCCGCTGCCAGATCTTCGACCGCGACGTGCGCGACCTTCGCCAGTACGGCCTGGGCGAAGCCGTCAGCTCGATGCGCCCGGTGAACGGCCGCCCGTACTAAGGCAGGGCGATCGCATATGCGATCCAGCTTTGTTTTCCTCCCCTGCTTTAGCGGGGGAGGGGGACCATGCGAAGCATGGTGGAGGGGGCAAGCGGCTTGCACTGAGCTTGACCCGGGGGGGGGGGGCCCCCCCCCCCCGGGGGGCCGCCCCCCCCCCCCCCCACACCGGGAGTTATGTTGCACCCGGCCGC
>NZ_JAYRST010000114.1:6828-7422 GCF_041920015.1 Phenylobacterium sp.
GGTGGGGGACCATGCGCAGCTGGGTGGTGGGGGCCCGCGGCTTGCACTGAGCTTGACCCCGCCCCCTCCACCACCCTGCGGGCGGTCCCCCTCCCCCATAAAATGGGGGAGGAAATCTACCCCAGCGCCATATGCGATAGCCCTGCGTACTAAGGGGCGCGGCTGGCTTCGCGCAAAGAAAAGGCCGCCGGAGCGATGCTCTGGCGGCCCTTGTCCTGGATGGCTGGAAGCCGATCGTTACTCGACGATCTTGGCCACCACGCCCGCGCCGACCGTACGGCCGCCTTCGCGGATCGCGAAGCGCAGACCCTGGTCCATGGCGATCGGGGTGATCAGCTCCACGTCCAGTTCGGCGTTGTCGCCCGGCATGATCATCTCGACGCCTTCCTTCAGGCGGATGATCCCCGTCACGTCCGTCGTCCGGAAGTAGAACTGCGGACGGTAGTTCGTGAAGAACGGCGTGTGACGGCCGCCCTCTTCCTTGGTCAGGATATAGGCCTCGGCCACGAACTTCGTGTGCGGGGTGATCGAACCGGGCTTGCAGAGAACCTGGCCGCGCTCGACGTCCTCGCGCTTGGTGCCGCGCAGCAGCAC
>NZ_JAYRST010000115.1:0-7359 GCF_041920015.1 Phenylobacterium sp.
GTCAGGGACTCACGATCCGCTGCTTCAGGGAACCCAACCCGCGATCACTTCCGATTCATCGCAAGCGGGACACGCTCTAGGCGCTGCAGGGGCCGCGCCGGGAAAGCCGGCGCGGCTAACCGAACCTAAAGCTTGGTGAGGGAAGATCGGAATGCGAACGCCCCGGTGGACTTGTCGGGGCGACGCGGGATGCAAGGGCGATCAATGCGGATAGCGACCAGCCATAGTCTGAAGGCCGGCGCCGGCGAGGGCGGCGGCGAGGCCATCTCCGCCTTGGTCGCCGCGCTGGGAAGCACGCCCGACTTCCTGGTGGTCTATACGACCGAACACCATGCCGATCCGGCGCTGATCGAGGCCCTGGCCGCGGGCGCGCCCGGCGCGCAGCTCATCGGCGGCACCTCCTGCGGCGGCGTGATGACCGAGGCCGGGTTCCACACTGGCGTCCATGGGGCCATCGGGCTGCTGGGAATCTGCGACCCGGACGGGGCCTATGGCGTGGGGGCCGCGCCCCTGGCCGCATCGCCGTTCGCGGCCGGCGCCGAGGCGATCCAGAAAGCGCTGAGCGCGGCGGGCCGCGACTATGAGGCACCGATTCTGATCTGGTGTTCGCAGCCGCCCGGCTGCGAGGAGCAGGTGATCGACGGCATCCAGTCCATCGTAGGTCCCAAGACCCCGATCGTCGGCGGCAGCAGCGCCGACGAGGCGATCGAGGGGCGCTGGCGGCAGTTCTCCAACGACGGCGTGCTGGCCGACCATGTGGTGGTCGCCGCCCTGTTCCCCAGCGCCCCCTATGGCGCGGCCTTCCAGAGCGGCTATGCGCCGACAGGCGACACCGGCGTGGTGACCCGCGCGGACGGCCGCCGGGTGCTTGAAATCGATAACAAGCCGGCCTCTGAAGTCTACAGCCGCTGGACTGGCGGCGAGGTCCCGGCGTTCGAGACCGGGATGATCCTGGCCAAGAGCACGCCAACGCCCCTGGGGCGGGTGGCGGCCAGGCAGGACAGCGTGCCGATGTTCGTCCTCTCCCACCCGGCCTTGCTGGGCGTGGGCGGGGAGCTGTCGCTGTTCACCGACATCGCCGAGGGGGACCATGTGCACCTGATGCGCGGGTCGCCCGAATCCCTGGTCAAGCGCGCGGCGGTGGTCGTGCGCGACGCCATGGCCAGCAGCAGCGGGTCGGGACAAGGCTCCATCGGAGCCCTGGTGATCTATTGCGGCGGCTGCATGCTGCACGTGCGCGAGCGGATGGACGAGGTCGCCGAACAGGTCCGCGAGGCGATGGACGGTTCGCCCTTCCTGGGCGCCTTCACCTTCGGCGAGCAGGGCGCGATCATCGATAGCTGCAACCGCCACGGCAATCTGATGGTCTCGGCTGTGACCTTCGGCTGATGAAGCAGGAAGTCGAGGATCTTCGCGAGGCCCTGGCCTCCGCCAACCAGAGGTTGGCGGCCCAGGATGCGCGGCTGCGCGAGCTCGAACTGGTGCTGAGCGGTTTGCAGGCGATCCGGGTGGACGACGATCCCGCGGCCGCCTGGGACCGGACCTTCGACCTGCTGAGGTCGGCGCTGGATTTCCGCACCGCCATCGTGTTGGAGCCCAAGGGCGAGGACTTCGCCTGCCTGGTTTCGACCGACGCGGCGCTGATCGGCCGGCGGTGGGCGCGCGGTCCGCTCTTCGATCATGTCGCCGCCGGGAGGGGCGCGGTGGTTCCGGACCTCTCGCGCCTGCCGGAGTGGGGCGGCGGCGATCACCAGATCGGCGCGGTTGGGGCGATCCTGGCGCCGGTCGCGGCCCTGGGTGGGCGCGGCCTGCTGATCCTCTGCGGCGGCGAGCACGGCGCCTATGCGGCCAGCGACCTGGCGCTGGTCGTGCGGCTGGGGCTGGTGGTGTCGCAGACCCTGGCGGCCGGCCGACAGCGGCAACTGGCCGAGGCCATCGAGCGCTCGGAGCTGAAGCGCGAGGCCGCGGTGCGGGCCAACGAGGCCAAGTCGCAGTTCTTTGCCAATATGAGCCACGAGCTTCGCACGCCCATGAACGGGGTGGTGACGGTCGCCGACCTGCTCGGCCGGACGGACCTGGACCCACGCCAGCGGGAGATGGTCGACCTTATCCGCTCGTCCGGCCGGATGCTCGAAGGGCTGCTCAACGACGTGCTGGACTTCGCCAAGGTCGAGAGCGGCGGCCTGCGGCTGGAGGCGCGGCCCTTCGACCTGATGGGCGATCTGCGCTCGGTCATCGATCTGTTCGAGACGCGGGCCGACGAGAAGGGGCTGAGGCTGGAGGTCCGCGACATGCGGCCCGCCCCGCAATGGTACGAGGGCGACAGCCTGCGCATCCGCCAGGTGGTCAACAACCTGCTCTCCAACGCGCTGAAGTTCACCCAGGCGGGCGGGGTCTTCCTGACGATCGGCGGCGAGCCCGGCGAGACCGGGGCCTGGCGCGTCACCATCACGGTGAGCGACACCGGCATCGGCTTTGCGCCGGAGGTCTCGGACCGGTTGTTCGAGCGGTTCGAGCAGGCCGACAACTCCATCACCCGCAAGTTCGGCGGGACGGGCCTGGGCCTGGCCATTTCGCGCCGCCTGGCCAGGCTGATGGGCGGTGACGTGATCGGCCGCCCGCGCGCCGGCGGCGGGGCTGAGTTCGAGTTCACCTTCCTGGCGCCCCTGGCGGCGCCGGCGTCCTCGGGGGAGGCAGGGCCCTTCGAGCAGGCCGGGGCGGCGGCGGCGCTGAACGTGCTGGTCGCTGAGGACAATCCGAACAACCAGCGCATCGTCGGGATGATCCTGGAGATGACCGGCGCGGTGGTCCGCTTCGCCGAGAACGGCCAGGAAGCCTGCAATGCCTTGCTGGCGCAGGACTTCGACGCGGTGCTGATGGACCTGCAGATGCCGGTCATGGACGGGCTGACCGCCATCAGGACCATTCGGGCGCGCGAGCGGACGCAGGGCCTGGCGCGGACGCCGATCATCGCGGTTTCGGCGAACGCCATGACCCATCACGTCGAAGAGGCGCTGAAGGCCGGGGCGGACGCCCATGTCTCCAAGCCGATCGATCCCGGCGCGCTTTTGACCCAACTGATGATGCTGTGCGGGGACGAAGAGCCGCCTGCGCAACAAGCGCTCGGCCTCTGAACGGCCGAATACGGCGGTCAGGTGAAACCACCGATCAACGGGTGAAGTTCTTGGCCTGGCGTGGAGCTGCGGCCGTATTGTCGAATGCAGGTGTCTGACTCTACTTGCCATGGAACGCGCCGAGGGCGGCGTTCGGCGTCTATCGCAGCGCATATGATTGGCCGCGTGATCTAGGAAAGGTAGAAAATCCCAAGGAGGAAACCGATTGATCGATTCGAGGCGCAGCGAGGCCTAGGTGGACAAGAAGATCGTGGAGACGATGGTCGCATTCACCGATGCGATCTATCGGGCGGCGGACAAGGACAGTCTACATGCCGCCGTCAATGCTGGATGTATTGATCTCGGATTCGACGCCTTCATGATGTCGTGCCACAAGACCGTCGATCCTGACATTATGCTGGACTCGACACTGACGTCGTATGCGCCGGCCTTCCTCCACG
Organism: Phenylobacterium sp.; assembly: GCF_041920015.1. Taxonomy (GTDB): domain Bacteria; phylum Pseudomonadota; class Alphaproteobacteria; order Caulobacterales; family Caulobacteraceae; genus Phenylobacterium. The sequence continues at coordinate 3,575 of NZ_JAYRST010000115.1, forward strand.
ACTATGATCGGTTCGGATGGTTCGAGGACGATACGGTCATCCCGCGCATGGAGAGCGCCAGCGCCGCGTTCTGGTGGAATTCGGACCTCGACCGTCCCAACGCGTTCCGCAAGCGAAGCTATGCCGACTTCCTGGCCGCCAACGACGTCGCCACCGGCCTGATCGTGCCGATGGCTCGCCGACCGGGGACGGCCAGCGCCCTGGCCCTGGCGGCGTTCAGCGACCGCCCCTTCGGCCCGCTGGTCGACCTTGCGGCCAAGGCGCTGGGGACCGCGGCGATGGGAAAGGCCGAAATCCTCGGCCTCTGTCCGGAGGTGTCGGTCGACGAAGCGCTCGCCATGCGGTCGCTGTCGCCGCTGCAGCAGGAGATCCTGAACTGGATCGCCGAAGGGAAGTCCAATCTCGACATCGCCACGATCATGAACCTGGGCGAGCGGGCCGTGCGCTATCATGTGTCGGAAATCCTGCGGAAACTCGGCGTCGCGACGAGGATGCAGGCGGCCGCGATCCGCCGCGGCGAGCAACTCTAGCGCCGCTGGACGCCGATCCTCCCCGCGGGCGATCTTGCGCGGCGGCGAACGGGGCTATTCCATTCCGTTACGTCAAGAAGGCCCGATAGGCGTCGGGTCAGTTTGGATGCAGCCGGCGAAGACCGGCGCGCCAATGGGAGGTGAGGAATGCCCTGGAATTTCGGAGATATTCTCGACGCGGTGGAGCCGGTCCTGCCGCAGGACCATCCGGCCTTCATCCATGGCGCACGGACGGTCACGCTGGGCCAGGCGCGGGCCGCGACCAACAACGTCGCGCGGGCGCTGATCGCGCGGGGTGCGCAGCCCGGCGACAAGATCGCCATCTATATGCGCAACCGGCCCGAATACCTGATGTCCGTGGCCGCGGGCTGGAAGGCGCGGCTGACCCACGTCAACGTCAACTACCGCTACACGCCCGAAGAGGTCTGGTACATTTTCGACAATTCCGATGCGCAGACAGTAGTTTACGCTTCGGAGTTCCGAGATGCGGTGATGCAGATTCGCCCGCGCCTGCCCAAGGTGCGGACCTGGGTCGAGGTCAGCGAGGACGGGACCATCGCCGAGTTCGCCGAGCGGTTCGAGGACCTGGCCGCCGAGGGCGACGGCACGGCGCTGGACATCCAGCGCTCCGGCGACGACCAGTTCTTCATCTATACCGGCGGCACCACCGGCATGCCCAAGGGCGTGATGTGGGCGCATGACGACCTGCGCGAGATCACCCTGATGGCGGCGCGCAAGATGGGCACGGTGCCCGAGACGCTGGAGGAACTGGCTGCCCACGCCAGGACGGTTGGGTCGCAGGGCCGCATCCTGCCCGCGCCGCCGCTGATGCACGGCACCGGCCTGTTGACCGGCATGGGGGTGATGCTGTCGGGCGGCACGGTCATCACCCTGGAAGGCGCCAGGTTCGATGCCGAGGAACTGCTGGACGCGGTCGACCGGCACAAGCCCGACAGCCTGGTGATCGTTGGTGACTCGTTCGGCACGCCGATCCTCAACGCGCTCAACGCCAATCCCGGCCGCTGGGACGTCTCCTCGATCCGCATGATCCTCTCGTCGGGGGTGATGTGGTCCTACGAAGTCAAGCAGGGGATGCTGGAGCACATGCCGCAGGCGGTGCTGTCGGACGCCTTCTCTTCATCCGAGGCGCTGGGCATGGGCCAGTCGATGATGGCCAAGGGCATGGAGGTCCAGACCGCCAAGTTCATGCTGGGCGAGCGCTGCAAGGTGTTCGACGAGCACGACCAGCCGGTGGCACCGGGCTCGGGCGTTCCGGGCATCGTGGCGATCGGCCCGCCCAATCCGGTCGGCTACTACAAGGACGAGGAGAAGACCGCGCGGACGTTCCGCACCATCGGCGGGGTGCGGTATTCGATCCCCGGCGACTGGTGCGTGGTCGAGGCGGACGGCTCGCTGACCCTGCTGGGGCGCGGCAGCGCCTGCATCAACACCGCCGGCGAGAAGGTCTTCCCCGAGGAGGTCGAGGAAGCGCTGAAGACCCATCCGTCGATCGAGGACGCCCTGGTGATCGGCCTACCCGATGAGAAGTGGGGGCAGTCGGTGACTGGCGTGGTGCGGCTGGTCGAGGGCGGGGCGCTGGACGAGGAGGCGCTGCGCAGCCACGTCCGCAAGAGCCTGGCCGGCTACAAGACCCCCAAGCGGATCGTGGTGGCCGACCGAAACCTGCGTGCGGCCAACGGCAAGGCGGACTACCCGGCCGCCAAGGCCAGCGCCGAAGCCCAGCTCTGAGAGGCGAAGCGCCTTTCTGAAGGCCGTCGTGAAAAGCCGCTGTTGGGACTGGCCGCCTCTGCGTCTAGAGGACGAGGGAATGCGTCCCTGGGGAGGCGGTGATTTTCAAGCGTGCGGCATGGGGTATGGCCGGGGTGCTGGCGGCGGGCGGGATCGCGACGCCGGCGGCGGCCGATTCGCTGCTGACCTGGGATGGGGCCGGGCGGCAGTTCGTCAGCCCGGAGGGAGAGGTTTCGATCCATCCGAAGGGGAGGCTGCTGCTGGACATCGGCGCTACGCGCGGCTCGCGCCATGACGCGCGCAACCTGAGCGCCAGCGAGGTGCGGGCCGCGCGGCTGGGCGTCGACGGCATGGTCGGCGAGCATCTCTATTACACCGTCGAGGGCGATTTCACGGGCGGGGACCCGGTGCTGCGCGGGACCTATGTAGCCTGGCGCGACCGGCTGGCCGGACATGACGTGGAGCTGACGCTGGGCAACCGGCTCAGCGAGCGGGGGCTGGACGGGTCGAGCAGCTCGGACGGCACGCCGTTCATGGAGCGCAACACCGTCGCCACGGCCATCGCGCCGCTGAAGGGCTTCTATGGCTGGGGCGCGATCGGCAAGGTGTTCGGGCCGGGCTGGCATGTGGCGGTGCAGGCGGCCGGCCACGATCCGGCCAATCGTGAGCTGGCGCGCGGGACGCAGGCCTATCTGGCGCGAGCTCACTGGAATCCGCTGCTAGGAGAGGGAGGCCTGGCGCACCTGGGCGTCTGGGGCTTCCACGAGGACTTTCCGTCGGACATGGCCGGCCTGACCCGCACCACGACCTGGGCTGGGCATTACAACGAGCACCTGAAGGTCCCGCTGGGCGTGCTGAGCGACCCGAGGTCCAGCGACGGCTACGGCCTGGAGCTGGGCGGGGTGAGGGGGCCGTTCTGGTCGTTCGCCGAGGCCGGGCGGCGCGATGTGGAGACGCGCAGCGATCATGTGCAGATCGACGCGGTGTCGCTGTCGGCCGGCTGGATGGTGACCGGCGATCCCAGCACCTATGCGCCGAAGCTTGGCAATGTCGGCAAGATCGCGCCGCTGGAGCCGGTGTCGAAGGGCGGGATCGGCGGTTGGGAGGTGGCGGTGCGCTACCAGCGGCTCGACAATACCGACGCGCCGCAGGGCGCGTGGGGCGAGGAGACGACCCTGGGCGTCAACTGGCGGCTGGAGGCGTGGATGCGCCTGATGGTCAATGTCAGCCGCTGGAAGGTCGTGCACCCCGCCGGCCCCTATGCCGGCGCCGACCAGGGCGAGGCCCTGGCCGGGCGGCTACAGGTGAATTTCTGAAGCGGTCCGCGATTGCTCCCCCTCGGAGGCAGGGCGATCGCATATGCGATCCAGCTTTGTTTTCCTCCCCTGCGCAGCGGGGGAGGGGGACCGGCGCAGCCGGTGGAGGGGGCCGAGCGGCTTGCTCTGAGCTTGACCCGGGGGGGGGGGGCCCCCCCCCCCCCCGCCCCCCCCCCCCCCCCCCCCCCCC
>NZ_JAYRST010000116.1:0-7274 GCF_041920015.1 Phenylobacterium sp.
CGCGGCCGGCATGGGCCGCGCGCCCGCGCACCACCACGTGGAAGTTGCCCGAGCCCTTGCGCTGGGCGGCCAGCGCCCCGCCGGCCATGGCCGGTTCGTAGGTCAGGCCGACATGGCCGCCCTCGGCCAGCCGCTTGAGGACGGGCGCGGAGGCCAGCGAGCCGATCTCCTCGTCGGGCGAGAGCAAGACGCGATAGCCGAGGTTCGCATGGTCCGGGTGGTCCTCGAACGCCCGCAGGGCGGCCAGCATGACGCTGATCCCGCCCTTCATGTCGGCCAGGCCCGGGCCGTTCAGCGCCCCGTCCGCCCGCGGCGTCACCGCCGTGAAGCTGGTCCCGGCCGGAAACACCGTGTCGTAGTGGCCGGTCAGCACCACCTGCACCGGCGCCTGGGGCCGCACGGTCAGCATCAGCGCCGGCGGATGGGCCTGCGCCTTCAGGCTCCCGTCGGCGGCCACCTCGTGGCTGTCGGCCAGGGGCACGTTCTCGACCTCGCCGGGCAGAGCAGCCAGCACCGGCTCCAGCGCCGCCCGCTGCGCCTCCAGTCCCGGCAGGTTTCGGCTGCCTGACGATAGGGCGCACCATTCTACGGCCCGGCCCAGAATGTCGTCTTTCTCGCCCGAAAGACGCTGCAGGATGGATGAATCTTGCGCGGTCAGTTGCATGGCCCGACCCTGGCGCGCAAATCCGGGCTCGCGCAAGGCCCTACGGGGAAGGTAAGTGGAAGCCCATGGCGATAACCTTCCTATCGCGGCTCCCGGAAGCTGCCGAAACCCGCTGGCTGGCGGCCCTCGCCCAGGCCCTGCCGAACGAGAAAATCAGCCTCGGCGCCGACCCTCAGGCCGACGTCGCCATCGTGGCCAATCCGCCGCGCGGCGTGCTGGCCGGCCTGCCCAAACTGGCCTTCGTCCAGTCGGCCTGGGCGGGGGTCGACGGCCTGCTGGGCGACCCGGACCTGCCGCGCGTGCCCATCGCCCGGCTGATCGATCCCGGCCTCACAGCCCATATGGCCCAGGCCGTGGCCGCCCACGTGCTCTTCCTGCACCGCCAGGCCCCGGCCTACGCCGCCCAGCAGCGCCGCGGCCTGTGGCGCCAGTTGCCCCAGCCGCCGGCGGCGCAGCGCCGCGTCGGCTTCCTGGGCTACGGCGAGCTCGCCCGAGCGGCCGCCAAGACCTTGAACGATATCGGCTTTCCGACCAGCGCCTGGAGCCGCAGCGAGGGCGACCTGGAGGACGTGCTGGCGACCAGCGACATCGTGGTCAACCTGCTGCCGCTGACCGACGCCACCCACGGCATCCTCTGCGACGAGGCGTTCAAGCGCATGAAGCCGGGCGCGGCGATCATCAACCTGGCCCGCGGCGCCCATGTGGTCGAGGCCGATCTGATCGCCGCCCTCGACGCCGGTCGCCTGTCGCACGCCATCCTCGACGTGTTCGAGGCCGAGCCCCTGGCCCGCAACCACCCCTTCTGGTCGCACCCCCAGATCACCGTCCTGCCCCATGTGGCGGCGGTCACCGATCCCGCCTCGGCCAGCGCCTTCATCGCCGCCAACATCGCCCGCTTCCGGGCGGGGGAACCCTTGCAGGGCTTGGTGAACCGCAAGGCGGGATACTGACTTTCCTTCTCCCCTTGCGGGAGAAGGTGGCAGGCGAAGCCTGACGGATGAGGGGTGTTCGGCCTCTCTCTCCGTAGAGCTAACCCTCGCCGTCCTGCCGCCGGAAACACCGCTGCCCCCTCATCCGACCCCGCTGCGCGGGGCCACCTTCTCCCGCAAGGGGAGAAGGCCAAGTTCCCCTTACACCGGCAGCACCGTCACCGACTTCACCTCCTCCAGCACCGCATAGGTGCGGGTCTCGCGCACGCCGGGCATGGCGACCAGCACCTCGCCGAGGAAGCTGCGATAGGCCTCCATGTCGCTGACCCGGGCCTTGATCAGGTAGTCGAAGCCGCCGGCCACCATGTGGCATTCGAGGATTTCCGGCGTGCGCTGGGCGGCCTGGGCGAACTCGCTGAAGGTGTCGCCGGTGGTCCGGTCCAGCTGCACCTCGACGAAGATCAGCAGCGCCCGATCGATGGCCTTGGGGTCGAGCAGGGCCGCGAAACCGGTTATGACTCCGCGTTCGCGCAGGCGCCGCACCCGATCCGAACAGGCGGAGGGCGACAGATGGCACTCTTGGGCCAGATCCAGGTTGCTGATGCGCCCGTCGCGCTGCAGCACGCGCAGCAGGCGGCGGTCGATGTCGTCCAGGTGCACGGCGTCCGCCAAGAAGCGCTTCCTTTGAATTTTCGTTCGGCGAACACGGCGAACGTCCGCAGGACATCCGGCACGATACCAGATACGCCGGACATCTGAAACCACCCCTCATCTGAGGCCCGCACATGACCTCCTGGACCGCCCTGGACGATCCGAACGCCAAGTACCGCGACGAGACCGAGGCGGTGACCGCCCTGCTCGCCGCCCGCCCCCTGACCGAGCCCCAGCGCGGCGCGATCAAGCGCCAGGCCGAGGATCTGGTTCGCGCCGCCCGCCAGTCGGCCAAGCGCCAGGGCGTGGTCGAGAGCTTCCTTCAGGAGTTCAGTCTGGGCACCCGCGAGGGCCTGGCCCTGATGTGCCTGGCCGAGGCGCTGCTGCGCACCCCCGACGCCGAAACCCGCGACCGGCTGATCGCCGAGAAGATCGGCGGCGCTGACTGGGCCAGCCACCTCGGCCAATCCGACAGCCTGTTCGTCAACGCCTCGACCTGGGGCCTGATGCTGACCGGCAAGATCGTCGACGTCGACGAGGACGCGCGCCGCGACCCGCCGGGCTTCCTGCGCCGCCTGGTCGAGCGGATCGGCGAGCCGGTGGTCCGCAAGGCCGTCGCTCAAGCCATTGGAATCATGGGCGAACAGTTCGTCCTCGGCCGTACGATCGAAGGGGCCCTGAAGCGCGCGGCCAAGGAAGGCCAGGTCTGCTCGTTCGACATGCTGGGCGAAGGCGCCCGCACCTCGGCCGACGCGGCCCGCTACGAGCAGGCCTATGCCGACGCCCTGGAGACCGTGGGCCGGCACTCGAAGGGCGCCGGGCCCGAGGCCGGCCACGGCGTCTCGGTCAAGCTCTCGGCCCTCTCGCCGCGCTACGAGGCGACCCACGAGGACCGCGTCTGGACCGAGCTTTATCCCCGGGTGAAAAGGCTCGCCCTGATCGCTGCGAAGTACGACATCAACTTCACCATCGACGCCGAGGAGGCCGACCGCCTGGTCATCTCCTTGAAACTGCTGGACCGCCTGGCCCGCGAGAGCGAGCTCGGCGCGTGGACCGGCCTCGGCCTCGCCGTCCAGGCCTACCAGAAGCGCACCACCCTGACCGTCGCCCGCGTCGCCGAGATCGCCCGCGACAGCGGCCGCCGCCTGATGGTCCGCCTGGTCAAGGGCGCCTATTGGGACAGCGAGATTAAGCGCGCCCAGGTGAACGGCCGCCCCGACTATCCGGTGTTCACGACCAAGGCCGCCACCGACGTCTCCTACCTGGTCTGCGCCAAGGCCCTGATCGCCGCCAGCCCGCACGTCTTCGCCCAGTTCGCGACCCACAACGCCCACACCCTCGCCGCGGTCCACGCCATGGCCAAGGAGGCCGGCGTGAAGATCGAGTTCCAGCGCCTGCACGGCATGGGCGAGGCCCTGTACCGCGCCGCCGACGCGCTGCGCGAAGGCGCAATCGTACGCACCTACGCCCCGGTGGGCGGTCATGAGGACCTGCTGCCCTATCTGGTCCGCCGCCTGCTGGAGAACGGCGCCAACACCTCGTTCGTCCATGCCCTGCTCGACGAGCGCGTGCCGGCCGAGGACGTGGTGGTCGACCCGATCAGCGCGGTCGAGAAGGCCGGGATCGGCCCGCACCCGAAGATCCCGCGCCCAGCCGACATCTACGGCGCCGAGCGCAAGAACTCCGAAGGCGTCGATCTCTCGATCCCCGACGAAGCCGCCCGCCTGCACCACGCCGCCCGCGCCTTGCAGCCGCTGGCCAGCGGCCCGCGTGTCGCCGGCAAGGCGCGCCAGGGGATCGAGCCGCAGGACGTGAAGAGCCCATCGGACGGCGCGGCGGTCGGCCGCGTGGCTGAGGCCTCCCCCGCCGACATCGACGCCGCCTTCGCCGCCGCGCGGGCCGCACAGCCGGCCTGGGACGCGATGGGCGGCTTCCGCCGCGCCGAGGTCCTGCGGGCCATGGGCGCGGCCCTGGAGGCCAACAGCGATCGTCTGATCGCTATCTGCACCCGCGAGGCCGGCAAGACTCTGGCCGACGGCATCGCCGAGGTCCGGGAGGCTGTCGACTTCTGCCGCTATTACGCGCACCTGGCCCAGACCAAGTTCGCCGGCGCGGAAATCCTCAAAGGCCCGGTCGGCGAGACCAACACTCTGGAGCTGCGCGGCCGCGGCGTCTTCGTCTGCATCAGCCCGTGGAACTTCCCGCTGGCCATATTCACCGGCCAGATCGCCGCGGCTCTGGCCGCCGGCAACGCCGTGGTCGCCAAACCTGCCGAACAGACCCCGTTGATCGCCGCCGAGGCCGTGGCCCTGTTCCACGAGGCGGGCCTGCCCGCCGGTCTCCTGGCGCTCGTTCCCGGCCGCGGCGAGACGGTGGGCGCGGCCCTCACCGCCCACCGCGAGTGCGACGGCGTCGCGTTCACCGGCGGCACCGACACCGCGCGGCGGATCAACCAAACCCTGGCCGGGCGCGACGGGCCGATCGTTCCGTTCATCGCCGAGACCGGCGGCCTGAACGGCATGTTCGTCGACACCACGGCCCTGAAGGAACAGGTCGTGGACGACGTGGTGCTGTCGGCCTTCGGCTCGGCCGGGCAACGCTGTTCGGCGCTGCGCATCCTGTTCCTGCCCAAGGACACCGCCGACCTGGTGATCGAGACCATAAAGGGCGCCATGGACGCCCTGGTGATCGGCGATCCGGCCGATCCGGCCACCGACGTCGGCCCGGTGATCGACGAAGAGGCCCGCAGCGCCCTCCAGGCCCACCTGGAGCGCCTGCAGCGCGAGGCCAAGGTCCTGCACCGCCTGGAGACGCCGCAAGGGGGAACCTTCTTCGGGCCGATCCTGGCGGAGATCCCGAGCGCCCGGTTCCTCGAGCGCGAGGTCTTCGGGCCGATCCTGCACGTCGTGCGTTACGACCCGGCGCAGCTGGACAAGGTGGCCGGCGAACTGGCGGGCCAGGGCTATGGCCTGACCCTGGGCGTCCACTCGCGCATCGACGCCTTCGCCCGGGAGGTGCGTGAGCTTGTTCCGGCCGGCAACGTCTATGTGAACCGCTCGATCATCGGGGCGGTGGTCGGCGTCCAACCGTTCGGCGGCGAGGGCCTGTCCGGCACCGGCCCCAAGGCCGGCGGCCCCAACGCCCTGTCCCGCTACGCCATCGAGCGCGCGGTCAGCGTCAACATCACCGCCCAGGGCGGCGACCCGGCCCTGCTGAACCTCAGCCTCTAGGCCCTTGCGCGCCGGCGAAGCCCAGCGGGCTTCGCCGGCCAGCGCCCTCGCCGCATGCCCTACGAGGCGACCAGCGGCAAAAAACTATCGCGCCGAAGATGAATCCCACTGTTCGGCGAGCACCAATCTTAATAAATTGTAACCGCGCTCCGAATGCAGCGCGTGTTGGTGACTGTCACCCCCCAAGACAGGGCGCCTGATTGAGGACGGACTCCGTCGCTAAGGTACAAAAGGACCGACTGATGAAACTTAAGACTCTCCTGCTGGGGGCGGCTCTTGCGGCCGGCCTCGTCTCGAACGCCGACGCCGCGAACCTCGCGATCTTCGGCAACAACAACATCGCCACCCTCTATGGCGCCTCGCACACGGTCACCATCGTGTCCGACGCCCAGCTGGCCACCGCCGGCTTCCTGAGCAGCTTCGACGCCTTCGTCTATACGCGCGACGGCTATTCGTTCGGCACCGGCCTCTCGGCCGCGGCCGCTGCGAACGTGAAGAGCTATGTCACCGGGAACATCATCCTCTTCAACGGCGACTTCCAGGACGACATCGGCACGGCCTCGACCGACGCCCTGTTCAACAACGCTCTGAACTTCGTGCTGAGCGGCTCGGGCGGCGGCTACATCGGCGAGTACACCGGCTCCTTCGCGGCGTTCTCGAGCAACGCGAACGGCTATTCGCCGATCGGGCTGGTGAACGGCTCGGCGGGCATCTCCGGCTATCACCAAGGCGGTTCGGAAGGCGAGGTGAACATCACCGCCGCCGGTCTGGCGAGCCCGGTCATGGCCGGCGTCGGCTTCCCGTACAATCCGGGTGCCGTCGAGTTCGGCGCGGACGCCAGCGGGATCAACCCCGCCCAGGTCCTCGCCACCTTCGACAACGGCAACGCCGCCATCGTCGCCGGCAATGTCGGCAACATCAGCGCCGGCGTGCCGGAACCCGCCACCTGGGCGATGATGATCATGGGCTTCGGCCTCGCCGGAAGCGCCATCCGCCGCCGCCGCTTGCAGGCCGCGCTCGCCTAGACCCCGTCCCCGGTTGGTTTGAGCCAAACCAACCGGGACGAACAGGGCCGGCTCTTTGAGCCTGGAGCTCGGAACGACGACGCCGCCGATCGATGATCGGCGGCGTTTCGCGTTCCCGGCAATGGTACCGCCTCCCCGGTTCGAACGGGGGACCTCTAGAGCCACAATCTAGCGCTCTAACCAACTGAGCTAAGGCGGCGCATTGCGAGGCCGCTCTTCTAGTCGCACGGGGACGCAGGATCAAGGCCCACCTGCCGGCCAGGCCCCTCCAGGCGGAAGTTTTTGTGGAGACAAAAGAAAAGGCCCCGGAGGAAACCTCCGGGGCCTGATCTTTCTGGGTCGAAACCCCGAGAGGCTTAGCCCTTCGGGAGCACGAAGCGGATCGGGATCCGCACCGTGCCGCCCTCGACGGGCGCGCCGTCCTGGGTCTTCGGACGCATCTTGAACAGCTTGCTCAAGCGCATCGCAGCCGACCCGAAGTCCTGGTCCGCGGGCTCCTCGGAGACCACTTCGCAGTTCTCGAGGCTGCCCTTGGCCGTGACCGAGCAGCTCAGAGTCGCCCGGCCCTCGATGCTCATGCGCATCGCACGGTCGGGATAGTACCGCGCGATGTCCTCGCCCGAGGGACGACGAGCCCAGTCCGGGTTCGTGATCACCGACGGACGCGGCGGGGCCGGCGGGGCGGCCTTCGGCGGTTCCGGCGTCTCGATCCGCTTCTCGACCGGCGGAACCGGCAGAGGCGGAATCTGCGGAATGTCGGCCGGCACGTTCACCG
>NZ_JAYRST010000117.1:0-7231 GCF_041920015.1 Phenylobacterium sp.
AGCGCAAGGGCTCGGGCAACTTCCACGTGGTGGTGCGCGGGCGCGCGGCCCATGCCGGCCGCGACTTCGACAAGGGCCGCAACGCCATCGCCGCGGCCGCGGACCTGGCCGTGCGCCTGGCCGCCGCCAACGGCCAGCGCGAGGGCGTAACCCTGAACGTCGCGCGCATCGACGGCGGCGCGCCGCTGAACATGGTGCCCGACATCGCCGTGGTCCGCTTCAACATCCGCCTGCCGGACGCTGAGGCCGGCGAGTGGGCGCTGGACTATGTGAAGGCCCACGTCGCCGCCACCGCGGCCGACGGCATCGAGGCCGAGCTGCACGGCGGCTTCACGCGGCCCGCCAAGCCGTTCAACGCCGCCCAGCAGCAGCTGTTCGGGGCGGTGAAAGAGGCCGGCGCCCTGATCGGCCAGGAGATCGCCTGGGCCCCCTCCGGCGGGGTGTGCGAGGGCAACAACCTGTTCGCCGCCGGCCTGCCCAACGTCGACACCCTGGGCGTCCGCGGCGGCGACATCCACTCCGAGGACGAATACGCCTGGCCTGAAAGCTTCGTCGAACGGGCGCAGTTGTCGGCGCTGCTGCTGGCGAAACTGGCAAGCGGCGAGATCCCGGCGGCGGAGATCAAGGCGGCGATGGGGTAGGGGGCGCGTCACGGACGCGGCTTCGGCCTTCTCGATGCCGCGGCGGCCTTCGGTCTCTGCGTCGCGGTCGTCGTTCTGACGGTCGGCCTGCTGTGGGCGACCCGTTCGGGCATGCCCGGCAATGAGGCGCGCCGCGAGTGCGAGGCCACGGCCGGGATCGCCGCGGCGATTGGGCTGCGCGTCATCGACCCCCGGATCGCGAATGGCGAAGGTGCGTTCGACCGCGCGGGGGAGGCGTCGGGCCCGCCAGCCGGCCACACCGCCGCCGCCCGCCTGCTCTTGCGGTCCGCGGCTCAGCTTGAGATGACTTGGACACTTCTGCGTTGAACGGAGACGGTCATGCTCGTTGTGGGCTCAGGCATCGCCCTTCTTGGCATTGCACTGGCCTTGGCGGCGTTTCTCGACACGCAGTTTGAAGTCGCCGGGATCAAGATCGGAAGCCTGACACCCCGGGGGCGTCGGCGCGCACTGGCGACCGGTGCGATCTTGGTCGCCGTCGGCGCGGGGCTAATGGTCGCGGCCGCCGGCGCCCAGTCGCCGAGAAGCCTGCTGGACCTGATCGGGCGGAGCATCAAGCCTGAGCCGGCCGTCGGTTCGGTGGTCTCTCCGCCGGCGCCGCCCAGCCCGCGGGGCGTTGAGCCCGAACCGGAGGCGGCTCCGCCGCGGGCCCCTGCCGCGGCCGAGCCTGATGCGACGACGGTCGAGCCGGCTCCTCGGATCCTCCAAAAACGACCCGCGCCCAGACCTGAAATCTACGATGCGCCCGCGCCGCCGCCGATTGCGGCCCCGGCTGTCGCGCCGCAATCGGTCCAGGCGCCGCCGCCCGCACCAATCAAGCCTATGACGACGAGCGTCCATCTTGATCTCAGCCGACTGGAAGCGGCGCTCAGGCGCGATACCGCCAGCGCCAATTGCGACGGGCGTGGCCGCTGCTACGACGTTGCAGCCTATGTCGATGACCGCCCGCTGTTCGGCAGCATGAGCCACGAACTGACCCGAGGGACGCACCATTGGCGGATGGTCCCCTCGATCCGGGCCGCTTATGACGGGCCGCCGGAAATTCGCGGGTCATGCAGCGGTGTGTTCGAGGTGACCTCGGAGCGCGCCTGGCTTGCGTTCCGCGCCAGGTTCATCCGGGAGCGCGACGGCGGGTTTCGGATCGCCGAGTGCGAACTGTCCGAGCCGTAGAGGCCGACATTGTCGATTTAAAACGAACGTTTGTCATTGTAATTCTAATGCCGCAATTTCAGAGGGGCGACGCTCGGACGTCCTGCTCGGGCGCATTTGAGACGGTTCAAACAAGGACCACCCCATGACGGCTCCCCAGCCCCAGCCCGAACTCCAGCATGCCCAGTTCGGCCGGGTGTCGGTGTATTTCGGGGCCAAGAGCGGGAAGTATCCGGACGGGAACCAGGTGCTGATCGCCGGGGCCGATACGCGGGCGGCGCTGGATACGCCGATCGTGTCGAATTTCATCGGGGCGGCGTTCGACGCCTGCGAGCTGGTGGTGCTGGGTCATCCGCACGAGGACCATACGGCCGGGCTGCACCGGCTGCCGCACGCGCAGGTGTTCGTGCACGAGGCGGACCTGGCCATGGTGCAGAGCTGGGAGGGGCTGGCCGCCGCCATGGGGAGCGATCCGGCGAGCGCGGGCGAGACCCTGGCCAAGTTCCAGAGCGAGTTCTTCTATGCGCCGCGGCCGGACGCCCGGGGCTATGCGGACGGGGCGTCGTGGGACGTGGGCGGGGCGCGGATCACCGCCTTCCACGCGCCGGGTCATACGGCCGGCCACAGCGTGCTGGTGGTCGAGCCCGAGGGCGTGGCCTTCATCGGCGACATCGACCTGAGCGGGTTCGGGCCCTACTACGGCGACAAGGCTTCCAGCCTGACGGATTTTCGCGCGACCCTGGCGCGGCTGCCGGACATTCCGGCCAAGGTGTGGGTGACCTCGCACCATCGAGGAATCTACACCGACCGCGAGCGCTTCCTAGCCGACCTGGCGATCTTTGCGGGCAAGCTGGACGAGCGCTCGGAGCGCCTGATGGCGATGCTGGACGAGGGGCCCAAGACCCTGGACGAGCTGGTGGCGCGGCGGCTGCTCTATCCGCCGACCTTCGAAGCCTCGTGGGTCACGGGCGCCGAGACGCGGACGATCCTGCGCCACCTGGACGAACTGATCGCGGCGGGGCGGGTTCGGGCGGACGGCGAGGGTCTCTATCGGGCGGCGTGATCTCGCGGTTTGGCCTCGCGGCCTGGTCTGATGGTTTGGTCTGACAGGGCGGCTCGGCTAGAGATGCCTGGAGCCCGTCGGGCTCCAAGTTCAAAGAAACGACCCTGTTCATCCGGCTTGGCTTGCTAAAGCCCAAGCCGGACAGGGTCTAGCGCCGCCGCCAGAGCCGGCGCAGGTCGAGGAGGATCGGATGACCGGGCAGCCCGTGCAGGCCCGCGCTCTGGAATGGGGCGTGAAGCAGAGCTTCTGCAATTATGTGGCGATGAGCGGGGGGACCGTCGAGACCGGCGGCGGGGCCGAGCGTTCGCCCGACGGCGCCTTCGTCTTTCCGGCCGCGCCGGGCGCGGCGCTCGAGCGCGACGCCGAGGGGCGGCTGAGCGGGCGCGCGGCCTTCGTCGGCGAGGTGCGGTTCGACGCGCACGGCGGGATGCTGCGGGTCGCGCTGATCGACCCGGCGGTCGAGTTCGGCCCGGAGGGCGCGGTGCTGAGCGTCGCCGACGGCGAGCGGCGCGCGGACATCGCGCGGCTGGAGGCGCCGGCGGTGGGCGAGGACGGGGCGATCGTCCTGCCGGCGCTGCTGGCCATGGCCGGGATCTACCTGCTGGGCGACCACTATCCGCTCAATACCGCGCTCGATCCGGTGCGGCTGGTGACGGCCGGCTAGCGGCCGGTCTCCTTCGCCAGCCGCTTCTCGAACAGGGCCTGGTGCGTGTCGGCGTAGGTGCGGCAGGCGGCGGGGTCGATGAAGGGGTTCGGCTTGGGCTGAGCCCGCAGTTTGGCGAGCTTGACGTCGCCGCCCGATTGGCTGGGGTGGGCGGTGATGAGGATGTCACAGGGCATCGCCCGGAAAGCCTTGAAAGTCTTCAGGAAGCCGTCGTGCAGCGCGCGGTTGGCCGGGTCGGAATATTTGTAGCCGCCGCTGGCGATGGGATTGAGGCTGGAGGCGAAGACCACGTCGCGGCAGTCCTTTCCCTCGCACGAGCGCCAGGTCCAGCTCATGCTGCCGGGCGTGTGGCCCGGAGTGGCGCGGGCGGTGACGACGACGTCGCCGAGCCTCAGGGTCTGGCCATCGGCGATGGGGCGCAGGCGCTGGACGGCGGGGAACCGCTCGAGCGACGAGGATTGGGGATCGTCCGGGCCGCTGCGCCCGCGGGCCAGGACCTGGGCGGCCTGCGGGCTCGCCACCACGGTCGCGCCCGTGTCGCGGGCGAGGGCGGCCAGGCCCCCGGAGTGGTCGTAGTGCGGCTCGGTCGAGAGGATGTATTTCACGTCGGACAGCGGCACGCCCAGGGCCTTGAGGTGCGCCTCGATGGCCGGCACCGCCTGGGGCAGGGCGCCGTCGATCAGGATCGCGCCCGTCTTGGTGCGGATCAGGCCGACGTTCAGCCCCTCGAAGCCCACGAGCCAGGTATTGCCGTGGATGTGGGCGGGGGCGGTCTCGCCCAGCCATTGCCTGGCATAGTCCGGCGCGATCGGGGTCAGCAGCGGGTCCTTCGCGGCGGGGGCGGGAGCCTGCACAGCCTGGCTCTGCGCCGGGCTGCAGGCGGCGAGGGCGGCGGCCAGCGCGGCCAGTGCGGCGAAGATCCTGGTCATGGTCGCGTTTCCCTTGCGGCGGCTGAGGATGGGGCGGGCCCAGTCATGAACCTGATTCATGGACGTCGCGCCGAGGCGCGGGCGCGGCGGCGCGGCCCTCGGCGCGCAGCCAGTCGGCGAAGCGCTCGGCGTCCGGATGGCGCGCGATCGCCGGGCGGACGAGGGCGAAGCGCCGGGCCAGCGGGACGAAGCCCCAGGGCGCGACCAACCGTCCCTGGGCGATCTCGGCCTCGACATAGGCCCAGGCGGTGACGGCGGCGCCGAGGCCGGCGGCGGCCGCCTCCAGCATGTAGGAATTGTGCTCGAAGGCGCGGTCGGCCGAGGGGGGCGGAAGCTCGACCTGCGCGGCCTGCGCCCAGAGCCGCCAGCCATCGGGATAGGTGCGGCTGTGCAGGCGCGGCGAGCGGAGCAGGCCCTCGCCGCCGACCCGCGCGAGGAGGGCCGGGGCGACGACGACGCCGAACGCCTGGGGCAGGAAGGCGCTGACGGCCAGGCCCGCGGGCGCGGGGCCCTGGTGCAGCCGGATGGCGGCGTGCAGGCCGCGGCCGCCGAAATCCGGCTCGCCGGAGTCTTCCTCGACGATCCGGATGGCGACCCCGGGATGAGCGTCGACGAACCGCGGCAGGCGCGGGATCAGCCACTTCATCGCGAAGGTCGACGGGGCGGAGACCACGAATTCGCCCTCCGCCTGGGCGCCCGGCAGGCCGGCGGCGATCTGGTCGAAGGCGCCGCCGAGGCTGGCGGCCAGGCGGGCGCCGGCCGGCGTCAGGGCCAACTGGTGACGCGGCCCGGTCACCAGGGCGGCGCCGACCTGCTGCTCCAGGGCGCGGATCTGGCGGCTGACGGCGCCGTGGGTGACGCAGAGCTCCGCCGCGGCCGCGACCATGGAGCCCAGCCGGGCGAAGGCCTCGAAGGCCTGAAGGCCCCTCAGGGACGGAAGGCGGCGATGCATATGTGAGCCCAGTTCACAGCCTGCGCAGACTAGTCGATTGCCGGCGCAGCGCCAGCGGCCGATGCCGGGCGGGTTGCAGAGGAGCCGCCCATGCCCAGTTTCGCCCACCGCTTCACCGGACTTTCGAAAGCCCGTTCGCCGCTGTGCCTGGGGCTGGACCCGTCCGCCGAACTGCTGGGGGCCTGGGGCCTGACCCAGGACGCGGCCGGGCTGGCCGCCTTCTGCGGGCGGGTGCTGGAGGCGGCCGGCGACCTGGTCGCCGTGATCAAGCCGCAGGCCGGCTTCTTCGAGCAGTTCGGCGCAGCGGGCGTCTGCGAGCTGGCGCGCGCCGTCGCCGACATCCAGGAGCGGGGGGCGCTCTGCCTGCTCGACGCCAAGCGCGGGGACGTGCCCGGGACGATGGAAGGCTATGCGCAGGCGCTGGTCGGGCCGAAGGGCCTGGGCGCGGACGCTGCGACCTTGAACGCCTATCTCGGCTTCAGGAGCCTGGAGCCGGCGTTCGAGCAGGCCGCGCGGTTCGATGCGGCGGCGTTCCTGGTGGTCCGCTCGTCCAACCCCGACGGGCGCGAGCTGCAGTCGGCTCGCCACCCCGACGGGCGGACCGTAGCCGAGCGGCTGGCCGACGAGATCGCGGCCCACAACGCCCAGGCCGGGCCCGTGCTGGGCGCGGTCATCGGCGCGACCATGGAGGCGTCCGAGGCGGCGATCCTGGAGCGGCTGGGGCCGGCCCTGGTGCTGGCGCCCGGCGTCGGCGCCCAGGGCGCGGCCATGGCGCAGGTGGGCGAGCGGTTCGCGGCGGCGCGGGGGCGGGTGCTGCCGTCGGTGTCGCGCGACATCCTGCGCCGCGGGCCTGACGTGGCCGGCTTGCGCCAGGCGATCCTACGCTATCGCGACGAAGCCTGGAGCGCCTGTGGTTGACCTTGCGGGCGCCTTTCCGCGGCGGGCGGGGCGGTGATAGCGTCCGCGCCGACGGCCGGGGTTCGGCCGAAAAGGGGAGAGGAAGACAGATGTTCTCGCACGTGATGATCGGGACCAACGACCTGCCGCGGGCCAAGGCTTTCTATGACGCGCTGCTGTCCACGATCGGGGTCGGGCCGGGCTTCGTGGATGGCCATCGGGTGTTCTACCGCAGCCCGACCGGGGTGTTCGCGGTGTCCCTGCCGATCGACGGCGAACCGGCGACCATCTGCAACGGGGGCACCATCGGATTCGCCTGCGAAAGCCCGGCCCAGGCCGACGCCTGGCACGCAGCCGGCCTCGCTGCGGGCGGGGTCGCCATCGAGGAACCGCCGGGCGTGCGCGCGGGCGGCATGGGCAACCTCTACCTTGCCTATCTGCGCGATCCGGACGGCAACAAGCTCTGCGCCCTGCATCGGATGGCGTGAGGCATGAGCCAGGGCGAGAGCGTCTCACAGACCGTGAACGCCTCGCCGGAGGCGGCCTATGACGCGTTCATGGATCCGGCGGCGCTGGTCGAATGGCTGCCGCCGCCTGGCATGAGCGGGACGATGCACGCCTTCGACGGGCGGGTGGGCGGCGGCTACGAGATGTCGCTCCACTACGCCCCCGGCGCGGCCGGGCCGCCGGGCAAGACGGCGGAAGGCGAGGACCGGGTGCGGGTGGTCTTCGTCGAGCTGTCGCGCGGGCGGCGGATCGTCGAGGCGGTGCTGTTCTCGACCGACGATCCTCCGCTGACCTGATGTCCTTCCTGTAGCGGCCACACCCCCGGTGCGGTTGTTTGCTCTGCGCCAGGACAGCTGGCGCGAACCGAACAGGAGAGGATCGTGGATAGGGACATCATCTTTGTAGGCTTGG
>NZ_JAYRST010000118.1:0-2850 GCF_041920015.1 Phenylobacterium sp.
CCGTCGCCACCGACAGCCAGGCGGGGGTCTGGCCCTCGGCCTTGGCCTGCGCCCACTGGCCCTTGCGCCGCAAGGCGTCGGCATAGGCCGCGCGACCAGCCGCCGTGAGGTCCAGCAGCCGCGCGCGGCTGTGGTCGGGATTGTCGCGCCAGGCGGCCAGGCCGCAGTCGACGAGGTCGTCGGCCACCCGCTGCACGGCCTGACGGCTCAGGCCCAGGCTCCGCGCCGCCTGGGGGACGGTGCGGCCCTGCCCGGCCGCCTCCAGCACCCCGGCGACCCGCAGCCGGGCGCCGGTGAACCCGGTGTCGGCGATGATCCGGTCCTCGACCTCGGCGAAGCGGGCGCCGGCCGTGGCGACCGCCTCGACCAGGCGCAGCACGGCGTCGGCGGAGGGATTCATGGAAATATCCTGTCGTTTCGACAATATATTGTCAAATGCCTTTCCTTTGCGACGCGCCAACCGGTCGCTAAGCTCGCCGCATGCAGACTCTCCTTCTCCGCACGCCCTACGACCGCATCGCCAGCCGGCTGGCCGCCGTAGCCCCCGATCTCGACGTCCTGGTGCTGGAGCCGGACGGCGCCATTACCCGCGGCGGCGCGCCGGTGGCCCCCGCCGAGATCAGACCGGAGATCTGGTGGCTGAGCCTCGACGCCTTCGGCAAGCACGGCGGCGACTATTTCGGACGGCTGGCCGCCTCTCCGCACGCCCGCTGGGTGCAGACCGCCTTCGCCGGGCTCGACAACCCGATGTTCGCGCCGCTGGCGCGCGAGGGCCTGGCCGTCACCAATTCCAGCGCCCAGGCGCCGGCCATCGCCGAATATGTCGCGATCCACGCGCTCAGCCTGCTCCACCCCATCGACCAGCAGGCGGCCCATCAGCGCGACCATGCCTGGAAGCCGGTCAATTTCCGCGAGGTCGCCGAGACCCGCTGGCTGATCGTCGGCTTCGGCAATATCGGCCGCGAGATCGCCGTGCGCGCCAAGGCGTTCGGCGCGGAGGTCGAGGCGGTGCGCCGCTCACCCTCCGCCGAGGGCCTGGCCGATCATGTGAGCACCCTGGCCGACCTGCCCCAGCGCCTGCCGCACGCCGACGTGGTCGTCCTGGCCTGCGCCCTCAACGACGAAACCCGCGACCTGGCCGGCGAGGCCTTCTTCGCGGCCATGAAGCCGGGCGCGATCCTGGTCAATATCGGCCGCGGCGGCCTGGTCGACGAGGACGCCCTGCGCGCTGGCCTCGACCGCGACCAGCCGGCCCACGCCGTCCTCGACGTCTTCAAGACCGAACCCCTGCCCGCCGACTCCTGGTTCTGGGACCATCCGAAGGTGCGGGTGACGCCGCACGCCTCCAACCGCGGCGCCCTCACCGGCGCGCGCGGCGATCAGCTCTTCCTCGACAACCTGGCCCGCTACGTACGCGGCCAGCCGCTGGTCAACCCGACCCGGCCGGAGGACATCGGCCGCGGCTGAACGCCGTCAGGTCTCGACGGTCATCTGGGTCTGCAGCACCAGGGCGAGCAGCTTGCCGTCCTCATTGGTGATGCGGGTCTGCCAGACGCTGGAGCGGCGGCCGATGTGCAGGGGCGTGGCCTCGCCGGTCACCACCGTTCCGACCTTGGCCGAGCCCAGGAAATTGGTCTTGGACTCCAGCGTCGTTGTGCGCGCGCCCGGCGGCAGGTTGAGGAAGCCGCCCACCGCCCCCAGCGCGTCGGCGAAGGCCATGAACGCTCCGCCGTGCAGAATGCCCCCGGCGGTGCAGAGATCCTCTCGCACCGTCAGCCGCCCGATGACGCGCGTCTTGTCCCGCTTGATGATCTCCACCCCCATGAGGTTGGAAAACGGCATTCCGGTCGGCGTCGCGGTCATCGGCGGTTCCCCTTGCTGGTTCGGAGCGCAACAGACGACCACCAGCAGCGTCGGGTCAATGGGCCTGCACCCGCCGGCTCGCCTTGCGCGGCGGCCCCGCAGGGCGTAACGGGACGCTCCGCGACAGGACTTTGAAGGAGACCGCCATGGGCTATCGGGTGGCCGTGGTCGGCGCCACGGGCAATGTGGGCCGCGAGATGCTGAACATCCTCGAAGAGGTCGAATTCCCCGTCGACAAGATCCACGCCCTGGCCAGCCGCCGTTCGATCGGCGTCGAGGTCTCGTTCGGCGAGCAGATCCTCAAGTGCGAGGACATCGAGCAGTTCGACTTCTCCAGCGTCGACGTGGTGCTGATGAGCGTCTCCGGCTCCTTCTCCAAGGAGTGGTCGCCGAAGATCGGCGCCGCCGGCCCGATCGTCATCGACAACTCCTCGGCCTGGCGCATGGACCCGGACGTGCCGCTGATCGTGCCGGAGGTGAACCCCGACGACGTCGCCTATGCCGGCAAGAAGAACATCATCGCCAATCCGAACTGCTCGACCGCCCAGCTCGTCGTGGCGCTGAAGCCGCTGCACGACCGCGCGCGCATCAAGCGGGTGGTGGTCTCGACCTACCAGTCTGTCTCAGGCGCCGGCAAGGAAGGCATGGACGAGCTGTGGGACCAGACCAAGGGCGTCTTCGTCCTGGGCGCGCCCGAGCCCAAGAAGTTCCCCAAGCAGATCGCCTTCAACGTCATCCCCTTCATCGGCGCCTTCAACGACGACGGCTACACCGACGAAGAGGCCAAGATGTGGAACGAGACCCACAAGATGATCGACCCGTCGATCCAGCTCACCGTGACCTGCGTGCGGGTGCCGGTGATGGTCGGCCACTCGGAGGCGGTGAATATTGAGTTCCACGATCCGCTGGACGAGGACGAGGCGCGCGACCTGCTGCGCGAAAGCCCCGGCCTGATCGTCATCGATCAGCGCAACGACAAGGGCTACA
>NZ_JAYRST010000118.1:2860-7100 GCF_041920015.1 Phenylobacterium sp.
CCCAGGGCGAGTTCCCGGTCTTCGTCAGCCGCATCCGCAACGATCCGACCGTCGAGAACGGCCTGAACCTGTGGGTCGTAGCCGACAACCTGCGCAAGGGCGCGGCCCTCAACGCGGTGCAGATCGCCCAGCTCCTGCACGAGCGCGGCCTCTTGAAGAGCAAGACGGCGGCTTAAGGGCCGACCCCGTTCGTCATCCCAGGTTCAGCCTGGAACCCAGGCGCAGCCGGACATGGCCAAGAACGCTTCCGCCCAGAACGATGGCCAGGCCCGCGGCGCGGCCCTGGCCGTGGGCGGCGCCTGCTACCTGATCTGGGGCGTCGTGCCCCTGGCCTTCCAGGTGATGGGGAAGATCGGCGTCGGCGCCTGGGAAATCCTCGCCCACCGCACGCTCTGGGCCGTACCGACCGCCTTGCTGTTCGTGCTGCTGGCCCGCCAGACGGGCGACCTCGCACGCGTGCTGCGCGATCGGCGCACCCTCGGCTGGCTGGCGCTGTCGGCCGGCGTGATCGCCGTCAACTGGCTGGTCTTCATCTGGGCGGTGAACAACGGCCGGGTGCTGGAAACCAGCCTCGGCTATTTCATCAATCCCCTGATGGCCATGGCCGCCGGTGCGGTGATCTTCCGCGAGCGGCTCGACGGCGTCGGCAAGGGCGCCATCGGCCTGGCCGGGGTCGGGGTGGCGATCCAGGCCATCGCCCTCGGCCACCTGCCCATCGTCTCCCTGACGCTCGCCACCAGCTTCTGCATCTACGGGATCATCCGCAAGCGGGTGGCGGCCGAGGCGCAGACCGGCCTCCTCGTGGAGTGCCTGATCCTGGCCCTCCCCGGCGTCCTGCTGATCGGCTGGCTGGAAAGCCGGGGAGAGGGCCACTTCACCGCCGGCCTGGCGCCCGCCCTCTGGCTGCTGGCCTGCGGGCCGATGACCGCCCTGCCGCTGATGATGTTCTCCTGGTCCGCCCGGCGCATCCCGTTCTCGGCCATGGGCTTCCTGCAATTCATCGCCCCCAGCATGACTTTCGTGATGGGCGTGGCTCAGGGCGAGCCCTTCACCTTCCTGCGCGGCGTCTCCTTCGCCTTCATCTGGGGCGGGGCGGCGGTGTTCGCCCTCGGCGCCTGGCGGCGCAGCCGGATGCTCGCGGCTCAGAGCGCGGCGTAGGCCGCCTCGATCAGCCGCCGGGCGCGCGCGTCGCCGATCAGGTCGGTCGACTGCTTGTTCATCACATAGGCTCCCGCCAGCCGCGTCTGCGGGTCGGCGAAGGCGCACGAGCCGCCCCAGCCGGAATGGCCGAAGGTCGCCTCGCCCGGCCCCCAGACCTTCACGGCGCTATTGCGCATGAAGCCCGCGCCCCAGCTCATCACGAACGGCAGCACCAGGTCCTGCCCGCGGATGCGCTCGCGGCTCGCCTCGGCGATCAGGGCGGGCGACAGGATCGTCTCGCCATCCAGCCAGCCGTCGTTCGCCAGCGCCCCCATCAGCCGCGCCAGGGCCGGGGCGGTGGCGTGGCCGTTGGCGGAAGGAATCTCAATCCGCCGCCATTCGGCCTGGCCGCGCCCGCCGGGCGAGGACCAGGGCGTCAGGAAGGCCGCCTTGGTCGCCGCATTGATCTCGCCGAAATCCGGCAGGCCGCTGGGCCGCTGCAGGTCGGCGACCCGGCCATGCTCGGCGTCGGGCAGGCCGATCCACAGGTCGAGATCGAACGGCCCGGCCAGGTCCTCGCGCAGCGCCGTCCCCATGGTCCGCCCGTCGACCCGGCGGAAGAT
Source organism: Phenylobacterium sp. (assembly GCF_041920015.1). Taxonomy (GTDB): domain Bacteria; phylum Pseudomonadota; class Alphaproteobacteria; order Caulobacterales; family Caulobacteraceae; genus Phenylobacterium. Next base: position 4,624 of record NZ_JAYRST010000118.1, read on the forward strand.
CTCCCCGGCCAGATAGCCGAAAGTGATCGGATGATAGCCGCTAGCGCCGCCTGGCGGCCACAGCGGCGCCATGGCCGCCAGCTTGGCGCAGACCGCATCCCAGTCGAACCACAACGCCGGGTCCATCTCGTCCGGAAAGCCCGACAGGCCCGCCTGGTGGCTCATCACCTGCTCGACGGTGACGTCCTGCTTGCCGGCCTGGCCGAACTGCGGCCACACCTCGGCGACGCGCTGGCCGTAGTCGAGCTTGCCGGCGTCCACCAGCCGGGCGATCAGCAGCGAGGCCACCGCCTTGGTGGTCGAGAACACCGCCGTCAGGGTGTGTTCGTCGAACGGCCGCGTGCGCTGGCGGTCCGCAAAGCCGGCCCAGAGGTCGACCGCCACCTCGCCCGCCTCGACCAGGCAGAAGCGCGCGCCCAGTTCCTGGCCGCTCTCGAAATTGGCGGCGAAGGCCTCGCGCACGCCGGCGAAACGGTCGGGGCAGACGCCATGGATCTCGATGCTCACGTCAGCCGCTCCAATCGCACGCTGGGAGAAGGCGCCTTCAGCCGCTGGGCCATGGCGAGGATGGGCAGTTCGGCCGCGCCGGCGGCGTGGGCCGCGGCGACCGTCTCGGCCACGCCCCCCACCGCGCGTCCGAGCGCGTAGGACGAGGTCAGCCCGTCCAGCAGGGCCGCGCCGAACAGGGCGCTGAGCAGGTCGCCGGTCCCCTTCGGCGCCGAGGGCTGGCGCGGATGGGCCGCCATCCAGGCCTCGCCCTCCGCCGCATAGATCACACCGATCTCCTTGCCGCGGGGCACCGAGGAGACCAGGGCGGGCTTGCCCAGCCGGCGCGCGGCGATCAGCGCCTCCTCGACATTGCGCACGTCCTCGCCGGTCAGATGCGCCAGCTCCCACAGGTTGGGGGCCAGGATGTCGGCGCGGGGCACGAGCAGCTCCACCACCGCCTCGGCGACCTCGGCCGGCACATAGAGGCCCTTGCCCGCATCGCCCAGGGTCGGGTCGACGATCACCACCGGCTGGCGCGCCGCGGCCCCCGCATAGCCCTTGCGCTTGGCGCCGCGCACCGCGTCGATCGCCTTGGCGGCGGCCGCCACCTGTTCGGGAAAGGCGAAATAGCCGGTGAGCACCAGGTCGGTCTGGCCGAACAGCCGATTGGCCTCGATCCCGGCCAGCATGCCCTCGATCACCTCGGGCTCGACCTTGGCCCCGCCCGGCGGGCCCCAGCCGGGATGGCGGCCGAACAGCACGGTCGGCACGACCATGGCGTCGATCTTGAAGGTGGAAAGCGCGCTCGCCTGGGCGGAACCGCCGACATGGCTGGCGGCGACATGGCTGGAAATGATCAGCGCGAGCGGCATCGCGACCTGATTAGCCGAGCCCCGAAGGCAGGGCCACCGTCAATAGACGCTTCCCCCATGGGCAGGGCGGTCACCCCGGCGCTGAGGCAATTTTCCTCCCCCATTTTTTATGGGGGAGGAACTATCCGTTAGTACCGATAATGATCCGGCTTGAACGGGCCGGCCTGGGGCACGCCGATATAGTCGGCCTGGTCCTTGGAGAGCGTGGTGAGCTTGGCGCCCAACTTCTCCAGGTGCAGCGAGGCGACCTTCTCGTCCAGGTGCTTGGGCAAGGTGTAGACCCGGGTCTCGTACTTGGCCTTGTTGGTCCACAGCTCGATCTGGGCCAGGGTCTGGTTGGTGAAGCTGGCGCTCATCACGAAGCTCGGGTGGCCGGTGGCGTTGCCCAGGTTCACCAGGCGGCCTTCCGACAGCACGATGATCTTCTTGCCGTCCGGGAATTCCACGTGATGGACCTGCGGCTTGATCTCGTCCCACTTGAAGTTGCGCAGGCCGGCGATCTGAATTTCCGAGTCGAAGTGGCCGATGTTGCAGACGATGGCGTTGTTCTTCATCCGCCGCATGTGCTCGACGGTGAGGACGTCCTTGTTGCCGGTGGCGGTGACGAAGATGTCGGCCTTGTCGGCCACGTCGTCCATGGTCTGGACCTCATAGCCCTCCATGGCCGCCTGCAGGGCGCAGATCGGGTCGATCTCGGTGACGATCACCCGGGCGCCGCCGTTGCGCAGCGAGGCCGCCGAGCCCTTGCCCACGTCGCCATAGCCCAGCACGACGGCGACCTTGCCCGACAACATCACGTCGGTTCCGCGGCGGATGGCGTCCACCAGGCTCTCGCGGCAGCCATAGAGGTTGTCGAACTTCGACTTGGTGACGCTGTCGTTGACGTTGATCGCCGGGAACGGCAGTTCGCCGCGCTCGGCCATCTGGTAGAGCCGGTGCACGCCCGTGGTGGTCTCTTCGGAGACGCCGCCGATGGCGTCGCGGATAGCCGAATAGAAGCCCGGCTTTTCCTTCAGGTAGCGCTTCATCACCGCATAGAGCGCTTCTTCTTCCTCGTTGGTCGGCGCATCGAGGATCGAAGGGTCCTTCTCGGCCTTCGGGCCAAGCACGCAGAGC
>NZ_JAYRST010000119.1:0-6780 GCF_041920015.1 Phenylobacterium sp.
GGCCGGGTCCTCGCGGCGCTTCTCCATCAGGCTGCGCACCAGCAGGTCGCCGAACGCATAGGCGTAGACGTAGAACGGCGCGTGCACGAAATGGCTGACATAGGCCCAATAGTGCTCATAGCCCGCGTTCAGCTTCACCGCCGGCCCAAGGCTCTCGGCCATGACCTCCAACCACAGCGCGCTGATGTCCTCGGGCGCAAGCTCGCCCTCCTGGCGCAGGGCGTGGAACTGCGTTTCGAAGCGGTGGAAGGCGATCTGGCGCACCACCGTATTGAGGCCGTCCTCGATCTTGCCGGCCAGCAGACCGAGCCGCTCCTGCTTGGAGGCGCCGGCCAGCAAGCGCTCGAACACCAGGCCCTCGCCGAAGATCGAGGCGGTTTCGGCGAGCGTCAGCGGCGTGTCGGCCAGCAGGGTGCCCAGCGGCGCGCACAGCGTCTGGTGCACCGCATGGCCCAGTTCGTGCGCCAGGGTCAGGACATCGCGCCGCTCGCCCATATAGTTCATGAACACGTAGGGGTGGCGGTCGGCGGTGACGGGGTGCGAATAGGCGCCCGACTGCTTGCCGGTGCGCGGCCGCGCGTCGATCCAGGGCTTGGCGAAAAAGGCCTGGGCGGTGTCGGCGAACTTCGGCGCCAGGTCCGAGAAGCTGGCGAGCACCATGCCCTTGGCCTCGTCCCAGCCGTAGGTGCGCGGCGCGGCGGTGTCGAGCGGAGCGTTGCGGTCCCAGTAGTCGAGGCTCTTGCGGCCCATGACCTTGGCCTTCAGCGCATAATAGCGGTGGCTGACCGACGGATACGCCTCGACCACCGCGTCCTCCAGCGCCTGCACCGCATCGGCGTCGACCTCGTTGGCGAGGTGCCGCGCGGCGGCCGGGTTCGGATAGTTGCGCCAGCGGTCCTCGACCTGCTTCTCGAAGGCCAGGGTGTTCATCGCCAGGCCCAGGATCGGCGTGCGCTCCTCCAGCGCCTTGGCCAGGCCTTGCGCGGCCTGCTTTCGGCGGGCGCCGTCCGGGTCGGAAAGGCGGTTCAGCGCCTCGGGCAGGGTCAAGGTCTCGCGCCCGACCTTGGCGGTCAGGCGGGCCAGGGTCTCGTCGAACAGCCGCGTCCAGTTGGCCACCGCCGGTCCGCGGTCGATCAGCAGGCGCTCCAGGTCCGGCGACAGCTCGTGCGGCCGCGACAGACGCACGCGCCGCATCCAGGGCCGCCAACGCGCGGCCGGCGGGTGCGCCTTGAACGCCATCTCGATTTCGTTGTCCTCGAGCTGGTTCAGCTCCAGGGTGAAGAACAGGCTGTCGGCGGCGATCTGCGAGGAGCGGGCGCGCAGGTCGGCCTCGAACTTGGCCCAGGCCGGATCGTCCCGCGCGACCGAGGCCGACAGCGCCGCATAGGCGCCGACGCCCCACAGCCCATTGGTCGCGGTCTCGTAGAGATTGATCCCATGGTCGAGCACCTCGCCCAGGTGCAGCGGATCGCCCCGCAAGGCCAGGAACCGCCCCTTCAGCTTGACCAGCTCGTCATTGGCGGCCTTGGCCGCGGCCAGATCGGCTTCGATCTTCGGGTCCTCGCGACCGGCATAGAGGTCGGCGAGATCCCACTCGGGCAGGGTGTCCAGTTTCACGGGCGCGTTCATGGCTGGAGAGATAGCCCCTCGGGGCGCACGCCGCCACCGCTGGCTCACCCACATCGTCATCCTAGGCACAAGGCCTAGGATGACGGGGAGTGGGGCGGAGCGTCAGCGCTCAAGCAAGGCCAGGATAGAGATCGTCCCAATGCGGGTTCTCCCGTTCGATCAGGTTGATCTTCCACTGCCGCGGCCAACGCTTGAGCGACTTCTCCCGCTGGATCGCAACCGTCATCTCTTCATGCGGCTCGTACCACACCAGCCGTTTCAGACCGTAGGTCTTCGTGAAGCCACGATAGAGCCCTTCGCGATGCTCCCAGATTCGGCGCGGCAATTGGCTCGTCACGCCGATATAGAGCGTACCTCGATTGCGGTCGGTCAGGATGTAGACCGCGATCGAAGCATCGCGGCCCACCATCTCGGACTCCTATGGCTTTGCCGGCGCCTGCGCGGCCTGGACCGCTCGGGCCTCGCTCAGCACGTAGGCCCGCAGGTCCTCGGCGCCCTTGGCGTCGAAGAAGCGGCTGAAGCTGGCCATGCCGCGCGGCGCGAGCGCCCCGTCGATCAGGACCGACTTCCAGTTCTCGGCCGAGAGCAGCATGGGCGAGCGGCGCAGGTCGGGCAGGTAGGTCCCGGTGGCGTTCGGGCCGTGACAGACTTGGCAGTCCTGGTGGAAGAGGGCGAAGCCGCGCTTGGCGTCGCCGGTCGAGGTCACGCCGGTCAGGTCGAGCGCGGCGACTTCCGGGCGCACATAGTCGGGCGCCTTGGCCGTTCCGCCCAGCTTGAAGACCAGCAGCCGGCCCGGCAAGCGCGGACGGTCGGGCAGGACGAAGGGCGCCGAGAGCGCGCCGGCCCCGCCGTAGCCGACCATCTGGGCGACATACTGCTCGCCGTCGATCTCGTAGGTCATGGGAGCGGCGATGACGCCGTTGTCGGTGGTGTACGACCAGAGCTTCTTGCCGTCGGCGGCGCTGTAGGCGGCGAACTCGCCCTGGGCCGCGCCCTGGAAGATCAGGCCGCCCGCGGTCGCAAGGACGCCGGCGTTCCAGAAGTACGGATGCTCGATGGTGAAGCGGGCCTTCTGGGCGACCGGGTCCCAGGCGATGAGCTGGCCCTTCACCATGGCCTTCAGGGCCGCGACCTGGGCCTTGTCGTCGGGCAGGGCGTTGGCGAGGAAATCGGTGCCGACGTTCCAACCGCCGGGCCGGTAGGAATAGCCCTTGTCCGGCGTATAGGCGAAGGGGATCACCTGGGCCGGGATATAGACCAGGTTTTCCTTCGGGTTGAAGGCCATCGGGTGCCAGTTGTGGGCGCCGAACGGCGCGGGAACCTGCAGCGAGGGGGCGTTCTCGTAGCGCACGCCGGGATTTTCGATCGGGCGGCCGGTGGCCGGATCGACACCCTTGGCCCAGGTGATCGGCACATAGGGCTTGGCCGAGATCAGCTGGCCGTTGGTGCGGTCGAGCACGTAGAAGAAGCCGTTCTTCGGCGCCTGCATCAGCACTTTTCGGGCCGCACCTTCCACATTCATGTCGGCCAGGATGATGTGCTGGGTGGCGGTGTAGTCCCAGCTCTCGCCAGGCGTGGTCTGATAGTGCCAGACGTACTCGCCGGTGTCGGGCTTCAGCGCCAGGATCGAGGAAAGGAACAGGTTGTCGCCCTTGCCGTCCGAGCGCTTGACGTGGTTCCAGGGCGTGCCGTTGCCGACGCCCACATAGAGGATGTCGAGGTCAGGGTCGTAGGCCATGGAATCCCAGACCGTGCCGCCGCCGCCGGTCGCCTTCCAGCCCTCGCCGAACCAGGTCGCCGCGCCCTTCTCGGCCATGACCTTGTCGGAGGCGGCGTTGTCCGGCTGACCGTTCGGATTGGGCGTGGTGTAGAAGCGCCAGACCAGCTTGCCGTCGTTGACGTCATAGGCCGAGAGGTAGCCGCGCACGCCGTACTCGCCGCCGCCGTTGCCGATCAGCACCTTGTCCTTGATGACCCGCGGAGCGCCGGTGATGGTGTAGGGGCGGCCGGTGTCGGTGGTCTGCACCGACCAGACTTCCTTGCCCGTACCGGCGTCCAGGGCGATCAGCCGCCCGTCCAGCGCGCCGACATAGACGCGGCCCTTCCAGACCGCCACGCCGCGGTTGACCACGTCGCAGCAGGCGTCGAAGCCCTTCTTGCCGTCGACCTTGGGGTCGTAGGACCACTTCAGCGCCCCGGTCTTGGCGTCGAAGGCGAAGACCTTGGACCAGGCGGTCGTGGTGTAGAGCACGCCGTCGACCATGACCGGCGTCGCCTCCTGGCCGCGGTCGGTGTCGAATTCATACATCCAGGCCAGGCCGAGCTGGCCGACGTTCGAGGCGTCGATCTTGTCGAGCGGACTGTAGCGCTGTTCGTCGTAGGTCCGGCCGTAGGAGAGCCATTCGCCGTTGGACTTGGCCGCGATGATCCGCGCGCCGTCGACATTGGCGACCTTGTCGCCGCCTGCGCCCTGGCTGCACGCGGCCAGCACAGCGGACACGGCGAGCATCGCCGCCAGCTTCAAGCTCTTCATTCTGCGCCTCCCTGCGGCCGTCGTCGCGCGGCCGTCAGCGGAACTATGCGCCGAACGCCAGACTCGGCAAGCTTGCCGCCGGGTCAGGCGCGCTTGCGGTCGAGCGCCCAGGCCAGGGCGCCGAGGGCGAGATAGACCACCAGCGCCGTCGTCCCCAAACCCGCCGCATCGCCCCCGCCGGGCATGACCATGGCGATGATCTGCACGGCCAGCAGCGCGGTCATGAACGCCAGCACCGGCCAGAGGCTGCGCCCCGCCCTGCCCCGGCTCCAGGCCCAGGCCGCGGCGGCCAGGCCCAGCAGGCCGATCTCCACCGCCTGTTCGGGGACAGGATAATTCCAGAGGCCGAGCCCGACCTTGGTCCCGCCGAACCACAGCTCCAGGTCCGGCCGATGCACCAGCAAGTCGAGCAGCCAATGCGAGAAGACCGTGAAGGCGATGGCGATCGCCGCCGCCCAGGGCAGGCGCGCCAGCCGCGCCAGGCCCAGCGCCCCCGCCGACCACAGCAGCGCCGCCGGCAGGCTGTGCGTATAGGGCATGTGGTAGAGGTCCAGCGCGCTGCCCGGCAGGCTCGGATCGATGCGGACCTTTTCGACGCCGGCGATGATCAGGCCGCTCCAGCCGATGTCGACCGCCTGGGCGGCAAGGACCAGGCTCCAGAGCGGCGCGCGCGGCGCGGCGGCCTTGGCGGCGAGCGAGGCGGCGTAGTGACCGACGAACATGGCGCAGCTCCGTTTCGAGGCCGCCCAAGGTCCAGCTTATCGATGCGTTTCGCAATCGGCCGTTTTTGAACTGCGGCCATGCGAAAACGGCTGGGGCCCGCGGCCCTGGTCAGGAAGTCCTAACCATCCCCGTTAAGATCGGACTCAGGACTCCGAAACCCCACCTTTACCCCGCCCCTGTATCAATCCGGGTCAACAAGAGCCTCGTTCGACCGGCCCCCGGCGAAACGAGCGTCCGTTCCAGGTGTGGGTGTTGCATATGACCAAGACGGTCCTTGTCGTCGACGACGATCCGACGCAGCGGCGGCTGATCCAGGCCGTGCTCGAGCGCGAAGGCTTCGCCGTCGCCCATGCCGAGAGCGGCGATGCGGCGATCAAGCACCTGCAGGCCGGCGCCGCTGCGGATGTGATCCTGCTCGACCTCGTCATGCCCGGCCTCTCCGGCCAGGACGCCTTGAAGGAGATGCGCGCCCGCGGGTTCGCCCAGCCGGTGATCGTGGTCACCGCGACCGGCGGCATCGACACCGTCGTCCAGGCCATGCAGGCCGGGGCCAGCGACTTCTTCGTCAAGCCGGCCAGCCCGGAGCGGATCATCGTCTCGATCCGCAACGCTCTCTCCATGGGCGCGCTGAAGGGCGAGGTCGAACGGCTGAAGAAGCATGCGGGCGGCCGCATGACCTTCGCCGACATGGTCGGAGCCTCCCCCGCCATGACCATGGTCAAGCGCGTGGGCGAGCGGGCGGCCAAGTCCTCGATCCCGATCCTGATCACCGGCGAAAGCGGCGTCGGCAAGGAAGTCATCGCCCGCGCCCTGCACGGCTCGTCCGACCGGGCCGGCAAGCCGTTCGTCGCCGTCAACTGCGGCGCCATCCCCGAGAACCTGGTCGAAAGCATCCTGTTCGGCCACGAGAAGGGCAGCTTCACCGGCGCGACCGACAAGCACCTGGGCAAGTTCCAGGAGGCCAACGGCGGCACCCTGTTCCTCGACGAGGTGGGCGAACTGCCGCTGGACATCCAGGTCAAGCTGCTGCGCGCCCTGCAGGAGAGCGAGATCGATCCTATCGGCGCCAAGCGCTCGATCAAGGTCGACGTGCGGATCGTCTCGGCCACCAACCGCGACCTGACCAACGCGGTCGCCGAGGGCCGTTTCCGCGAAGACCTGTTCTATCGCCTCAACGTCTTCCCGATCGAGGCGCCTGCCCTGCGCGAGCGGCGCGAGGACATCCCGGCCCTGGTCGACCACTTCATCCGCCGCTTCAACGTCGAGGAAGGCAAGAGCGTGGTCGGCGCCTCGGCCGAGACCCTGGCCGTCCTGACCGGCCACGACTGGCCCGGCAACGTGCGCCAGCTCGAGAACGCGGTCTATCGCGCCATCGTCCTGGCCGACGCGCCCTATCTGCAACCCTATGACTTCCCGGCCATCTCCGGCGTCGCGGCCCCGCCGCCGGAAGCGGTGGAGCCGGTCGCCACCCAGCGCCCCGCCAGCCTGCCGACCGCCGAGCAACTGGTCGCCGAAATGCCGGCCGACGCGCCGGTGCGCATCCTCGACCAGCGCGGCCACCTGCGCACCCTGGAAGAGATCGAGCGCGATCTCATCGCACTGGCCATCGAGATCTACGCCGGACACATGAGCGAGGTCGCCCGCCGCCTGGGCATCGGCCGCTCCACCCTCTACCGCAAGGTCCGCGAACAGGGCCTGGAAGACGCCGTCAAGGGCGCCGGCGGCGAGGAAGGCTCGGACACCGCCGCGGCGTAGAGGCCGTTTTCAAGGTGTCATCAAGTCAGTTGAGAGTTGTTGTATGAGGTGTCTCGTATGACGGCGTTTGCGATGACGACGAGCTTTCTTGCGATGGCGGCGATGGCGAGACGCTTTGGTTTTCCGGCGTTGATGAGACG
>NZ_JAYRST010000120.1:0-6641 GCF_041920015.1 Phenylobacterium sp.
TGCAGGCGGCGGGCGAAGATCTCGACCACCTTGGCCAGCTTGGAGATGCCGACGACCCGGTTGGTCGGCATGTAGGCGACATAGGCCTTGCCGAGGAACGGGGCCATGTGGTGCTCGCAGTGGCTCTCGACCTCGATGTCGCGCAGCATGACGATGTCGTCATAGCCCTGCACGTCCTCGAAGGTGCGCGAGAGTTCCTTGGAGGGGTCGAGCTGATAGCCCTCGAACCACTCCGCATAGGCGTCGACCACCCGCTTGGGGGTGTCGATCACGCCTTCGCGCCGGGGATCGTCGCCGGCCCACGCAATGAGCGTGCGCACGGCTTCCATCGCCTCTTCGCGCGTCGGGCGCTTCACGGCTTCAAGATCAAGGCCGGGCGTGCCGACCAGGGTTCGGTCGCGACTGGGAGCGTCCATCTGTGAGCAGTTCTTTCCGGGGCCTGAGTTGCGCCGGGACGAAGGTCCCGGAAATGACGCGTGCCACCCCTTATTTGCGGCCGGCGTCGAGGCACGGACGGAACCGTGGCCTCGCGGGCGCACCGAATGTATATGGGGCCAACCCCTTTGGGGGCAACCATTACGCGGCGTCAGTTTTTGAATCGGGCGGCGCCAGAAAACATGAAGGACCCAGATGGCCCTCAGCCTCTACGACACCATGGCCCGCGAAAAGCGGCCCTTCGTTCCCCGGGATCCGTCGCGGGTGACGATGTATGTCTGCGGGCCGACCGTCTACAACTACGCCCATATCGGCAACGCCCGGCCGGTGGTGGTGTTCGACGTGCTCTATCGCCTGCTGCGCCACGTCTATGGCGAGGACGCGGTGATCTATGCCGCGAACGTCACGGACGTGGACGACAAGATCAACCGAAAGGCGGCCGAGGAGGGCGTGGCGATCGACGTGATCACCGATCGCTATCTCGCCATCTACAACGACGACATGGCCACGCTCGGCGCCCTGCGCCCGACGCACCAGCCGCGCGCCACCCAGACCATGGACGCGATCATCGAGATGATCGGGACGCTGGTGGCCAACAAGGCCGCCTATGCGGCGGAGGGGCACGTCCTCTTCGACACCCAGGCCTATGGCGACTACGGCAAGCTGTCGCGCCAGCCGATGGAGGACATGATCGCTGGCGCCCGGGTCGATGTGGCCCCCTACAAGCAGCACCCGGCCGACTTCGTGCTGTGGAAGCCGTCGAAGGAGAACGAGCCGGTGTGGGACAGTCCCTGGGGACCTGGCCGCCCCGGCTGGCACATCGAATGCTCGGCGATGATCGAGAAGACCCTGGGCCTGCCGATCGACATCCACGGCGGCGGTATCGACCTGCTCTTCCCGCATCATGAGAACGAGATGGCCCAGGGCGTCTGCGCCGGCCACGACCATGGCCAGGGTTACGCCAACTACTGGATGCACAACGGCTTCCTGAACATGGCGGCCGAGAAGATGTCCAAGAGCCTGGGCAATGTCGCCCTGGTCCACGACCTGATCGCCCAGGCGCCGGGCGAGGCGCTGCGCTGGGCGCTGCTGGTCGGCCACTACCGTGCGCCGCTGGAATGGACGGGCGAACTGATCGAGCAGTCGAAGAAGGCGCTCGACCGGCTCTACGGCGCCCTGCGCCGGGCGAGCGAGGTGGAGGCCGAGGCGGTCGCGCCGCCGGCGCCCTTCATGGCCGCGCTGGAAGACGACCTGAACACCCCGGCCGCCTTCGCCGAGCTGTTCGGCCTGGCGACGAAGCTGGAGACGGCGAGCGGCAAGGGCCGCGCCCTGGCCAAGGGCGAACTGCTGGCCGCCGCCAACCTGCTGGGCTTCCTGCTCGGCGATCCGGAGGCGTGGTTCCAGGCCGGCGTCACCGACGACCTGCGCGAAAAGGTCGAGGCGCTGATCGCCCAGCGCATCGAGGCCCGCGCCGCCAAGGACTGGGCCGCCGCCGACCGCATCCGCGACGAGCTCACCGCGTTGAATATCGAGGTGATGGACGGCCCTGCGGGCGCCACCTGGCGGATCAAGGAAACCACCTGAGACCGCTCGTCCCCGCGAAGGCGGGGATCCAAGCGGCGGTTGGAACAAGCTCCGCGTGTTTTTGCTTTGTTCCGATTGGCGGTCGTGACAGGTTTGCCTTTTCGCCTAGCCTGGCGCGGGAAAACCTGTCGTGGCGTTCTATACCTATCTGATGGCGAGCGCGCCTTATGGAACGCTCTATTGTGGCCATACGGACGACCTCGCATCCCGTGTATGGAAGCATAGGGTGAAGACGTACGGAGGCTTCACGGCCAAATACGATGTCATTCGACTGGCTTGGTATGAGGTCCATGACGAGCGCGAATACGCGTTTCGCCGCGAACGCCAGATCAAGAAATGGAATCGGGCCTGGAAAATCCGGCTCATTGAGGAGTTGAATCCGCGTTGGGAAGACCTCTACGAGACCCTGAATTGTTGAACGGCGGCAAATCCGCTTGGGTCCCCGCCTTCGCGGGGATGAGCGGTGTTCGGAGGTTCTGATGGCGCTTGGACCCAAGACCAACCAGGGGGCGATGTTCACCGCCGGCGCCGGCTTCAAGTTCAAAGGCGGCGGGGCGTCCGGGCCGAGCGGGGTGCGGATCGAGCATCGGATCGGCATTCAGGCGCCGGTCGAGACCATCTGGGACGTCCTCTATGACCTGGAACGCTGGCATGAGTGGAACCCGCTCTATCCTGAGGCCGAGGGCAAGCTCCGCATCGGCGGCCAGTTGACCCTGACCCTCGCCCTGGAAGGCGAAAAGCCGCAGGTTATCCAGCCCACCGTGCTGGACTGGGTGCCGAACGACCAGATCCATTGGCGACTGAAGATGATGGGCGGCCTCGTCTCCACCACCCGCTTCCTGGAGCTTGAGAAGCTGGAGGAGGCCAGCACGATCTTCTCGAACGGCGAATTGATCGGCGGCCTGCTGGGGCCCACGGCGGCGCGTCGGATGGGCCGCAAGATCTATCGCGGCTTCGAGGCGATGAGCCAGGCGCTGAAGGCGCGCGCCGAGGCGCAATGGCGCGCGGCGGGCGGAACGCCTACATCTGCGGCATGATCGACGACCTCTACTCGGCCAAGCTTCTGAAGCTGGCGGCGAACATGCCGCGGCTCGGACGCCTGCCTGCGCCGGACGCCAGTTCGGAGAAGGTGTCCAAGCTCTGCGGCAGTCGCGTGGTGGTCGACGTGACGGTGGAGGGCGACCGCGTGGCCGACTTCGCCCAGGACGTGAAGGCCTGCGCCCTGGGCCAGGCGTCGGCCGCGGTGCTGGGGGCCAATGTGGTCGGCGCCAGCCTTTCCGAGATCGAGATGGCCCGCGATCAGTTCCGTGCTATGCTCAAGGCCGGCGCAGACGCGCCGCAAGGACGTTTTTCGGATCTTTCCATGCTGGCCCCGGTGAAGGACTATCCCGCCCGCCACACCTCCACGCTGCTGGCGTTCGAGGCGGCGGCCGAGGCTGTCCGCCGCGCCGTGGAACGAACTAGCCGCGCCGGCGCGGCTTGATCCTCAAGATCGCTCAGCGTAATCGCTGCGACTGACATCGCACGTCCGCGAGCCGGCATGACCTTCTACGAAACCTGCGTCCGCGGCGCCTTGCGCGCCTACAAGCTGACGCTTTCGCCCCTGATCGGGCGCCAGTGCCGGTTCCTGCCGACCTGTTCGGAGTATGCGGCGCAGGCCCTGATCCTGCACGGTCCCGTTCGCGGCTCCTGGCTCGCGACCCGGCGGCTGTGCCGTTGTCATCCCTGGGGAGCGTCGGGCTACGACCCGGTCCCCCAACCGCGCGACAAGGCCCCGGACGGAAACGGGCCGGCCTCGCGGACATGGACATGTGAGACATGATCGACCTGATTTTCCCCGACGGTTCCCAACGCCAGTTCGACGACGGCGTGACGGGCCGCGACGTCGCCGCCTCCATCGCCAAGTCGCTGGAGAAGAAGGCGGTGCTGGTGAAGCTCGACGGCGAGCTGCGCGACCTCGACCGCCCGCTCGACAAGGGCGGCAAGTTCGAGATCCTGACGCGCGAGAGCCCCGAGGCGCTGGAGACCATCCGCCACGACGCCAGCCACATCATGGCCGAGGCGGTGCAGGAGCTGTTCCCCGGCACCCAGGTGACCATCGGCCCGGCCATCGACGACGGCTTCTATTACGACTTCGCGCGCGACACGCCGTTCAGCCTGGACGATCTGGCCTCGATCGAGCAGCGGATGCGCGAGATCGTCGACCGCGACGAGAAGATCGTGCGCGAGGTCTGGGACCGCGACGAAGCCATCGCCCACTTCAAGTCGATCGGTGAAGCCTACAAGGCCGAGATCATCTCCGACCTGCCGCAGGACGAGACGATCACGGTCTATCGCCAGGGCCAGTGGAAGGACCTGTGCCTGGGGCCGCACCTGCCCTCGACCAAGGCGGTGGGCAAGGCGTTCAAGCTGATGAAGCTGGCCGGCGCCTATTGGCGCGGGGACCACCGCAACGCCCAGCTTCAACGCATCTACGGCACGGCCTGGGCCAGCGAGGCCGACCTGGAGGCGCATCTGACGCGGCTGGAGGAGGCCGAGAAGCGCGACCACCGCAAGATTGGCCGGGCCATGGACCTCTTCCACCTGCAGGAAGAGGCCAAGGGCATGATCTTCTGGCACCCGAAGGGCTGGACGCTCTATCGCACGGTGGAGGCCTATATGCGCCGCCGCCTGGACCAGGACGGCTATGTTGAGGTCAAGGCGCCGCAGATCATGGACCGCGGCCTGTGGGAGAAGTCGGGCCACTGGGAGAAGTTCGGCGCCAACATGTTCACCTGCGAGACGACGGAGGGCGAAGAGCTGGCCGTCAAGCCGATGAACTGCCCCGGCCACGTGCAGATCTTCAATTTCGGCCAGAAGTCCTATCGCGACCTGCCGTTGCGCATGGCCGAGTTCGGGGCCTGCCACCGGTTCGAGCCGTCGGGCGCCCTGCACGGCATCATGCGCCTGCGCGCCTTCACCCAGGACGATGCGCACATCTTCTGCCGCGAGGACCAGATCGAGGAGGAGACGACGAAATTCGTGCGCCTGCTCAACTCGGTCTACGCCGATTTCGGCCTGGAGCTGGACAGCGTCAAGCTGGCGCTGCGGCCCGATCTGCGCGCCGGGACGGACGAGGTCTGGGACGTGGCCGAGTCCAAGCTGGACCGCGCCGCCCGCCAGGCGGTGAACATGGAGGTCGAGCGTCTGCCCGGCGAAGGCGCCTTCTACGGGCCCAAGCTGGAGTTCCACCTGTCGGACGCCATCGGCCGCACCTGGCAGTGCGGCACGCTGCAGCTCGACTTCGTGCTGCCCGAGCGGCTGGACGCCGAATATGTGGTGGAGGACGGCTCCAAGCAGCGTCCGGTGATGTTGCACCGGGCGATCTGCGGCTCGATGGAACGCTTCATCGGCGTGGTGATCGAGAACTATGCGGGCGCCTTCCCGCTGTGGCTCGCGCCGACGCAGGTGGTGGTCGCCACAATTACGTCAGATGCGGATGATTATGCCCTGAAGGTGGCTCAAGAACTGAGCGCCGCCGGTCTGCGGGTGGAAACCGACCTGCGGAACGAGAAAATCAACTACAAGATCCGTGAGCACAGCCTCTCCAAGACCCCGGTCATCGCCGTGGTCGGCCGGCGGGAGGCCGAAGAAGGCAAGGTCGCGTTGAGGCGTTTCGGCTCGGAGGGGCAATCGATCATGACGACCGCCGAGGCCGTCAAGGCGCTTGCCTTGGAGGCGTGTCCGCCGGATGTTGCACGACAGGTAGCGCTTCGCGGCGCTTCGCCTGATGCGAGCATGGTCGGGTAAGGAAGGCTGGATGAACGGCGTCGCCGGACCGATCGTGGCTTACGAGCCTGCGCCGACGCAGGATTTCCTGAAGGCGCGCCGCAGCGTCTCGGTGGTCATGGTCGTCTACATGACCGGCGAGGCGCTGGCCCGCAGCATCGAGTGCGTGCTGGCCGATTCGCTGGTGGACCAGCTCGTCGTGGTCGATAACGGCTCGACCCGGATAGAGGCCGCGCGCCTCAAGCGCCTGGCGGAGGGCGACGGCCGCGTGCGGCTGGTGCAAGGCCAGGGCAATGTGGGCTTCGCCCGCGGCGCCAATCTCGGCGCGCGGGCCGCGTCCGGCGACATCATCGTCTTCCTCAATCCCGACGCCTTCCTGCAACCGGGCTGCGTGGCCGAACTGCTGCGGGCCATCGACGGGCGGCCGGTGCCCTCGCTGGTCGGCGGCCGGGTGCTGAACGCCGACCGCACCGAACAGCGCGGCGCGCGGCGCGGCGACATCACTCCGGTCAGCGCCCTCTTGAGCCTCAGCCATCTCTCGCGCCGGGTTCCGGCCTGGAATCGCTACGAGGTTCACTGGGAAGCCGAGGCTGCTCCCGAGGCGGTGATCGCGGTGCCGACCATTTCGGGCGCCTGTTTCTGCATGCGCCGCGAGGATTTCGAGGCCGTCCAGGGCTTCGACGAAGGCTATTTCCTGCACGTCGAGGACGTCGACCTCTGCTGGCGCGTACGCCAGGAGGGCGGGACGGTGCTGTTCCAGCCCAAGGCCGAGGTGATCCACCTGGGCCACACCAGCCACGCCAGCCCCCTGAAGGTGGAGTTCCACAAGGGCGTGGGCCTGGCGCGCTATTTCC
>NZ_JAYRST010000121.1:0-6594 GCF_041920015.1 Phenylobacterium sp.
GAGACGCCCGCCTCGTTGAGCCCATGGTCGCCCGCGAAGACCAGCAACAGCGCCCGGTCCAGGCGAGGATCGGGGCGCCTGGCGATGAGGGCCAGGCGCACGGCCAGGTCCTCGATCCGGCCGAGCGCGCCGAGCGGCTTGGCCTTGCCGTCGACCAGGGCGCGGTACGCAGCCTCCATGCTGCGGTCGAGCGGGGCGACGGGGGTCATGGGCGCAGCTCCAGCCCGGCGATGGCGGCCAGACGATCGATGGCGAAATGGGTTTCCAGGGCGGCGGCGATCTCGTCCAGGGCCGCATCCACGCGCGCAGACTGGTCGAGGCCGTCGGAGGCGGCGCCAAGGTCCCCCAGCAGGGCCGCGCGGGCGGACGCCCGGTCGAAAAGGCCATGGACATAGGCGCCGGCGACCTTGCCGTCGGCAGAGGTCGCGCCCTCCCCTGCGCCATCCTCGCGAACCAGGAACGGCCGCGCCGTACCGGCGCCCGCCGTGCGGCCGACATGGATCTCGTAGCCCTCGAAGGGCTCCCCCGACGCCAGGATCCCGCGGGCGGGGCGCAGCACCTTGTCGCCGGTCAGTACGGTCTCGACATCGAGCAGGCCCAGGCCCTCGGCGCGGCCGGGCGGCCCCTCGACACCGTCTGGATCGGCGATGACGCGGCCCAGCATCTGGTAGCCGCCGCAGACGCCCAGCACGCGCCCGCCGCGCCGGACATGGGCCAGGAGGTCGATGTCCCACCCCTGGGCGCGCAGGAAGACGAGGTCGGCGAGGGTCGCCTTGGTTCCGGGCAGGATGACGAGGTCGGCGTCGCCGGGCAGCGGCGAGCCGGGCGGCACGAAGCCGAACTCGACATCGGGTTCGGCGCGTAGCGGGTCGAAATCGTCGAAATTGGCGATGCGCGAAAGCATGGGAACGACGATGCGGACCTTGCGGCCCTCCCCCGCCTGCGCCTTGTCCAGCACCACCGCATCCTCGGCCGGCAGGCGGCGGGCGGCGGCGAGCCAGGGCGCCATGCCGAGGTCGGCCCAGCCGGTGCGGCGCTCGATCTCGGCGCGGCCGGCGTCGAATAGGCTGGCGTCGCCGCGAAACTTGTTGATCAGGAAGCCCTTGATCATCGCCCGGTCGTCCGGCTCCAGCACCACATGGGCGCCGGCCAGGGCGGCGATCACGTGGCCGCGATCGATGTCGCCCACCAGCACCACAGGAACTCCGGCGGCGCGGGCGAAGCCCATATTGGCGATGTCGCCGGCGCGCAGGTTGGTCTCGGCCGGACTGCCCGCGCCCTCGACCAGGACGAGATCGGCCTCCGCCTCCAGGCGACGATAGCTTTCCAGCACCACGTCCAGCAGGCCGGCCTTGCGGTCCTGGTAGGCGGCGGCCTTCCAGGTCCCGGCCATCTGGCCCCGCACCACGAGCTGGGCGCCGACGTCGCTCTGGGGCTTGAGCAGGACGGGGTTCATATCGACGGTGGGCGGCGTACGGCAGGCGATGGCCTGCAGCGCCTGGGCGCGGCCGATCTCCCCGCCATCGACGGTGACGGCGGCGTTGTTCGACATGTTCTGCGGCTTGAAGGGGCGCACCGTAAGGCCGCGGTTGGCGAAGAGACGGCAGAGGCCGGCGACCAGCACCGACTTGCCGACGTCCGAGCCGCATCCCTGGATCATCAACGCGGCCAAGCCAGTCCTCCCAAGGCCAGGGCGGCGGCGAGAACCGCGCAGGCGCGCAGATAGAGCCCAAGCCCGCGGCGCAGGTCCAGGGGCGAGGGCCGCGGGCCCTCGCCGAAGGTCGGCCGTGCGTGCGGAACACCGTCATAGCTGGCCGGTCCGCCGAGTCGCACCTGAAGCGCCCCGGCCATGGCCGCTTCCGGCCAACCGGAATTGGGCGAGGCGTGCTTGCGCGCATCGCGCAGCATGCCCCGCCAGCCGCGCCCGGCGACCAGGGCGATCAAGGCGCCGGCGATGCGGGCGGGGACCAGGTTCATCAGGTCGTCCGTCCGCGCCGCCGCCCAGCCGAAACAGCGATAGGGCTCCTCGCGGTGGCCGATCAGGCTGTCGGCGGTGTTGACCGCCTTGTAGGCGAAGAGCCCGGCGAGGCCGCCGACGAGGAACCAGAACAGCGGCGCGACCACCCCGTCGTTGAAGCTTTCGGCCAGGCTCTCGAGGGCGGCGGCGCAGACGCCAGCTTCATCCAGAGCCTCGGTGTCGCGGCCGACGATCATGCCGACGGCGGCGCGGGCGGCGACGAGATCACCCATTGCTCCCCCGCTGGGGGAGCTGTCGGCCGCATGGCCGACCGAGGGGGACTTCCGACTCAGCAGGCCCCCTCCGTCCCGTCTCGCTTCGCTCGCCGCGCCACCTCCCCCAGCGGGGGAGGAATTTAGCGCCTGCGATACCGCCGCTACGTGGTCGTAAAGACTGCGGGCGGCCAGGCCCAATGAACCGGCCGCTATCGTCAGGATTAGCGCCCAGCCGTGCAGGAACCTGTCGAACAGCCAACCGACGAAACCCGCCGCGCCCGCGACCAGAACCAGGACGACGATCCCGGCGAGGCGGCGGGCGAGGTCGCTCCCGCGGTTGAGGGCCTCCAGGCGGCGAAGACCGGCGCCAATCCAGGCGACGGGATGCGGGACGTGGCGGTGCAGGCGGGCCGGATAACCGACCGCAGCTTCGAGGCCGGCGGCGGCCAGGACGATCCAGGGGTCAGTCGGCACGCTCGACGATCTCGATCAGCGCCCCGCCGGCGCCGGCCGTGACCCGGGCGCGCACGCCATAGGCCTGTTCCATCACGGCAGGGGACAGCGCCTCGCCCGGCGGGCCGTCGGCCAGCACCTTGCCGGCGGCCATGACGATGATGCGGTCGGCGATACGGGCGGCGAGCGAAAGGTCGTGCAGGGTGACGACTACGCCGCGGCCCTGGTCGTGCGCCAGGCTGCGAAACAGGTCGCCGGCGTCGAGCTGGTGGCCGGGGTCGAGGCCGGTCAGCGGTTCGTCGGCCAGCAACCATTCGGGGTCGCCGGCCAGGGCGCGGGCGATCAGCACCCGGCCGCGCTCGCCGCCGGAGAGGGTGGTGACGTCGCGGTCGGCCAGGTCGGCGACTCCAGCCGCGGCCATGGCGCGGTCGATAGCGCCGGCGTCCTCGACGGAGAGGCCGCTGGAGCCGATGAAGGGGGTGCGGCCGAGGCCGACCAGGATGCGCGCCTCCACCGCCCAGGCGATCTCCGGCGTCTGGGGGATGAAGCCGATGCGGCGGGCGCGGGCGCGCGGCGCCATGGCCAGGAGATCGGCCTCGTCCAGCCGGACCTGGCCGCTCTGGGGCTTTCGCAGGCCCGCCAGGCAGGCGAGCAAGGTCGACTTGCCCGCGCCGTTGGGGCCGAGGATGGCGGTCACGGTTCCGGCCCGGAACTCGGCGGAAACGCCATCGACGGCGTCGCGGGCGCCCAGGCGCACGCGGATGTCGTGGGCGGAAAGCCGGCTCATGCGATCCTCCGGCGCATGGAAAGCAGCAGGGCGAAGAAGAACGGGCCGCCCAACACCGCCATGGCGACGCCGAGCTTCACCTCGCCCGCGGCGGGGGTGAGGCGCACGGCGATGTCGGCGGCGAGCACCAGGACCGCGCCGCCCAGCGCGCTGGGCCAGAGCAGGCCGCCCGGCCGCGCCCCGACCAGCGGCCGCAGCAGGTGCGGCACGATCAGGCCGACGAAGCCGATGACCCCGGTGACCGCCACGCTGGCGCCGGCGGTGAGCGCCACGCCCAGGGCCAGCAGCCAACGCACGCGGGTCATGTCGACGCCGAGCGAGCGGGCGCCAGTCTCGCCCAGGGTCAGGGCGTCGAGGCTGCGGCCGGTGAGCGCCAGCAGCAGCAGGCCGACGAGGATGAGCGGCAGGGCCATCTGCACCTCCTGCAGGCTGCGGTCGGCCAGGGAGCCCATCAGCCAGTTGACGATCTCGTTCACCGCCCAGGGATTGGGAGCGAGGCTGAGGGCGAGCGCGACCCCCGCCCCGGCCATGGTCTGGAGGATCACGCCGGCCAGGATGAAGGTGACGACGCTGGAGGCCTGACCCGACAGGGCCAGCAGCAGGAAGACCGCGGCGAGCGCGCCCAGCATGGAAGCGCTGGCGATCACCCAGGGCGCCGAGGCGCCGGCCCCGAGATAGAGGGTGAGCACCGCGCCCAGCGCGCCCATGGACGAGACGCCCAAGGCGCCGGGATCGGCCAACGGGTTGCGGGTATAGCCCTGCATGGCCGCGCCCGCCATGCCGAGCGCCGCGCCGACGGCGACGCCCAGGATGGTGCGCGGCAGGCGCAGTTCGAAGATGATCGCCCAGCGCGGATCGCTGGTGTCGAGCCAGTCGCTGAACGGCACCCAGACCCGGCCGGCGGCCATGCTGAGCGCGGCGAGCAGCACGGCAAGGACGCCAAGGGCGGCGAGCGTTGCGCGGCGGCGGGTCATGTGCGGCGTCCGTCAATTGCTTCCCCCCTGGGGGAGCTGTCAGCCGAATGGCTGACTGAGGAGGACCGGGGAGTCGGCAAGCCCCCTCCGTCTCGCGGCTGGGGCCGCGAGCCACCTCCCCCAAGGGTGGAGGATTTCTTCGGCATCATCCGTCTCTCCGCTTCGCAAGGGCCTCGTCGCGAGCACGGGCGAGCATGGCGGCGGTGCGGATGAGCACCGGGCCGCCGCAGAAGGTGAGCTGCTGGGGGAAGGTCGCGCGGTGCATGCGCGCCGCGACGCGGGCGAGCGCGGGATGATGCGAGACGCGGTCGGCCCAGGTCGGAGCGCCGGGCCGGGCCTGACCGGCCAGCAGGATGTCGGGCGGGTTGGCGACCAGCAATTCGAGCGGCACGTCGCCGGTGCGCGTCAAGCCGTAGCGGGAGACGGCGTTGTCGAGGCCGCAACGGCGCATCATCTCGTCCATCATGGTGCCTGGCCCCGTGGCGAAGCCGCCGGCCTGGTAGGTGATCGCGGTCAGCCGCGGCGCGCCGGGCGGCGGGGCGGCGGCGGCCAGGGCGCGTTCGATCCTGGCGACCAAGGCTTCCCCGCGTTCGGGGTAGCCGACGGCCGCGGCGATGCGGCGGACCTGCTCCAGGCTTTCCTCGACCGTATCGGGCACGGCGAAGAGCTCGGTGCGCACGGCCAGGCGGTCGAGGGCGGCGCGGGTGGCCGGGGAGGAATGGCGGCCGGTCAGCACCAGGTCGGGCCGCAGGGCCAGCACCTCCTCGGCGCTCTCATAGGTGAAGGGATAGGTCGCGCCGGCCGGGCCGATGCTGGAGGAGGTCGGCTCGTGCGAATAGTGGCTGATGGCGGCGACCTGGCCGCGGTCGGCCACCGCCACCAGGATCACGTCGAGGCAGGGATTGAGCGAGACGATGCGCTGGGGCTGGCGCGCGGGGGCCGCGCCGCCGAGGCCGAGAACAGCCCCCGCGGCGAGGGCCGAGCGCCGGGTCAGCATCCAGCTCAAAAGTCGATCCCGCGCTGGGCCTTGATGCCCGCCTCGAACGGGTGCTTGACGAGGGTCATCTCGGTGACGAGGTCGGCGATCTCGATCAGTTGCGGCTTGGCGTTGCGGCCGGTGATCACGACATGCTTGTCGCGCGGGCGCGCCTTCAGGTCGGCCACCACCCTGTCGATATCGAGATAGTCGTAGCGCAGAGCGATGTTCAGCTCGTCCAGCAGCACCAGGTCCAGGCCGGGGTCGTGCAGCATCTCGACCGAGGTCTTCCAGGCGGCCTCGGCCGCGGCGATGTCGGCGGCGCGGTCCTGGGTGTCCCAGGTGAAGCCCTGGCCCATCACCTCGTAGCGGACGCTGTCGGGAAAGCGCTTGAAGAACTGGCGCTCGCCGGTGATCCACTTGCCCTTGATGTACTGGACGATCCCGACCTTCTGGTTCCAGCCCAGGGCGCGGGCGACCATGCCGAAGGCGGCGGTGGACTTGCCCTTGCCGTCGCCGGTGTGGACCAGCAGCAGGCCGGGGGCGTCGACCTTCTCGGCCATCATGACGTCGCGCTCGGTCTTCAGGGCCTGCATGGCCGCCTTGTGCTCGGCGTTCTTCTGCTCTTCGTCGCTCATGGGCGCGTCGCCTCCAGCGCGGCCGCCAGGCGCGGCCAGTCCTTGGGTTTGGGGATGCCGAACCTGAGCCAGGTCGGCGGGTCGGAAAAGGGCCTGACGAGCACGCCGAGCCGCGCCAGGGTGAGGAACCGCTGCTGAGCGTCCGGCGCCTCCACGAGCCGGAACAGCGAAGTCCCGCCCAGTACGTTCAGCCCGGCCTTCTCCAGCAGGGCGTCGAGCCGCCGTGCATCGCCAGCCAGGCGCAGGCGCATTCGTTCGGCCCAGCCTGAATCGGCATAGGCCGCGCGGCCGGCGGCGATGGCCTCGGCGCTGACCGGCCAGTCGCCGAACTGGGCGCCGATCCGCCCGGCCAGGCCAGGCTCTGCGATCACGAAGCCCAGACGGACGCCCGGCAGGCCGTAGAACTTGCCGAAGGAGCGGAGGACGATGGTCTTGCGACCGCGCACGTCCAGATACTCCCCCTTTGGGGGAGCTGACAGCGAAGCTGGCTGAGGGGGGCCTCGATCGCCGCAAGCCCCCTCCGTCTCGGCGCCA
>NZ_JAYRST010000122.1:0-6344 GCF_041920015.1 Phenylobacterium sp.
CCATCGAGCCCAGGTGGACAGGCATGTGCGGCGCGTTGGCGACCAGGCCGCCGTCGACATCGAAGAGCGCGCAGGAGAAGTCCAGCCGCTCCTTGATGTTCACCGAATGGGCGGTGCGCTCCAGCGCTGCGCCCATGGCCTCGGCCACGCCCATGAAGCGCTTGTTGAACAGCTCCAGGGTGATCGGGTCGGGGCGGTCGAGGGAAAGGGCCGCGGCCTTGCGGCGGGCGGCCTGCTCCAGGCGCACCATGCCGTCCGGGCCGCGCGTGGCGGTCCAGCCGGGGGAGACCGCGATCTGGGTGTCGGCGCGGACGATGAGGGCCGGGCCTTGGATTTCGGTGAGCTCTGCGGCGCGGACGACGGGGGCGTCATGCCAGGCGCCGTGGAAGAACATGCGGGTGGTTTCGATTGCTCCCCCTCTTGGGGAGCTGTCGGCCGACTGGCCGACTGAGGGGGCCTGCTGACTCAGCAAATCCCCCTCCGTCTCGCCGCCTTGCGGCGAGCCACCTCCCCCAGCAGGTGAGGAATTGTTGCTCACCGCTTCCGCTTCCACCGAGGCGATGATGATCGGCAGGTTCGGTTCGACGAAGCCGAACAGGCGCTGGTGGGCGGTTTCGAAGGCGGCCTGGGTTTCGGCCAGCGGGCCGAGCGGCGTCGGCAGTTCGGCGTCGGCGCCGTCGTAGCGCAGGCGCTGGGTGAGGCGGACTTCGCCGGCCTGCGCGCCCTGTTCGGCCAGGGCGGCGCGGGCGGCGGCCTCGGCTTCGGCGGCGGCGGCCCGGGCGCGGGAGAGACCGGCCTCGTCCAGCACCGCGTCGAGCCCGACCTGGCGCAGGCTGGCGAGCTGCGCCTGGCCGATGCCCCAGGCCGAGAGCACGCTGCCATAGCGCGGGCAGATCACCTGGGAGGGGCCGAGCGCTTCGGCGACCTCGCAGGCCACCTGGCCGGCGGCGCCGCCAAAGGCGGTCAGGACGTGGTCGCGGGGATCGAAGCCGCGCTCGGTGGAGATGCGGTCGGTGGCTCGCGCCATCTGCTCGACGGCGATGGCGAGGAAGCCTTCGGCGGCGGCCTCGACGCTGGGCGCGCCCATCGCCTGGGCCAGGCGGGCGATGGCCGCGCGCGAGGCGGCCGGGTCGAGGGGCGAGGCACCGTCGCGGCCGAAGATCGCGGGGAAGAAACGCCGATCGAGGCGGCCCAGCACCAGGTTGGCGTCGGTGACGGCAGCCGGGCCGCCGCGGCCATAGGCGGCGGGGCCGGGATCGGCGCCGGCGCTCTGCGGCCCGACCCGGGCGCGCAGGCCGTCGAAGAACAGGATCGAGCCGCCGCCGGCTGCGACGGTCTCGATGTCGAGCATCGGGCTGCGCAGCTTCACCCCGGCGACGCGGGCGACATCCTTGCGCTCCAGGGCGCCGGCGTAGCGGCAGACGTCGGTGGAGGTGCCGCCCATGTCGAAGCCGAGCGCCTGGCTCGCCCCGGCGACCTGGGCGCTGCGGGCGACGCCCACCACGCCGCCGGCCGGACCGGAGACGATGGCGTCGCGGCCCCGGAAGGCCTCGGCGCGCACCAGAGCTCCGGCCGAGGTCATGAAGTAGAGCGGCGCGCCGCCGACCGCGCGGGCCACCTGCTGCACATAGGCCTGGAGGATCGGGGTGAGGTAGGCGTCGGCGACCGTGGTCTCGGCCCGCGGCACGAAACGGGGGAGGGGCGAGACCTCGTGGCTGAGGGCGACGAACTCGAAACCGGCGGCGCGGGCCAGGGCGCCGGCCGCCTGTTCGTGGGCGGGATTGAGGTCGGCGTGCAGGAAGGCGATGGCGACCGAGGTGAAGCCCTCGGCCCGAGCCCTGGCGAGCGCGCTCGCCAGGGCGGCCTCGCCCAGCGGCGTGACGACAGCGCCGTCGGCGGCCAGGCGCTCGGCGGCTTCGACCACGCCGGCATGCAGGGGCGCGGGGCGTTCGATGTCGAGGGCGAAGAGGTCGGGGCGGGCTTGGTCGCCGATGGTCAGGGCGTCGGCGAAACCCGTGGTGACGACCAGCAGGGTCGTGGCGCCGGCCCGTTCCAGCAGGGCGTTGGTGGCGACCGTCGTGCCCATCTTGATCGCCGCCACCCGATGGGCGGGGAAGGGCTCGCCCGGCGCGGCGCGAAGGACGCGGCGCATGGCCTCGACGGCGGCGTCCTCATAGGCCGGGGAGGCCGAGAGCAGCTTCAGCGAGGTCTCTTCGCCGTCGCTCGCCTGGGCGATCACGTCGGTGAAGGTGCCGCCGCGGTCGATCCAGAAGCTCCAGAGCCTGTCCAAACCGTAACCTTTCCAGGGGGCGATATGCGTTGTCAGGACCGACTCGGGGTCTTACAGCTTTCGATACTCCCATGAGCTTCTGGCGCAACATCGCTGGCCTTGCAGTCCGTAGACCCGATGCGGCGGACTGCGCCGACTGCCCCTCGGTCCGTCCGGGGGAGGACCCGGCGTTCTCGACAGCGGTGACGGCGCTGGGCGCCAAGCTGGCCAAGGCCGACGGGCGGGCCAGCGTGGGCGAGTTCGACGCCTTCGCCCAGGTCTTCACGCCCGATGCGGCCTCGGAGCGGAACATCCACCGGCTCTACGACCTGGCGCGGCAGACGACGCGCGGCTTCGAGAGCTATGCGCGGCGGCTGGCCAAGCGCTACGCCGGTTGCCCGACCCTGCTGGAGGACGTGCTGGACGGCCTATTCCACATCGCCGGCGCTGATGGGGCGGTGACGCAGGACGAGCTGGAATATCTGGAGCGGGTGGCCGAGCTGTTCGGCTTTTCTCCCCTGACCTTCCGGCGGCTGAAGGCGGTGCACCTTGGGCTGGGCGCCGATGATCCCTATGGCGTGCTGGCCATCGCGCACGACGCCTCGGACGGGGAGGTGCGGGCGGCCTGGAAGGCGGCGCTGTCGGAAGCGCACCCGGACCGCGCCCGCGCTCGCGGCCTGCCCAGCGAGTTCATCGAGGTCGCCGAAGCCAAGTCCGCCGCCCTCAACGCCGCCTTCGACGACATCATGCGCGAGCGGCGGGCGATGGCGCTGGAAGGGGTGGCATGATGCCGCCACTTTGTAGTGATTTGTCGTGTTTACGTTGACGCCGGGGATCGCCCGGCGGAATTATCCGTTCAGCCGTAACAAGCGGCGCCCTTGAGGATGCTCATGGTTCGCGAATTCGCCCGCAAGCATGGATCGGCCCTTCGCGGCTTTGCCGTCGTCGGCGGGGCCCTGGCGACGGCGGCGGCCGTGGCGGTGGGCGCCGTCCTGGCGGTGTTCTTCGCCGCGACCGTAGTGGTGATCGCGGTCATGGCCTCGGCGCTGCTGGCGCTGGCGGGCTTGGCGCTGCGAGCCAAGAAGGCGCGGGCCCAGCGCGACGACGGGGTGATCGAAGCCCGCCACCTGGGCGGCCACCACTGGGTCGCCTATGGCTGGAACGAGCGCCAGGGGCGCTGAGCCGCAGGTCCTGCTGAGGGCCTTCCACCCCACGGACGAAGCCGGCGTCGTCGCCGTGCTCGACGCCACCTTCCATTCGACATGGGCGCCGCAACTGACGCCGGCTGCGCTGGAGGCGCGGCTGCGGAACCCGCCTGGACCGCGCTATGTGAGCGAGCGGGGCGCCGAGTTCGTGGTCGCCGTGGATGGAGACGCCGTGGTCGGCATGGTCCATTGGGACGGCGACTTCGTCCACGCCCTGCATGTGAGCCCGGCGGCGCAGCGCCGCGGCGTGGGCCACGCCTTGCTGAGCCGGGCCGAGGCGGCGATCGCGGCGGCGGGGCATTCTTCTGCGCGGCTTGAGACGGACACTTTCAACACTCAATCGCGGGCTTTCTACGCGGCGCGCGGCTATCGCGAGATCGACTCCTATCCCGACCACGAGTGGGACAGCGGCCTGACCACGCTATTGCTGGAGAAGACGCTGGGGTGAGCGCGGGCTGTGTCCTGCGGACAGCGCCTGCTCCATTGATATGGACCATGTAGTGGTCCATATTGAGCTATATGATCCATGGAATGGTCGGAGACTGCCGTGCGGGTATCCGTGAGTGAGGCGAAGGCCCAACTGACCGACCTGGTGCGTCGGGCGGAAGCTGGCGATGAGGTGGTGCTGACGCGCCACGGACAGCCGGCTGTCCGCCTGGTCCCGATCCGCGCCGTGGGCGACCGCCAGGCCCGCCGCCGGTTGATGGAAGAAGTTCGTCGCAAGGCTTCTCAAAAGGCCGTCCAGGGGCCTGGAGCCGCGCGGAGCCAGGATTTCCTTTATGACGACGAAGGCTTGCCGGAGTGATCGTCGTCGATACGTCCGCCCTGATGGCGATCCTGCTCGGCGAGCCGGCAGGGGAAAGATGCATGAGGGTCCTGGAGGCGCGGGGCGACGTGCTCATTTCCGCCGGAACCCTGGCCGAAGCGCTGGTGGTGGCGGGGCGCCGCAACATCGCCGGGGAAATGAGCGCGCTGGTCGAGGGGCTGGGGTTCGAGATCGTACCGGTCTACGGCTCGGGGGCGGAAAAGGTGGCCGAGGCCTATGCGCGCTGGGGCAAGGGCGTCCACGCTGCATCGCTGAACTTCGGCGACTGCTTCGCCTATGCCTTGGCGCGCGAGACGGGGGCCGGCTTGCTGTTCGTGGGCGATGATTTCGCACGGACGGATGTCGAGCCGGCGGCGGGGTGATGCGGCTGCTTGCCGAGGCCGACTGCGCCCACTAACGTCCCTTTCAAACAATCGTTGGAGGAACGGCATGATCGGCGTGGTGGCGACCTTGAAGGTGCAGGACGGCAAGCAGGCGGAGTTCGAGGCGATCTTCACCGAGCTTTCCAAGCAGGTCCGCGCCAACGAGCCGGGCAACATCGTCTACCAGCTCACCAAGAGCCGCAGCGATGCGACGGTCTACAAGGTGCTGGAGCTCTACAAGGACGAGGACGCCCTGAAGGCCCACGGCGGGACCGACTATTTCAAGGCGGCCGGTGCCAAGATGGGCCCGTGCATGGGCGGGCGGCCCGAGATCGAATACCTCGACGGCGTGGGGTAGGGCGATGGACCTGGAATTCTCCAAGGAAGACCTGGCGTTCGGCGAGGAAGTTCGAGCTTTCATCGCCGAGGCGTTCGACGAGGACATGCGCGCGCATGCCGCGCAGTCGAAGAACGGCCATATCGACAAGGCCGGCCAGGTCCGCTGGCTGAAGCGGTTGCACGAGAAGGGCTGGATCGCGCCGGACTGGCCCAAGGAATATGGCGGCACCGGCTGGAGCCACGCCCAGAAGTACATCTTCGACATGGAGATGGCGCTGGCCGGCGCGCCTTCGACCTCGAACATGGGGCTGAAGATGTGCGCCCCGGTGGTGATGGCCTTCGGCACGCCCGAGCAAAAGGCCCAGCACCTGCCGAAGATCCTCTCGACCGACGCCTGGTGGTGCCAGGGCTATAGCGAGCCGGGTTCGGGATCGGACCTCGCTTCGCTGTCGCTAAAGGCCGAGCGGGACGGCGACCATTACGTCCTGAACGGCTCGAAGATCTGGACGACCTACGCCCAGTGGGCGGACTGGATGTTCTGCCTGGTCCGCACCTCGAACGAGGAGATCCGGCAGAAGGGCATCTCGTTCCTGCTGCTGGAGATGACCACGCCCGGCATCACCATCGTGCCGCTGCCGACCCTGGACGGCCCGCCCGAGGGCGACCAGGAGATCAACCAGGTGTTCTTCGAGAACGTCCGGGTGCCGGTCTCCAACCGCATCGGCGAGGAGGGGCAGGGCTGGACCTATGCGAAGTATCTGCTGCAGTTCGAGCGGGGCAACCCTTACGCGGCCGGGCTGACCAACCAGCTCAACAAGGTTCGGAAGATCGCCAGCCTGGAGCCGTCGGACGGTGGCCAGCGGATGATCGACGATCCCGACTTCCGCAAGAAACTCAGCGAGATGCAGATCAAGGTCGACACGCTGAACGCCACCGAGCTGCGCATGTTCGCCGCGCGGAGCGCCGGCGAGGCGATGGGGGCGGCGTCCTCGATGCTGAAGCTTGAGGGCAGCCAGGCCCAGCAGGCCGTGACGGAACTGGCCCTGGAGGCGACCGGCCTCTACGCCCAGCCGTTCGTGCGCGACACCTGGGCCGAGATCCGCGGCGAGCGTAACGAGCCGCGCGCCGGCCCCGACTATGCGGCGACCATCGCCCCGACCTATTTCAACTACCGCAAGACCTCGATCTATGCGGGGTCGAACGAAATCCAGCACAACATCATGGCCAAGATGGTGCTAGGGCTGTAGCGGGGCGTTTCAGCAGGTTGCGGGATAGCCACAACCTGCTGAAATTAAATCGAATTTCGTCAGCCGGCCGCTGGAGCTGGCTCGCGGGCGGAGCTT
>NZ_JAYRST010000123.1:0-6131 GCF_041920015.1 Phenylobacterium sp.
GAGGCCGCGGCGGTTGGACGGCGAAATCTCGGGGGTCAGCAGGCCGGACTTGCGCTCGGCCTGCGGGTCCGGGTGCCAGAAGATCGGCAGGAATACGAGCGGCGCGCCCAGGATCCTGACGACGGCGTTGCGGTAGTAGACAAGCTGGCGGTCCTTGTCCTGGACCACCTTGTCGGCCTTGATCGACCAGGTCGGGGTCTTGGAGGTCCCGTCGGGCGCGCAGATCTCGCAAGGGGTGTAGATCGCGCGGTTGAGTTCGTTGACCTTTTCCGAGCGATGCACCGCGCTGGCGGCGGCGAGCTTGACGTTCTGCGGCAGGCGGGCGGCGAAGCCGGTGGCGACGCCGGCCTTCATCTGGTCGTCCAGCACGATCTCGTCGGCGTATTCGACGCTGCCGTCGGCATTGACGATCGAGGTCTTGCCGCGAGCCCGCATCAGGCCCTTGGCTTCGTCGTAGATGAGCTCCTGCGCGCGCAGGGTGCGGCCCTGGTAGCGCACGACGATGTCGCCCCTGGCCGTGGTGGTCTTGTTCTTGTCGTCGCGGATGACGAGGTCGGCTTCCATATAGAGCTGACCGGGGGCAAGGCCGTCGGGCGAGGCGGCGGCCGGACGCGAGGCCTCCTGCGCCTGGGCCGCGCCGCAGAGCACCATGAGCGCCGCGCCCGCAAGCAGGCCGCGCTTGGCGTAGGCTGAACGCCTGCCGAGACTCATGAACTCCCCTCGTCGCGGTTCGAGATGGGTTGATAGCCGTTGCGACCGGCGATTCAACCGTCTTCGGTGTAGCAGAGCAGCGCAAGCCCCGACAGCAGGGCCACCAGAGGCGGCGCCCAGGCGGCGGCGAACAACGGAATGATATCGGCGTCGGCCAGGGCGCCGGAGAACTCGTTGAAGAAGAAGACGATGAAGCCGAGCGCCACGCCCGAGCCGGCCAGGCCCGCCAGGCCGCCCAGCCGCGCCAGGCGCAGCGAGAAGGCCGCGGCCAGGATCGACATGGCCGCGAACAGGATCGGAGTCGCCAGGAGCTGTTGGAAGCGCAGGCGATAGCCGTTGGCCGAGAAGCCGGCCTGTTCGGTCAGGCGGATGGCGGCCGGCAACCGCCAGAAGGCCACCGATTCCGGGGCGGCGAAGCGCTCCATGGCCGACTCCGCATCCAGGGTCGAGCGGATGGAGAGGGAATCGGAGCGCACCGAGCTTTCGCCGGCGCTGGCCTCACGGACGTCGGTCAGCTTCCAGTAGCCTGGATAGAGTTGGGCCTCGGCCGCTTCGATGCGGCGCTTGAACTCGGGCCGTCCGGCCTGGTCCTTCTGGTAGACGAAGAGCGACACGGCCTTGAGGCGCACGCGGCCCTCGGCGGTGTCGCGCTGCTTGGCGTGGATGACGATCTGGTTGCGGTCGTCGCCCTGGCGCAGCCACACCTCCTTGGGCGCGTCGGTCAGGTAGTTCTCCATCAGGTTCTCCCGCTCGGCCTCGTATCGGGCGCTGAACGCCGCGGCGAGCGGGTTGAACACCAGCACCACGGCGACGCCGATCAGGGCGGCGAGGCCGGCCGACGGCAGGATGAAGCGCCAGGCGGAGATGCCGGCCGCGCGCATCGCCACCAGTTCGGAGCGACGATTGAGGCCGACATAGGCGGCGATCCCCCCGAACAGGAAGACGAACGGCAACAGCAACAGGACCACGGCGGGGGTCTGCAGCAGGGTGAGGACGAAGAGCTGGGTGACGCCCACATCGGCCCGCACCGCCACCTCGCGCGAGAGGTTGACGAAGGAGACCAGGATGATGACCGCCGCGATCACCGCCAGCGCTGCCCCGACGCTCGCCAGGGTGCGGCCCATCACATAGCGTTCGAGCTTGCCCGCCCCGATCATGCCGCAGCCTCCGTGCGTCGGCTGATCCGGTGAGGTTTCTTGCGCATGTCGATGAAGCGCGTGACTTTTTCACGGAAGATATCGCGTAGCGCGACATAGGTGGCGAACAGCGGCACCAGGTACTGGAACAGGTTGATCCAGGCGGCTTCCTCGGAGGCGGCCTGGACGACGAAGCCGAGGATGCGGAAGGCCACGGCCACGGCGCTGAAGATGGCGATGCGGCGGCTGTAGCCCATGCGCGAGAAGCCGCCGCCGATGATCGCCGAAACCGCCAGGGCCATCAGGGCGATGTTGTAGAGCGGGCTGGCGATGCGGTTGTGACCTTCCGCCAGCAGCTTGAGCTGATTGCGCTTTTCCCAGTCCTGCTGCAAGTCGGGGAACAGCAGTTCGTGCAGGTAGCGATCCGACGGCTTATAGTGGATCAGCTCGTCGCTGCGCATGAACGGCGACAGGTCGTAGGGATAGTCGTCGAAGGTCAGATAGTTCAGGACGCCCGCGTCGCTGAATTCCTGCATCGAACCTTTGTGCATGGCCAGGACCGGCTTGCCATTGCGCCGTTCCAGGCGGCCCTGGTCGGCGGTGTAGGTGGTGGCGCCGCCGCCGTCCTTCTGCTGGTGGATGAAGAGGTTGTGGATCAGGCCGGTGGCGTCGATCGACTGGGCGTAGACGGTCAGGCCGGGCGCCGGATTGGTGAACTCGCCCTCGCGAATCAGGGTCGAGGCGAGGTCGGTGCGCACCTCGAACAGGGTCTGGCGCATCTCGCGCGCGGCCATGGGCTGGATCCACAGGTTCATCACCAGGGCCAGGATGGCGATCATCGAGGCCAGGCGCAGGGCCGGGGCGATGACGCGCCAGCGGCTCATGCCGCCGGCGAAGCACACGACGATCTCCTGTTCGGTGTGCAGGCGGTTCAGCGAGACCAGGGCGGCGACGAAGACCGCGATGGGCAGCACCATGTTCAGGAGCTGGGGCATGGCCAGCACCGTCACCTTGGCGAAGACCAGGGCGCTCTGGCGCTGGCTGACGATGATGTCGAGCGCCGACAGGCTCTGCGACAGCAGGGCGACCGCCGTCAGGGCGAGCGTGGCCAGCACGGTCGGGCCGAGAAGCTGGCGGAGCAGGTAGCGGTCGATCAGCGGCATGCGGGGAATGTAGGGGAAGAAATGTGCGGCCGGCCGGGGATTTTGCGCGCCCCAGGCGTGATCCTGCTCTAAATCATGCGTCGCCGCGTCACACAACCGCCGCACGAGCGGCCAAGCTTGTCGTCAAGAGGGGCGCGGGCCCAAGTCTATTCGGAGTTCGAGACTGATGCAGATCGAGTTCGTCGCGGCCGGCGCCGCGGTCGGCGAGAAGAGCGCCCTGGCCCTGGTGGTGTTCGAGGGTGAGGTCCTGGCCGGCGCGGCCGCGGCGGCCGATGCGGCGGCTGGCGGCGCCCTGACCCGGGCGGCTGCGGCCCAGAGGTTCACCGGCGCGAAGGGCCAGGTGCTGGACGTGCTGGGCGCGGCCGGCGAGGCGGCGCGGGTGCTGCTGGTGGGCGCGGGCAAGAAGGCGGCGTTCGACGCCATCGGCGCAGAGCATGCGGCCGCCAGCGCCTATCATGCGGTGAAGACCTCGGGCCTGACCACTCTGCGCGTGGTTCCGCCGGAAGGCGGCTCGGCGGCGCATGCGGCGCTCGGCCTGCGGCTGGCCGCCTATCGCTTCGACCGCTATCGCACCAAGGAACCGGCCGAGAAGAAGCCTTCGATCGCCGCGGCGCAGGTCGTGGCCGCCGATACGGGCAAGGCGGCGGCCGAGTTCGCGCCGCTGGCCGCCCTGGCCGACGCGATCGCCTTTTCGCGCGACCTGGTCTCCGAGCCGCCGAACGTGCTCTACCCGGCCGAGTTCGCGGCCCGCGTGAAGGCGCTGGAGGAACTTGGCCTGGAGGTCGAGGTGCTGGGCGAGGCCGAGATGGAGAAGCTCGGCATGGGCTCGCTGCTGGGCGTGGGCCAGGGCAGCACCCGTGAGAGCCAGCTTGCGATCCTGAAGTGGTACGGCGCGGCGGACAAGTCCGCCCAGCCGGTGGCCTTCGTCGGCAAGGGCGTCTGTTTCGACACCGGCGGCATCTCGATCAAGCCGGCCGACGGCATGGAAGACATGAAGTGGGACATGGGCGGCGCGGCCGCCGTGGCCGGCGTCATGCACGCCCTGGCCGGCCGCAAGGCCAAGGTCAACGCCATCGGCATTCTCGGCCTGGTCGAGAACATGCCCGACGGCAATGCCCAGCGTCCGGGCGACGTGGTCACCTCGATGTCGGGCCAGACCATCGAGATCATCAACACCGACGCCGAAGGCCGCCTCGTGCTGGCCGACGCCGTCTGGTACTGCCAGGACCGCTTCAAGCCGAAGTTCATGGTCGACCTGGCGACCCTGACTGGGGCGATCATCATCAGCCTGGGCAACGACTATGCCGGGCTGTTCTCGAACAACGACGAGCTGGCGGCCAACCTGTTGGCGGCCTCGGGCGCCGAAGCCGAGCCGCTGTGGCGGATGCCGTTGCCCGCGCAGTACGACAAGCAGATCGACTCGATGATCGCCGACATGAAGAACACCGGCGGGCGGCCGGGCGGTTCGATCACCGCGGCCCTGTTCATCCAGCGCTTCGTGAACGGCGTGCCGTGGGCGCACCTCGACATCGCCTCGACCGCCTGGAAGAAGCCGTCGACCGTGCCGACCATTCCCGACGGCGCGACCGGCTATGGCGTGCGCCTGCTGAACCGCATGGTGCAGGACAAGTACGAAGGCTGATCGCAGCGTCTTCTCCCTCTCTCAACTGGAGAGGGAGAAGACGGGCGCCTCCTTAAGAGGCCGCGCGTGGAGCCCGTCCGAGCAGCACCGAGGCGACGAGGACGGCTGCAGCGGCGATCAGGCTCGCCTGCACGCCCCAGGCCATGGCGTCGGCATAGATGGCCCGATGGACGGCCAGGTGGCTGGCCGCCGCCGCGACGAGCAGGGCCGCCGTGGCCAGGCGCAGGCGCGCCGAAATCGCCTTCACATCCCAGACCAGCGTCGTCGCAAGGGCCGCCGCGGTCGCCACGGCCCAGACGGCGACCGGAGCGATCGTCGGCGCCGTGAGAGCGCCGATCATCGAGGCGGCGTAGGCGAAGGGCTGGCTCCAGACCACCGCGATCCAGACACGCTCCCATCGCGGCGCGGGCCGGCCCTTGTCGCGGCGCCTCGCCAGCCAGATCGCGACGCCCGACGAGGTCACGCTCGTCAATCCGAGGCCGAGCAAGCCATAGGCGATCTTTATCGGCCAGCCGCCGAACCAGCCGAAATGCAGCACGGCCAGGACATTGAACACGCGCTCGCCCATCGAGCGGTCGACCGTCTTGGGCGCGCGGATAAGCCCGCCGGCGCCGTCGAAGGTATAGTTTTCTCCAAGCGCAAGCCGGTCCGGCTGGCGCGCGGTGACCAGCACGCCCTGGCCCCGTTCATTGGGATGCTCGACCGCCACGAAGGAGGGCTGGGCGTTGGGGGTGAGGCGAACGACCCCGTCGAGCGCGGCGACGAGATTGGGCAAGGGCGCCGGGCGCGGATCGTCGATGGGCGGGGGGCCGAAGAACACTTCGTAGACCTTGCCGGTGTCGCCATCGAACACGACCATGGCCAGAACGCCGATGATGAGGGTGGCGAGGCCAAGGAGGGCGCCGGTCAGGGTCACCACCAGATGGAACGGCAGGCCCCATACCCCGATGCGGTTGTGCAGATCGGCCTCCTGCAGGCGCTTCGAGCCGCCCCAGCGCAGATGAAACGCGTCCTTGAAGACCCGAGGATGGGCCAGGACGCCGGAAATCAGCGAGGACAGCAGGGCCACGCCGGTCAGGCCGACGACGAACCCGCCCCAGGTTCGCGGCAGGTGCAGATAGATGTGCAGGGCGCTCATGAAGTCGGTCCAGGCCGCGTCGGCGGGGCCGGCCAGCGCGCCGGCGCCGTCCACGAACCATTTGCGTTCGACCTGGCCGTGGCCGATGTCCAGGCTGATCTGGAAACGGGGCAGTTCGGGGGTGGGCAGGGTCAGATAGGCGTGTTCCGCCGGAGAGCCGAATTCGGCCTGGGCCGCGGCCAGGGCGCGCTGAACGCTCTCGGGGGCGACCGTATGGAGCATCGGGGCGCCCGGCTTTTCCCAGCGCGTGAATTCCTGCGCGAAGACGGCGAGCGTCCCGGAAAAGCAGACCAGATAGATCAGGGCGGCGAAGGCCAGGCCCAGGGCCGAATGCCCGGCGA
>NZ_JAYRST010000124.1:0-5840 GCF_041920015.1 Phenylobacterium sp.
TGATGGGCGAGGCGACCATCACCGTCCAGGGCGCGCGGCCGTTCCACGCCGCCGGCCCGCTGGCCCCCGCGCCGCTGGCCGGCTTCCACGCCCAGGGTCCGAACGGGCCGCTGCCGATCATCGCGGCCAACGGCAAGACGCCGGCCGAGGCCTATGCTCGCCCCTTCGTGCCCAACGGCCGCCCGAAGGTGGCGCTGGTGATCGGCGGGCTGGGGCTCAATGCGGCGGCGACCCGCCAGGCCATCGACCTGCTGCCGCCCGAGATCACCCTGTCGTTCGTGCCCTATGCGGAAGGGCTGCAGGGTTGGATCGACCTGGCGCGGGCCGCTGGCCATGAGGTGCTGCTGGAAACGCCGATGGAGCCCAACGACTATCCCGACAACGATCCTGGGCCCTATACGCTGATGGCCAACGCGCCCGGCGGCGAGACGGTCAAGAAGCTGGAATGGGTGCTGTCGCGGGCGACCGGCTATTTCGGGGTCACCAACTATCTCGGCTCCCGGTTCATGACCTCGGACAACGGCATGAACGCCTTTCTGAGCGCCCTGCGCGGGCGGGGTCTGGCCTTCATCGACGACGGCCAGGCGGCGCGGCGCTCCGGCCCCGGTCGGGCCTCGGCGATTCGCATCATCGACGAGCAGCTTTCGGGCGAGGCGATCGACCAGCAACTGCTGGCCATCGAAGCCGGCGCCTTGCAGAACGGCCAGGCCCTGGGCTCGGGCTTCGCCTATCC
The DNA here is from genome assembly GCF_041920015.1 of Phenylobacterium sp. Taxonomy (GTDB): domain Bacteria; phylum Pseudomonadota; class Alphaproteobacteria; order Caulobacterales; family Caulobacteraceae; genus Phenylobacterium. The sequence continues at coordinate 734 of NZ_JAYRST010000124.1, forward strand.
GGTGACGCTGGCCCAGGTCGCGAAATGGTCCGAGACGGTGGAATCTCGAGGGTATCAGCTCGCACCGGCTTCCGCTTTGACCACACGGCGTTAAATGGATGGGATGACCGATCTTTCCGCCTATCGCCCGAATGTCGGGGTGGTTCTGTTCCATCCGGACGGCCGCGTGTGGCTGGGCCGACGCTTCCAGACCGCACCGCCCTACAACTGGCAGTTCCCGCAGGGCGGCGTCGACGCCGGCGAGGACCTCTATCTGGCGGCCAAGCGCGAACTGGCCGAGGAGACGGGCGTGGTCACCACCACCCTGCTCGGCCGCACCGACGGCTGGCTGGCCTACGACTTCCCGCCCGATCATACCGGATCGAAGGTGGCCAAGGGCTGGAAAGGCCAGCGGCAGGTCTGGTTCGCCCTGCGCTTCGACGGCGAAGAGAGCGAGATCGACCTTTCCGGCCAGGGCCACCCGGAATTCGACGCCTGGCGCTGGGGCCGGCTGGACGAGGCGCCTGGCCTGGTCGTGCCGTTCAAGAAGGCCATCTACGAGGCGGTCGTGCGCGCCTTCCACGACTTCGCTGGCCTGCCCGGCTACGTGGCCTGACGCCGGCATGACGCAAACCCCCGCGCCCGTCGTCATGGTCCATGGGGCCTTCTGCGGCGGCTGGGCGTTCGAGAAGTTCCGCGAGCCCTTCGAGGCGGCCGGCCATCAGGTGTCGGCCCCCGACCTGCGCGGCCATGCGGCCGACGCCCCGCGCGGGGCGGTGGTCGGGGTTTCGATGGGCGACTACGCCCGCGACATCGCCGCCCTGTGCGCCGCCCAGGCCGCGCCGCCGATCCTGGTCGGGCATTCGATGGGCGGGCTGGTGGCGGCGATGGCCGCGCGGCGCGCGCCGGTCCGCGCCCTGGTGCTGCTGGCGCCGTCCGCGCCCTGGGGCGTGACCGGATCGTCGGTGGAAGAGGCGATCACCGCCGTGGGCCTCTATTCGCAAGGGCCGTTCTGGGCCCAGGCGGTCTCGCCCGACCGGGGGATCATGTCCCGCTTCAGCCTCGACCGCATGACGCGGACCGAGCGCCAGGCGGTCACCGCGCGGCTGCGGCCCGAGAGCGGCCGCGCGCTCTACGAGACGCTGAACTGGTGGCTGGACCCGTTCATGACCACCAGCCTCAGCCCGGGTTCGGGCCGGACGCCCTGCCTGGTCTTGGGCGGCGAACGCGACGTCGCCCATCCGCCGGCCACCGTGCGCCAGACCGCCAGCCGGATGGATGCGACCTTCATCGAGGCGCCGGGCATGAGCCACTGGCTGCTGGGCGAGCCCGGCTGGCGCGAGGTGGCCGACATCGCCCTGGGCTGGCTGGAAGACGTACCAGCCTGAAGCCAAGCGTCAGTCGACGGCCAGAACTTTCTTCAGGAACACGATCTCGGTAGCGCGGACCGCTTCGGCGCTCTGCTTCTTGCTGACGCCGTGGCCTTCGTCCTTGGCCAGGACGTACCAGACCTCGGAGCCCTGGGCGCGCAGCCTGGCGACCATCTGCTCGGACTCCGATTGCGGCACGCGCGGGTCGTTGGCGCCCTGATAGATCATCATCGGCTTCTTCATGCGGTCGCTGAGGTTCAGCGGCGAGATCCTGTCGAAGACCGCCCGCATCTTGGGATCGCGTTCGTCGCCGTACTCCACCCGGCGCAGGTCGCGGCGGTAGCCTTCGGTGTTCTGCAGGAAGGTGGTCCAGTTGGAGATGCCGTAGAGGTCGATCGCCCCGGCGATGCGGTCGTTGTAGTGGGCGGCCACCGCCAATGACATGTAGCCGCCGTAGGACTGGCCGACGATGGCCACGCGGCTGGCGTCGAGGTCCGGCTGGGCCGCCACCCAGTCGAGCAGGGCGCCGATGTCCTTCACCGAGTCCTCGCGCTTCGCCCCATTGTCGAGGTCGAGATAGGTCTTGCCGTAGCCGGTGGAGCCGCGGACGTTGGGAATGATCACCGCCGCGCCCAGTTCATTGACCCAGGACTGGCGGCGCGGATTGAAGCTGGGCAGCTCCTGGCCTTCGGGTCCGCCGTGGATCTGGATGACGACCGGCAGCTTCGCGCCCGCCTTGGCCGGCGGCCGGTAGATGAAGGCCGGGATCGAGCGCTTGTCGAAGGTCTGGAAACGGAACAGCGTCGGTTCGACCAGCCTGGCCGGGTCTAGACCGCCCAGCTCGCTCTGGGTCCAGCGGACGAGCTGCTGATCGTCGAGGCCGTAGCTCCAGGCGTCGCCCGAAGAGGTGGAGGTCGAGAGGCTGAAGCCGAGCTTGCGTCCGTCCGGCGAGAAGCCGAGGCCGGTCAGCACGCCTGGCGGCAGTTTCGGCGCGGCCAGCGCCTGGCCGGTGGCCACGTCCTTGAGGACGATCTTCGAATAGCCCTCCTCGTTGACCATGTAGGCGAGGGTCTTGCCGTCCGACGACAGGTCGAAGGCTTCCGTCGACCATCTGGCGCCGGGATCGAGGTCGCGCGCCTTGCCGGTGGCGATGTCGATGACCACGGGGCGGGTGAAGTCGGAGCCCTCGTCGGACAGGGTGACGACCCCGGCGCCGTCGCCGGTGAAGGCCCCGCCCTGATAGCCGACCTTGCGCCCGACGGCCCCGATCTGCCTGGCCTGGCCGCTGGCGAGATCGAGCACGAAGAGATCGGTGTGGGTGGCCGAGAACGAGCGGCTGAGCAGCAGCGACTTCCCGTCGGGAGAGAAGGCCTCGACCGACATGGCGCCGGTTCCCTCGAAGGCGACGCGGCGGCCTTCGGGGCGGGCGGTGTCGGCCAGCATGATGTCGTAGTTCGGATCGCCCGGCGTGGCCTGGCTCCAGGCGACCTGCTGGCCGTCCTTGGAGAAGACGAAGCCGCCGTTGCGGGTCCGGGGCGCCGTAAGCGCGACCTCCGCGCCGTCCAGGCCGCGCAGATAGCCCTGATAGTATTCGGCCCCGCCGACGTCGCGCGGATAGACGAAGCGGGCGGCGCCCGGCTGGGCCTTGGCGCTGTTCACCGGCTCGGCGAAGAAGGTGAGCTGGGTCCGGGCGCCGCCAGGGGCGGCGACACGGTGGATCTGGTTCACGTCGCCGAAGCGGGTGGCGATCAGCATCGAGCCGTCGGAGAGCCAGTCCTCGAACACCGCCGACCGGGCGTTGTAGTAGGGGGCGATGGCCGCCTGCAGGGCGGCCGGGGTCTCGGGCACGTTGTCATAGACGATCTGGCCGACCTCGCGGCGCGGCAGGTCGGCGGCGGGAGCGGCGGCGGCGCAGGCGAAGCTGAGAGCCGCGCCGAGCAGCAGGGCGCGCGTCGTCATGGGCTGGGGAACTCCAAACAGATGCGTTCGGATGAAACCCTAGAGGCCAAGCTCGAAACGCTCAATCGGACGGGCTGAGGAACTTGAGGCCCAGGATGCCGCTGACGATCAGGCCGACACAGACCAGCCGCGCCACGGTCGCCGGTTCCTTGAAGAGGACGATGCCGAGGATGACGGTGCCGACCGCGCCGATGCCGGTCCAGACCGCATAGGCCGTGCCGAGCGGCAGCGACTTCACCGCCAGGCCCAGCAGCGCCATGGAGGCGACCAGGCTGACCCCGGTGAACAGGGTCGGCCACAGCCGGGTGAAGCCATCGGTGTATTTGAGCCCGACGGCCCAGGCGATTTCGCAGAGGCCCGCGATGAAAAGGACGACCCACGCCATGGCTGGCGGCTCCTAGCTGGTGGGGTCGTCCCCGTTTTGGCAGGCGGGATGCGAGGGTCGTCCCTCGCGCCTGGAAGCCTTTAGAACGAGCGTTCCGAATAGAGGACTTCGCCAGCGTCCCACTTGGCGTTGACGGGCGAGCCGTCCGGCTTCTTGAGCTGCAGGAAGACCAAGCCGATCGATTCGTGGTCGGTGTAGTATTCCCACGAGTTGGTGATGCGCTTGTAGTCCGTCGCCGGGACGAAGTCGTTGCGCTGCTGGATCAGCTCGGGCTTGTGCAGGAACGAGAAGATGTTGAGGCCGACGATGATCGGCTTCTCGCCGTCGATCTCGTAATTGATCGTCATGCGGCAGACGTCCTTGTTGGACCCCTGCGGCCAGAGGGTGAGGGTGTAGGGCTTGGCCATCAGAGTGGCGACATAGGTGCCCTCACGCTTGTTCTTCTTGTAGCCGCCGAGGCCGGAGGCGAGCTGGTCGAAGTTCCCGCCCTTGACCAGCGGTTTGCAGAAGCGGTTGACCACGTCGATGATCTGGCCTTCCGCGCCCGTCGTCGGGATCGTGTAGGTCTTTTCCTCGGCCGGCGCCGCGGCGGGCGCAGCCTCGGGGGCTGCAGGGGCGGCTTGCTCGGCAGGCGCCGCAGGCGGCGTTTCGGCCGGCGGGGCTTCCGGCGCCTGGGCGACGGCCGCCGTGGCGAGGCCTGTGAGGGCGATCAGACTGACGATGGCGGTGCGCATGGCGGGCTCCCCTAACTGAGTCGGCGCATAACAATAGAAACAGGCCATCCCTCGCAACCCCTCTAGCGCGGCAATTGGGCCGATCGGAGGCGAACAGCGGCGGGCGGACAGTAAAAAGGGCCCCGGCGTGACCGGAGCCCCTTCGACTGGAGGTCGTTCAGAAGGTCAGGCGGCGACCTCGCTGGCCTGCTCGGCCAGGATGGTCAGGCCCTCGGGCGTCACGTCGGCGAAGCCGCCTTCGATCGCGAAGACCTTCACGGCGCCGCCGCTGTAGACCTTCACCTCGCCGACCTTCAGCGTCGTCATGAACGGCGCATGGTCGGCCAGGACGCCGAAGTCGCCTTCCGTCCCTGGCGCGTCGACCTGATCGACCTCGCCGGAGAACAGTTCGCGCTCGGGCGAGACCAGGGAAAAGTGCAGCTTACCGGCCATGGGGCTTAGGCTTCCGCAGCCAGCTTTTCGGCCTTGGCCACCGCGTCTTCGATGGTGCCGACGTTGTAGAAGGCCGCTTCCGGCAGGTGGTCGTATTCGCCGTCCACGACCGCCTTGAACGAGCGGATGGTGTCTTCCAGCGAAACGAAGATGCCCGGCATGTTGGTGAACTGCTCGGCCACGTGGAACGGCTGGCTGAGGAACTTCTGGATCTTCCGGGCGCGGGCCACGGTCAGCTTGTCCTCTTC
>NZ_JAYRST010000125.1:0-5837 GCF_041920015.1 Phenylobacterium sp.
CGCCGCCGACGCGGCCCCGCCCCCGGCCTGGGTGAAGGGCGGCGCGGACATCAAGACGCCCTTCGTCTCGGTCCCCGGCCTGCTGACCGGCGAGTGCGTCTCCAAGGACGGCTTCAACTACCTCGCGGTCCACATCAACGCCGACCCGAACGACCCGCGCACCGACGACATCTCCGGCGACGTGAAGGTCGGCCCGATGACCCTCACCGACTGGGGCCTGCACCTGATCGACGTGAACCTGGCCATGGGCGACCTGGTCGACCTCGTCGGCAGCCAGTCCCAGGCCTATCTGGCCAAGAAGTAGCCGTCTCTCTACGGCGCGACCCCGGACAGCCGCCCTGCGGCGTCCGGGGTCGTGTTCGACACGGCGACCTCTATCCGCCGGTGATCTTGCGCCCGGCCATCAGGCCCAGGACCAGGAACACCAGGAACCCGACCGCGAACAGGAAGAACAGCAGCTTGGCGATCCCGGCCGCCGCCCCGGCGATGCCGCCGAAGCCCAACGCGCCGGCGATCAGCGCGACCACCGCGAAAATCAGCGCCCATTTCAACATGGCGAATGCCTCCAATGACTGGAAAGGCAACGCCGCGCCGGGCCGCCCGTTCCGGCCCCGCCCATCACGTGCGGTTGCGCACGGCGCTCCGGCGGCGCCGTTCGTCGAGATAGTCCGCCGTCGGGGCGGCGGCGAGCTCGGACCAGGCCACCGGCCGTTTGCAGGCGGGGCAGACGCCGTCGAGGCCGACTTCCGCGCCGCAGGCCCGATGGGTGGTGCGCAGCGCCAGCCCTTCCTCGGGCGACTTGCACCACTTCTCGCCCCAGCCCCGCAACGCCAGCAGCACCGGCAGCAGGTCGGCGCCCTTTTCGGTCAGGCGATACTCATGTCGCCGGGCCTCGCCGGCCGAGGGCTGCTTGCGCACCAGGCCGTCCGCCTCCAGCCGCTTCAGCCTCGCGGTCAGCATCTGCGGGGTGGCCCCGGTCTGGGCCTCCAGATCCAGGAACCGCGAGTTGCCCATGAAGAGCTCGCGGATCACCAGCAGGCTCCATCGGTCGCCGATCAGGGCGGTCGAGCGCGAGACCGGGCAGAGCGTGTCGCTGTCTTCGGGACGCTTGGCCAAGATGTGCTCTGACGATGCTGCTGAGGTCCCCCGATATGGCGAACGCGTCCGAAGGGCGTCAAGGCGCGACCATCCTTAGCCTGGGGTCGCGACGAACCTCCGCGGCGCGTCCGGCGAATGCTCGTGGCCGGCGAGACCGTCCACCAGGGCGCGGAGTTCGTCGAGGCGTTCGTCGTAAAGGCCGCGCGGGGTGGTGTCGTATGTGTTGCAGAGGAAGGCGGCCGCGGCCACCGCCACGCCATGCTCGGCCCCGTTGCCCATTAGCTTCACCGAGGAGCCCGCCACATGGGTCACGCTGATGTGCTTGCCGGCCATCAGCAGGTTGTCGATGTTGACCGAGTAGAGGCAGCGGAACGGGATGCCGTAAGGCTGCTGGTCCCGCACATCCATGATCCAGTCCTTCAGGCGGAAGTCGTACTTGCCCTCCCCCGGGTTCCACGCGCAATGGATGCAGAAGAAGCCGTCGTTCGACACCAGCATGTCGTTATAGCGGGTGTGATTGCGGATATCGTTCTCGGTCAGGACGTGATCGCCCCTGTAGCGCCTGAATTCGCCCTGGGCGGCCACGAAGGCCATCCAGTCGAACTCCAGGTTCGCATAGGCCTCCGGATCGGCTGTCTTGACGTTGGAAAACGCGCCGTAGAGCGCGCGCATCAGGTAGTCGCGCACGAACTCGCCCGACGTATAGGGGTCCAGCCACTGGCCGTACTCCCAATAGTGGGTGGCTGGGAATTGCTGCATCCAGGCCTGGCTCGGATCGGCGCTGAACTGGAAGGTCGAGTTGTCGGGATTGGCGTTCGGGCCCGCGCCGTTCTCCTGGCCCGGCTGCACCAATTGGCCGCTGAGATTGGCGTAGTCCTTCGAGACCTCGGTCGCCCATGGAACCTCGGGGAACGGGATCGGCTGGTCGGCCATCCGGGTGCGGAAGAACAGCGTATTGCCGTGGTGCATCTCGTCGGCGGCCTCTGGCGCATAGGGCTCGTCGAAGTCGGCGCGGCCTTCACGCCCGAACATCGTCTCGGCCCCGGCCAGCACCCCCAGCATGGCCACGCCGCTGGTGTCGATGAACATGCGGCCCTTGAAGCGCCGCTCCAGACCGCCCTTGGCCTCCACGGCGTCGACCGAGGCGATCCGCTCGCCATCGCGGGCGGCGGCGATGATGCGGTGCTCAAGGAAGACACGCGCGGTGGGCTCGGCCTGCAGCAGGCAAAGCGCGACCAGATCGCCGTCCGGCGTGCGCTGCGCCAGTTCCTGCAGCAGCTTGCCCTGCATCCCGCGCGGCATCAGCCCGATCTCCTTGCTGGCGTTGCCGCCCAGCACCGGCCGGTCGTGGATCAAGGCCACCGTCTGGCCCAGGCGCGCGGCGGTCAGCGCCGCGGCGCAGCCGGCGATCCCGCCGCCGACCACCACGACGTCATAGTCGCCGCCATCGACCGGCTCGTCGGGCAGACCGCGCAGCCGCCGTCGCCACGCCTTGCTGGCGGCGTCCACCCCGTTCGGCGGAGCCGCGCCGTCCTTGGTCAGATAGATCGCATCGCAGCGGCCCTCGAAACCGGTCAGGTCGTGTAGGACCAGCGTCGCCTCGCCCTTGGGCAGGACGATCTTGCCAGCGGACTCCCAGTCCCAGTCCGGACCATGAACGCCAAGCTCGCGCTCCAGCCGCTCGCCGTTGATCGAAAGGGCGAAACGGCCCGGCCGGTGCGGCGCGGCCCAATCGCGGGTGCGCGCCAGCACTTCGTATTCACCGCCTTCCGGGATCGAAACCGTCGTCCGGGCGTCGGCGACCGGCCGGCCGAGGCCATGAGCCAATAGATAGGGCGACCCCATCTGGCTCTCGAACTGCGAGTCCAGCATCCATCCGCCATGGTCGGCGAAATCCTCGGCTTCCACCAGGACGCCGCTCGGCGCGCTTCCCACATCGACACGGCTCATGGCCACCTCCCTCGTCATTTTTACTATGAAAATCATAGTAATTTGGAGATGGCAAGCCTCCCAGGATCAAACGCGTCGCAACCGCTCATCACGTGCGGTTGCACGGCCTCGCACAAGCTCCGATAACGGCGTTCGCCATGATCGCCCTCGCCGCCGGAAAGGATGCCCTATGCTCGCAGCGTCCCAGTTGATCACCATGCTGCCCACCGCCCGGCCGGAGGCCGCCCGCCGGTTCTACGGCGAGACCCTCGGCCTGACGCTCGCGGCCGACCACCCGCAGTTGATGATCTTCGAGGACGGCCCGGCCCGGCTTCACCTGCAGAAGGTCGCCGCCTTCACGCCCCAGCCCTTCACCTGCGCCGGCTGGCATGTGGCCGACATCCGCGCGACCGCACGGGCTCTGGCCGCCCGAGGCGTGGTCTTCGAGCGCTTCCCCGGCCTGGACCAGGACCCCGACGGCCTCTGGACCCCGCCCGGCTCCCCCACCACGGTCTGCTGGTTCAAGGACCCCGACGGCAATCTGCTGTCGCTGTCGCAGGGGTGACCTGCGCGCGACGCCCGGTCAGCTCGCCGGATCGTACCGGATCGACCTCCTCGGCGATCCCGCCGCCGAACACATAGACGCCGGCCGCCTTCGCCTCCTCGATCACCGCACGCGCGGCCGCCGCGACGCTCGGCAGCTCCTCTGCGCTGACGACCATCGCTTCGCTCGGAAACGAGATGAGATACTTGGTCATCCCCCGATGATGCACGTCCGCCGCCGGAACGGAAGGACGAGGGGCTCACCGGCGCGCTGGCTCAGCTTGCCACTACCGCTCGGCAAACGCCTTCAGCATCGGCGGATAGTCCTTCGGCTCTGGAAAACGCTCGAAACTGTGGGCCGCGCCCGTCGTCGCCCAGGGCAGCTTCTCGAGGGTGAAGGTCTCCATGAAGGGCGCATAGCCGCCCGTGTCGTCGAACAGCGTGGCGCGCACGTTGACGAAGCCGCCCTCCTCGGGCCGCGTGAACATCCAGGTCATGCAGTAGGCGCAGAAGAAATGCCGCGGCTGGCCGTGCAGCCCGCCGATCACCGCCTCGCCCTCGGTCACCTCGAAAGCGTCGCTGGCGTAGAGCGAGCTCAGCGAGAAGGCGCTGGCGCTCATCTTCTGACAACCCGTGCAGTGACAGGCCATGGTGATCAGCGGCGCGCCCGAAACCCGGAACCGCACCCGTCCGCATCGGCAACCGCCGTCCATCGCCTGTCTCCCCGGAACTGAAAGGTCCGCGACCCTAGCTCCCCGGCGTCGTCCCGGAAAGCGCGCGGCGCCTGTTCCAGGCCCCATGACCATCGGAAAGGAGCAAGCCTTCGCAGCTTGACGTTTTTCGAGGGAAATATGTCATTTCAGCCATGGATCGGAGCCCCTAGGCTGGGTTCGTCGGGAAAGCCCCTGGAGCCCGCCATGCGCCTAGCTCTCTTCGCCGCCGTCTTCGCCACCACCTTCGCCATCTGGGCCGCCCTCTGCGGCGGCGCCCAGGCCAGGCCCCTCGTCGTGCTGCTGGCCGACCCGCGCGGCACGGTGGCCACAGACCTCCTCGCGCCCTACGCCATCTTCGCCGAGAGCGGCGCGGTCGATGTGAAGGTCGCCGCCCCCGCGGCCGTCCCCGCCCGCCTGACGCCCGGCTTCGCCTGGGTCGCGCCCCAGGCGAGCCTCGCCGAAATCGACCGCGGTCCGCAGCCGGACCTGGTGATCGTGCCGGCCATGAGCATCGAGGACGACCCGGCCCGCGCGGCTTGGCTGCGCGCCCAGCTCGCCCGCGGCGCCCGCATCGTCTCGATCTGCAACGGCGCCAAGGTGCTGGCCTCCGCCGGCCTGCTCGACGGGCGCCAGGCGACCATCCACTGGTACAGCCGCGCCAAGGTCGCCAAGGTCTATCCCAAGGTCGCCTGGCGCAACGACGCCCGCTGGGTGGACGACGGCCCGATCACCACCACCGCCGGGATCAGCGCCGCCGAACCGGCCGCCCTCGACCTCCTGCGCGACCTGGCCGGCGAGGAGGTGATGCGCGCCACCGCCCGGCGCCTCTCCCTGCCCCTGCCCGACCCGCGCCACGACGGCTCGGACTACCGCCTCACCCTGCGCGGCATGGCCCAGGTGGTCGCCAACCGGCTGATGGTCTGGCGCCACGAGAAGGTCGCCGTGCTGCTCTCCCCCGGCTTCGACGAGATCGCCTTCGGCACGGCCCTGGACGCCTGGTCGCGCACCTATCGCTCGACCGCCTGGGCGACCGGCGCGCCGAGCGTCCGCTCGCGCCACGGTCTCGTCGTCTATCGCAGCGCTACGCCGCCCGAGCGCTTCGACCGCCGCGTCGCCCTGCCCGCGCCCGATATCATGCTCGCCACCTTCGACCAGGTGCGCCGCGCCTATGGCGAGACCACCGCCCGCTTCGTCGCCCTGCAGTTCGAGCATCCCTACGGCGCGATCGGCACCTGGTAGTGATCAGGCCAGCCCGAGCGCCCGCCCGGCGCGATCGGCGGCGACCGCCTTAGGGTGAATGGTCTATCACCCTCATCGCCCCTGCAGTTGTGCCGGGAGAAGCAGCCCCTACGATCTGGGGATCAACATTTCATCGGGCGCCCATGACCAGCAGACGACGTACCTCGGACACTCTTGAGATGCTGTTGATGTCGCTGCTCGCCACGAGCGGCAAGCTCACCGGGTATGAGATAGCCGCCATCCTCCAGGCTCCGATCCCTCTGATTTGGCCCGTGAAACATAGTCAGATCTATCCCGCGCTGACCGCTTTGGAAA
>NZ_JAYRST010000126.1:0-5617 GCF_041920015.1 Phenylobacterium sp.
GATTCGGCGGCCCTGGTCGACAGCCCCGAGCATGCGGCCGGCTGGGCGATGTTCTCCGATCCGCGCCTGGCCCTGGCGGTGGCGCGCGGCTCCGGCCCGGCCGTGGCCCAGCTCGGCGCCATCGCCCGCCAGGCCGGCACGCCGGTCAGCCTGCACGGCACGGGCGGCGCCTGGATGGTGGCCGCCGCCGACGCCGACCCGGCGCGGCTGAAGGCGGTCGTCTATCACTCGCTCGACCGCAAGGTCTGCAACACGCTCAATGTCTGCGCCATCGTGCGCGAGGCCGCGCCGACGCTGGTCCCGGCCTTCCTCGAGGCGCTCGACCTGGCCGGCGAGCGGCGCAAGGGCGTCAAACTGCACGTGGTCGAGGGCGGCGAAACCGCCCTGCCCGATGCCTGGCGCCAGGCCCGCGTCGTGGTCGGCCGCGCCGAAGGGCCGGTCGAGGAACCCAAGGTCGAGCTGCTGGCGCAAAGCCGGCTCGGCCAGGAATGGGAGTGGGAGGAGACGCCGGAGCTGGCCCTGGTGCTGGTGGACTCGGTGGACGAGGCCGTGGCGCTCTTCAACCGCTACAGCCCGCAGTTCGCCGCCACCCTGATCTCGCAGGACGACGCTGCGCACGAGCGGTTCTATGCGAGCGTGAATGCGCCCTTCGTGGGCGACGGCTTCACCCGCTGGGTCGACGGCCAGTTCGCCCTCAGCCGCCCTGAGCTCGGCCTCTCCAACTGGGAGAACGGCCGGCTGTTCGCCCGCGGCGGGGTGCTGTCGGGGGACGGGGTGTTCACCGTCCGCGCCCGCGTGCGCCAGAGCGACCGCAACATCGACCGCAACCCCGCCTCGGCCAAGACGCTTTGACCGCGAAAGACGCCCCAGGGAACGCGCATGTGGTTCGCGGGCGCGGCTAGGCGCCGGCCCGTCGCCGGCCGCCCTGCGGCCCTTCGTCTCGGCTTCACCCTGGAGCCGGGCATGCGCGTCGGCCTCTATGGCGGCTCGTTCAATCCAGCCCACGAGGGCCATGCCCACGTCGCCGAGACCGCGCGGCGCCGGCTGGGCCTGGACCGGGTGATCTGGCTGGTCTCCCCGCAGAACCCGCTGAAATCCAGCCACGAGACCGCACCGCTGGCCGAGCGGATGGCCGGGGCGCGCAAGGTGGCGCGCGGACGCAGCATGATCGTCAGCGACGCCGAGACGCGGTTCGGCTCGCAATACACCGTCGACACCCTGCGGGCCTTGAAGGCGCGGTTTCCGGGCGTGCAGTTCGTCTGGATCATGGGCGCCGACAGCCTGGCCAGCTTCCACCGCTGGCGCGGCTGGACCCAGATCATGGCCGAGGTTCCGGTCGCCGTGGTCTCGCGCCCCTGGATCTCGCTCAAGAGCCGTTCCTCGCCCGCCGCGCGCCGGTTCGCCGCCGCCCGCGCGCCGATCCAGGAGGCCAGGCTGCTGCCCGCAAGCGACCCGCCGCGCTGGGTGTTCCTGACCGGGCCGCTGAATTTCCAGTCCTCCACCCTGCTGCGCGAACGCATGGGCGGAGGCCACGGCTGACGAGTTGGCGACGGCGGGCTGACCAAAGCCCCCATCCGTGCTATGGCTGCTCCAGCGAGGCAACAAAGGAGCGACCCCGCTGAGCCCTGACCCTGCGCCTAGCGCGCACGAAGCCCCGGTTCCCGCGGCTTCCACCGACCCCGAGGCGAGTATCACCGCCCTGGGAGATTTGATCCTGCAACGCCTGGACGACGACAAGGCGCAGGACGTGGTTTTCATCGACCTGAAAGGCAAGAGCGCCGTGGCCGACGCCCTGATCGTGGCGTCCGGGCGTTCGCACCGTCATGTCGGCGCCATGGCCGATCACCTGCTGCGCGCGCTGAAGGAGCACGGCCACGGCAAGGCGCGGGTCGAGGGCCTGCCGCATTGCGACTGGGTGCTGATCGACACCGGCGACGTGATCATCCACCTGTTCCGTCCCGAGGTGCGCCAGTTCTACAACATCGAGAAGATCTGGTCGGTCGACGCCCCGCACCGGACGCAGGCGAGCTGACAGTCCTCTAGCTCCTCCCCCTCCGGGGGAGGTGGATCGGCGCTCGCGCCGAGACAGAGGGGGCCTGCGGCGCAAATCAAAGTCCCCCTCAGTCGGCCTTACGGCCGACAGCTCCCCCAGAGGGGGAGCATCTGTTTGACGGCGACAGCATGAAGATCACCCTCCTCGCCATCGGACGGCTGGCCCGCTCGCCGGAAGTCGAGCTGGTGAAGCTCTATGTCGACCGAGCGACGGCCGCCGGGCGGGCGCTGGGGCTCGGGCCGGTCGAGGTGGTCGAGGTCGAAGCCAGGAAGCCCGGTAAGGCGGCCGAGGCCGAGGTGCTGCGCCCACACCTGGAAGGCGCGCATGTCATCGCCTGCGACGAGCACGGGGCCGCCCGGCCCTCGCGCGCCTTCGCCGCCGAGATCGGCCGGTTGCGCGACGACGGCGTGCGGCGGCTGGTGTTCGTGATCGGCGGCGCCGACGGGCTCGATCCGTCGCTGCTGGCCGCCGCCCATGGCAAGCTGGCCTTCGGGCCGCAGACCTGGCCGCACGCCCTGGCCCGCGCCATGCTGGCCGAGCAGGTCTATCGCGCCGTCACCATTCTGGCCGGCGGCCCCTATCACCGCGATTGAGGACGATGCGGCGGCGGAGTATCGCTGGACCATGATCCGCCGCGGCCTTCTCCTGCCTGTAGGCGCCGCTCTGGGCGCCAGCCTGGCCGCGGGCGCGCTCGCCTATGCGGCCAGCGACACCCAGATGCGGCTGGAGCGGCTGAACGTGCGCGAGACTACGCTGAACGCCGAGCAGGGCCGCAACCTGAACCGCATGGCGCGGCTGCTGACGGCGCTGGCCCAGTTCCGCCGCGATCCGCCGCCGGCCCTGCTGGTCAGCCCAGGCGACGCCACCGACGCGGTACGCGCGGCGATCCTGGTCAAGGCGATCACGCCCGAACTGGAGAAACGCGCCAAGGCCTACGCCGCCCAGGCCGCCGACATCGCCCGGCAGAGGCGCCTGGCCGCCGTGGCCAGCGAGGCCCTGTTCACCAGCGATTCCGAACTGGCCGAGCGGCGCGAGCGGCTGGAGGCCACGCCGCCGGGCGCCTTGCGGATCGAGGAAGGCCCAACCACACCGCCGGCCGCCCTGCGCGCGCCGGTCCAGGGCGCCCTGTTGCGCCGGTTCGGAGAGCCTCTGCCCGGCGGCGGCGAGGCGACAGGCCTGACCTATGACGCGGCGCATGGCGCGCAGGTGGCCGCGCCGGGCGGCGGGCTGGTGCAATATGTAGGGCCTGTTAAGGGCTGGGGGGTCATCCTGATCCTGCGGCTGACCGGCGGCTATCACCTGGTGCTGGCCGGCCTCGACCGGGCGAGCGTCGAGACCGGCCGATCGGTGGCGGCCGGCGCGCCCATCGGCTGGATGCCGGGCGACAAGGACGCCCCGTCCGAGCTCTATCTGGAGGTCCGCGAACGCGGGTCGCCCGTCGATCCGGCGAGATGGCTGGACAGGCCGGCGGATTAGGTCGAACCATTTCCGCCGAATTTGGCGTGGAACGTGGTTCTGGAATGTTCCGGAGCGGCGCCGTCCCGCCGCAAGGGAGGCTCAAGGGCCTGATATGCGTAAGTATCTTCTGATCGGGGTTTCGGCCTTCGTGCTCGGCGCCGGCTCCATGGCCTATGTGAGCCAGCAGGCGCTCGCCTCGGCCCAGGCGCCCAAGGCCAAGACCTACAAGATGCTCGAACTGTTCGGCGACGTGGTGGACACGGTCGAGCGGCAGTACGTGACCGAGGTCGACGATCAGAAGCTGATCGAGGCGGCGATCGACGGGATGCTGACCTCGCTGGACCCGCACTCGGGCTATCTGAACCCCGACAGCTTCGACGACATGCGCGACCAGACGCGCGGTGAATACGGCGGACTGGGCATAGAGGTCACCAGCGAAGAAGGCGTGGTCAAGGTGATCTCGCCGATGGACGACACGCCCGCCGCCCGCGCCGGCATCAAGGCGGGCGACTTCATCACCGCGGTGAACGGCGAGAGCGTGCTGGGCCTGTCGGTCAACGAGGCGGTCAAGCAGATGCGCGGCAAGCCGGGCGAAGCCGTCACCCTGACCATCGCCCGCGAGAAGACCGATCCCTTCGACGTGAAGGTGGTGCGCGAGGTCATCAAGCCGAAATCGGCCACCGCTAAGATGGAAGGCGACTACGGCTATCTGCGCGTCTCGGCCTTCAACGAGAAGACCACCGAGGAGGCCCGCGCCGCCCTGGCCGACCTGCGCGCCAAGAACCCGAAGATGAAGGGCCTGGTGCTCGACCTGCGCAACAATCCGGGCGGGTTGCTGGACCAGGCGGTCGGCATTTCCGACATGTTCCTGGAAGGGGGCGAGATCGTCTCGCAGCGCGGGCGCGATCCGCGCGACATCGAACGCTACAACGCCCGGCCGGGCGACGACGCCGGCGGGCTGCCGATGGTGGTGCTGGTGAACTCCGGCTCGGCCTCGGCCGCCGAGATCGTGGCCGGCGCCCTGCAGGACCGCAAGCGGGCCGAGGTGGTGGGGCTGACCACCTTCGGCAAGGGCTCGGTGCAGACCGTCATCCCGCTGCGCGGCGGCATGGACGGGGCGCTGAAGCTGACGACGGCGCGCTACTACACCCCGTCCGGCCGCTCGATCCAGAAGACCGGCATCGAGCCGGACCTGGAGGTCGCCGAGACCCGCGACCAGGCCCAGCGGATCGCCAACCGGGCGTTCCAGTTCTCCGAAGCCTCGTTCCGCAACGCGCTGAACGCCGAGGAGGGCAAGGCCCGCCGCGGCGCCCACGTGCCGGCCGAGGCGCCGCCCGAGGGCTTCGACGAGCAGAAGGGCGACTTCCAGCTCGCCCGCGCCAAGGATGTGCTGAAGTACGGCTCGGTCGCGGCGACCCCGAAACTGCCCAAGCCGGAGCCGAAGATGGCCGCCGTGGTTCCGCCCAAGGCGGCGTTGCCGACCGCGACGCTCGAAAAGCCGGCGCCGGAAAAGAAATAGGGAATCCAGGGCGTGGCGGCCGCCGTCACGCCCTCTCCAACTCCCTTGCGTGGGGGTTAACGGGCCGGCGCGGACGTTCACTGTATAAGTCGTTTGTTAACCATGTTTGCGGAGGTTCCAATGCTGGAACGTTCCGCGACCATGGCCATGTTTTCGAAAAAGCAGTTTGCGACCGCAACACCGGCGCCCGCGCCGGCCTCCCCGCTCCCCGACCGGGCGATGCAGGCCCTGACCAATCCCTATGTCGGCGCCGGCGCGGCGGCCGGCCTGCTGTTGCTGACGGTGGCCGCCCTGATCGCGCTGATCGGCGATCCGAGGGCCAGCACCCCGGTCGTGCGGCTGTCGCTGGCCAAGATCAGCGCCGGCCCGACCCCGGAGGGCTGGCGCGAAGGGCTGAGCCGCGACGGCCAGCCGACCGTCACCGAGGACATCTTCCAGCTTTCGGAGGCCCCGATCGGGGCGATGGGCGAGGCGACCATCACCGTCCAGGGCGCGCGGCCGTTCCACGCCGCCGGCCCGCTGGCCCCCGCGCCGCTGGCCGGCTTCCACGCCCAGGGTCCGAACGGGCCGCTGCCGATCATCGCGGC
>NZ_JAYRST010000127.1:0-5474 GCF_041920015.1 Phenylobacterium sp.
GTTCGGCGGCGCGACGGCCGCGATCATGCTGAAGGCGGTGATGGACCACCCGCAGCGGCGGGGGCGGCCCGTGGCCCAGACGGTGAACTTCTGCGCGGCGGTGGCGGAGGGCGCCTTCGAGGTGCATGTGCGGCTGGTGCGCGACGGACGTTCCACCCAGCACTGGCAGGTGGAGATGCGGCAAGGCGAGGCCGTGGCGACCACCGCCAGCGTGGTGACGGGGGCCGAGCGCGACACTTGGGCCCATGCACCGGCCGCGCCGCCGCCGATGCCGCCGCCCGAGGACCTGCCGGCGCTCGACACCGCCGCGCGGGCCGGATGGCGGGGCCGCTACGAGTTCCGCTACGAGCGGGGCGCGCCGATGATGTTCGAGGGCGGGGCCGAGGCGCCGCAGCCGGCGCAGTCGCGAAACTGGGTGCGGGACGAACCGCCGCGGCCGCTGGACTTCGTGGCCCTGGCCTCGATCTGCGACACCTTCGTCGTGAAGATCCTGCAGGTGCGTGGCGACGTGCCGCCGGTCGGTACGGTGTCGCTGACCACCTATTTCATGGCCGATGAGGCGGCGCTGGCGCGGCAGGGCGCGCGGCCGGTGCTGGGCGTCAGCGACGTGCGCGCCTTCCGCCACGGTTTCAACGATCAGAGCGCCGAGATCTGGTCGGACGACGGCCAGTTGCTGGCGGTCTCGCATCAGGTAGTTTGGTTCAAGGGCTAGAGCCAGGCTAGGGCGGCTTCACCGCGCAGGATCGCCTCGGCCTGCGGCGTGTGCTTGGCGCCCTGCGCCGGGTGCATGACCAGCGGCGGCAGCAGGACCAGCGGGGCCTTGCCGGTCTTGATCGCCCGGACCAGCACGCGCTTGGCCGGCGCCTCGGCGCGCGGATGGACCGGCCGCACCTGGAACGAGCCGGCCTTGGGCGCCAGGAGGGCGAGGATATCGGCCAGGCGGTCGGCGCGGTGGATCATCAGGATCGTCCCGCCCTCGCGCACCGCCCTCAGCAGGAAGGCGGTCCAGGCGGCGAGGCCTCCATCGGCCATCCAGGCGCCTTGCTTCTCGGCCGCCGGCGCCCGCAGGGCCGCCGGATCATCGAAGAACGGCGGATTGGCCATGGCCAGGTCGAAGGGCGCGAGCGCCAGTCTGGAGAAGGGTGTGGCGATGTCGGCGTTCAGGATGTCGACCCGCGCCTCCATGCCGTTGGCCGCGGCGTTGGCGTGGGCGAGCGCGGCGGCGGCCGGGTCCCGTTCGACGCCGACGAAACGCACCGAAGGATGGCGTGCGGCGGCGGCCAGCAAGGCGCCGCCGGCCCCGCAGCCGGCCTCGATCACGCGTGCGCCAGCGGGGGCGTCGCAGGCGGCCGCCAGCAGCGCCGCATCCATTCCGGCGCGATAGCCGTTCACACCCTGGCGTAGTGCGATCCGGCCGCCCAGGACGTGGTCCTGCGTCACGGAGACGTCGGTCTGTTTCGGCACGGGTTCCATTTGGGCAGAAGGACGGCTAAGCCCGCCTTGACCCTGGTCATACGCGTGACCATTGTCGCCCGCAAACGGCGGACACCGCCGAACGTCTTGGAGTTATAGGTAAGTTGGACGCCGCCAGCGCCGCGATCGCCCCTGAAAGACCCGTCTCGATCGACGGGCTGTTGGAGCTCGCCCAGCCCGACATGGCCAAGGTCGACGCCCTGATCCGAGACCGGATGCAGAGCCCCGTCTCGGTGATTCCGGCCCTGGCCGAACACCTGATCGGGGGCTCGGCCAAGCGGCTGCGCCCGCTGCTGACCATCGCCGCGGCCCGGGTGGCCGGGGCGCAGGACGACGCCTGCATCAAGCTGGCCGCCGCGGTCGAGTTCATCCACACCGCGACCCTGCTGCACGACGACGTGGTGGATTCCTCGCAGCTTCGCCGCGGCAAGGTGGCCGCGCACCTGATCTGGGGCGCGCCGGCCAGCGTGCTGGTAGGCGACTTCCTGTTCGCGCGCGCCTTCGAACTGATGGTTGAGGCCGGCTCGATGCAGGCCCTGGAGATCCTCGCCCGCGCCAGCCGGGTGATCGCCGAGGGCGAGGTGCTGCAACTGACGCGCGCTCACGACCTGAACCTCTCCCAGGACCTCTATCTGGAGATCATTAAGGCCAAGACCGCCGAGCTGTTCGCCGCCGCCGCCGAGGCGGGCGCGGTGTCGGCCGGCGCTACGCCCCGCCAGTGCGAGGCGCTGCGCCGGTTCGGTCAGGACCTGGGCCTGGCCTTCCAACTGGTGGACGACGCCCTGGACTACAGCGGCGATACGGCGACCTTGGGCAAGAACGCCGGCGACGACTTCCGCGAAGGCAAGGCGACCTTGCCGCTGCTGTTGACCATCGCGCGGACCGGCGCGGCCGAAAAACCCTTTTGGGACCGCACGGTCGGCCGCCGCGAGCAGACCGACGAGGATTTCGCCCGGGCGCGCGGCCTGGTCGCCTCGACCGGCGCTGGCGCCGAGACGCTGGAGCTGGCCGCGGCCTATGCGAGCGCCGCCAAGGGCCAGCTCGCCGACTTCGCCTCCAGCAATAGCTGGCGCCCGGCTATGGAGGACCTGGCCGACTTCGCCGTGCAGCGGAAGGCGTAGAGCCGGCTAGAAGCCGGTGAAAAGCCGGTCCAGCGCGCGGCGGATGGCGTCTTCGTGGTCGCGGAGGTCGCCGATGGGGCGCTGCAATTGGCGGGTTTCCACAGTGGCGAGTTCGCCAAGCAGCACGATGTAGGCGGCGGCGCCGACACGTGCGGCGATGCTGGTTTCAGTGAAGGCCGAACGGTCGTCGTGCGGGATCATCGGCGCTACGAGCGTCGTATGCGACGCCAATAGATGCGATTGGACGACAACGACCAGCGGAATCCGGGTGCGCGACCGGGGTGACGGGTTCGGATAGACATCGAATTGCCGCAAGACCTACCAGGTCCTCAGGTCTTCACCGAAGATGCCGACGGCGTCGATCCGCTCGCGCTGGGCCTTGATCGCCTCGGCGTTCTCCTCGGCCCAGCGGCGGGCCTTTTCCTCGTCGCTTAGCGCCTTGTCGAACGTGAAGTCGGGGGCGCTGCCTTCGGCGAGGCCGGGCGGCGGCAGGGCGAGTTTCAGGGCTTCCTCGACGATGCGGGGGATATCGAGGCCGCGCTCTGCGGCCTGCGCCAGCAGCGCTTCGTCGACCTCGATCTTCAGTTCGGCCTTGCCCATGAACGGAGGCTAACCCGGAAGGCCGCCCCCGTCACGCGGGCGAGCGATCAGCCTGGGCTGATCATGTTTTCCGGGCGGACGACCTCGTCGAACTCGGCGTCGGTGACGTAGCCGCCGCCGACCGCTTCCTCGCGGAGGGTCGTGCCGTTCTTGTGGGCGGTCTTGGCGATCTTGGCGGCGTTGTCGTAGCCGATCTTGGGGGCGAGGGCGGTGACCAGCATCAGCGAGCGCTCGAGCGCGGCCTTGATATTGTCCTCGCGGGCCTCGATGCCGACCACGCAGTTGTCGGTGAAGGAGATCGAGGCGTCGGCCAGCAGGCGGCAGGACTGCAGAAAGTTGTAGGCCATCACCGGGTTGAAGACGTTCAGCTCGAAGTGGCCCGAGGCGCCGGCGAAGGTCATGGCCGCGTTGTTGCCGAAGATGTGGGCGCAGACCATGGTCATGGCCTCGCACTGGGTCGGGTTGACCTTGCCCGGCATGATCGAGGAGCCCGGCTCGTTCTCCGGCAGCGACAGCTCGCCCAGGCCCGAACGGGGCCCCGAGCCCAGGAAGCGGATGTCGTTGGCGATCTTGAACAGCGAGCCGGCGACGGTGTTGATCGCGCCGTGGCTGAAGACCATGGCGTCGTGGGCGGCCAGGGCCTCGAACTTGTTCGGGGCGGTCACGAACGGCAGGTGGGTGATGTCGGCGATCTTCTTGGCCACCAGTTCGGCGAAACCGATCGGGGCGTTGAGGCCCGTGCCGACGGCGGTGCCGCCCTGGGCCAGCTCATAGAGGCCGTAGAGGGTGTCCTTGATCCGGCGCACGCCGCCGGCCACCTGCTGCGAATAGCCGGAGAATTCCTGGCCCAGGGTCAGGGGGGTGGCGTCCTGGGTGTGGGTGCGGCCGATCTTGATGATGTGGTCGAACTGCTTGGACTTGGCCTTCAGCGCCGCGTGCAGGTGTTCCAGCGCCGGCATCAGCTCCTTGGCCACCTGCTCGGCGCAGGCGATGTGCATGGCCGTGGGATAGGTGTCGTTCGACGACTGGCTCATATTGACGTGGTCGTTCGGGTGGACCGGGCTCTTGGAGCCCATCACCCCGCCCAGCATCTCGATGGCGCGGTTCGAGATCACCTCGTTGGCGTTCATGTTGGACTGGGTACCCGAGCCGGTCTGCCAGACCACCAGCGGAAAATGGTCGTCGAGCTTGCCGTCGATCACCTCCTGGGCGGCGGCGACGATGGCCGCGCCGATCTTCGGGTCGAGCTTGCCGAGCTCCATATTGGCTTCGGCCGCGGCGCGCTTGACGATCCCCAGGGCGCGGATGATCGGCTTGGGTTGCCTTTCCCAGCCGATCTTGAAGTTGCCGATCGAACGCTGGGACTGCGCGCCCCAGTAGACGTTGGTCGCGACCTCGATAGGTCCGAAGGTGTCGGTTTCGGTGCGGGTCGCGGTCATGGTGTTTTCGGCTCCGATAAGTTCGCAGCGCCGGTTTAGCGAACGCGCGCGAGACTGCAAGGCGCGCAGGGCCTATGGAGGGGCATGGACGGCGATTGGACAGCCCACGGCAAGGTGCGCGCCCGCGAGGCGGATGGCGTGCTCGAGGTGGTGGTCGACGGCCTGACCACCCAGGCCAAGTACTACAAGCCGCTGGTCTACGAGTTCTTCCGCAAGGCCTGGCGCGGCTCGCGGCCGAGCTGGGGCGAGTATGCCGTCGATATCGTGATGGAATATGTCGGCGACCCGCCATGGATCGACCTCGACAACCTGGCCAAGGCGATCCTGGACGCGATCAAGGGCTACACGTTCCATGACGACGCCCAGGTGGCGCGGCTGCTGGTGGAGCGGCGGGCGGGGGAGCGCGAGCAGATCGCGGTGACGGTGCGCAAGCTTTCGGACGTCAACCTGCTGGGCGCGGCCTACCAGCGCTGAGCGCAAACGAAAACGACCGCGCCGGGGATCGGCGCGGTCGCTGTCGGCTGACGCCTCCTCGGAGGGGACGGGGTCAGCGGTACTGTTGCAGGCGGGTCGTGGGCCGGCCGGCCCGGCCGTGGCGGTGGGTCGATTTCTGCCAGGCGCGGAATTACTCGTTGGGGAGGGAGTAGCGCTCGCAGGCTTCGTCCAGCGTCAGCAGACCGCCGCGGACGGCGGCCACGACCTCGGCCTTGCGGCGGATCACCCAGCGGCCGGTGTCCGGCGGGGGCAGGTCGCGCAAGGTCAGAGGCGCGCCCGTCGGGCCGATGACATAGGCCTCGCCACGGCTGTTCGTGCGCGTCTGCTGTTGTTGCAACATGGCTTT
>NZ_JAYRST010000128.1:0-5427 GCF_041920015.1 Phenylobacterium sp.
GCGTCGACCAGCCGTTCCTGGCCGGCGCGGACCAGTTCGATGCGGCGCAGCGGGTTCACGTCGTCCGAGGCGCTGGTCGCCTTGGCGATCGCTGGCGCCAGGGCGGCCTGGGCGCCTGGCTGGCCCTTGACCTCGGTGAGCAGCATGGCGAGGGCCGCGTGCCGGCGTTCGACCGAGGCGGCCAGTTCGCCCACGCCGCCCTCGGCCTGGTTGAGCTGGACCATGGCGCTGTTGAGGCGCGCCTCGCGGTCGGCGACCAGGCGCTCGGACTTGGCCTGCATGCGGGCCAGTTCCTGGTCGTGGCCGGAGACCGCCATGGCCCCCAGCATCATCGAGGCGGTGGAGACGCCCATCCAGAGGGCGCCGGCCGCGACGCCGCCGGCGATCGCCATCTGGCGGCCGGTGGTCAGGACGAAGGAACGCATTTCGCCGCCGGAGCGGATGTAGAGATGTCGCTCGGGAAACAGCTCTACCAGCGATCGGCGGAGGCGCGCGAAGCGTGTCATGCTCACCGTTCGATTACGGAAACCTGGGGGACGCCGCGATATGCAATGAGATTTCCGGCGCGCGCAAGAACTTATGCGCCGCCACGCAGGCTCGCCGGAAGGCCGACAGTCTTCACCTTCTTGGTTAACAGCGCCTGAACGGCGCAGCTAGACGTGCGAAGGCGGCGCGCCCCTGCCGGTTACGCATAAAGGGGCGGCGCGACAAAACTACAACAGCCGGAAGCTGGCCTCGGTTCCGCCTGAACGCGCGGCGCGGGGCGCATCTGCGACCTGCGGTCGCACCGTCGGAATCTTCGCCTCAGAGGGCCTGGGCGGCCTTCAGCACCTCGGCGGCGTGGCCTGGCACCTTCACCTTGCGCCAGATGCGGGCGAGCTTGCCCGAGGCGTCGATCAGGAAGGTGGACCGCTCGATCCCCATGTATTTGCGGCCGTACATGTTCTTCTCGACCCAGGCGCCATAGGCCTCGATCATCGCGCCCTCGGGATCGGAGGCGAGGGGGACGGCGAGGCCGTACTTGGCCGTGAATTTCGCGTGGCTGGCGAGGCTGTCCTTGGAGACCCCGAGCAAGGCGACGCCGGCCTTGGCGAAATCGCTGGCCAGGGCGGTGAAGTCCTGGGCCTCGCGGGTGCAGCCGCTGGTGTCGTCCTTGGGGTAGAAATAGACGACCAGGGGCTTGCCGGCGAAGTCGGCCAGGCGGACGGGGCCGTCCGCGCCGGCCAGTTCGAAGTCGGGAGCGGCCGCTCCCTCGATCAGGTTCGACATGCTGGCCTCCTAGACCGGCTTCACCAGGACGATCTTCTTCTTGCCGGCCGACAGCTTGACCACGCCGTCGACCAGGTCGGCCGAGGTGATTGCGCGGCCGGCGTCGGCTTCGGCCTTGTCGTTGACGCGCAGGCCGCCGCCTTGGGCCAGGCGCCGGGCTTCGCCGCGCGAGCCGGCCAGGCCTGCGTCGTGGGCGAGGGCGGCCAGCATGATCCCGGCCTCCAGTTCGGCGGCGGGGATCTCGTGGGTCGGCATGTCGCCGGAAACCGCCCCGACCTCGAAGGCTACGCGCGCGGCCTCGGCGGCGGCCTGGGCCGCGTCCACGCCGTGCAGCATGCGGGTCGCCTCGTTGGCCAGCACCTTCTTGGCCTCGTTGATCTGCGCGCCTTCCATCGCTTCGTAGCGGGCGATCTCGTCCAGGGGCAGGTCGGTGAACAGGCGCATGAAGCGGCCGACGTCGGCGTCCTCGGTGTTGCGCCAGAACTGCCAGTAGTCGTAGGGGCTGCGCATGTCGGCGTTGAGCCAGACCGCCCCGCCCACCGTCTTGCCCATCTTCTGGCCCGACGCGGTCGAGAGCAGGGGCGTGGTGAGGCCGAAGGACGGCTTTTGGTCCACCCGGCGGATCAACTCGACGCCGTTGACGATGTTGCCCCACTGGTCCGAGCCGCCCATCTGCAGGACGCAGCCGTATTTCCGCTCCAGCTCCAGGAAGTCCACCGACTGCATGAGCATGTAGTTGAACTCGAGGAAGGTCATCGGCTGCTCGCGCTCGAGCCGCGCCTTGACGCTGTCGAAGGCCAGCATGCGGTTGACCGTGAAGTGCACCCCGTAGTTCCGCAGGAACTCGACATAGCCGAACTTGGACAGCCACTCGTCGTTGTCGACCATGATCGCGTCGGTGGGGCCGTCGCCGAAGGTCAGGAAACGCTGGAACGTCCCCTTGATGGTGGCGATGTTGCCCTGGATCTGCTCGTGGGTGAGCAGGGGGCGCTGGCCGTCCTTGTCGGTCGGGTCGCCGACCTTGGTGGTGCCCCCGCCCATCAGCACGATGGGCTTGTGGCCGGCCTGCTGCAGACGGCGCAGCATCATGATCTGGATCATGTGGCCGACGTGCAACGAGGCGGCCGTAGCGTCGAAGCCGATATAGGCCGTGATCGTCCCCTTGGCGGCGGCTTCGTCCAGCTCGGCCGGGTGGGTGATCTGATGAATGTAGCCGCGTTCCTGCATGGTGCGCAGGAACTCGGACTTGAAGGTCTGGTCGGCGGACATGGGCTTTGACTCGGGAGGTTGCGCAGCGCGCTCTAGCACTTCAACGGACATCTGACAGGCTCCTTGTGGCGAAAGGCCGGAGTCCGTCGTTCATTTGAGATGAGGGCGCCGACCAGGTGGGGTGGCGCAAACGATCGAAGCCGCGCCTGCTCTAGGACAGGCGGTAATAGCGGGCCAGGTTGGCGGGGCGGCGCTCGATCATGGGCCTAGCTACGGCGCGCGCGGCGTGGCAGTCAAGCTGCATGCGAGTTCTGGGCTTCATGACCGGCACGTCCCTGGACGCCTGCGACATGGCGATCCTGGAGACCGACGGGGAGACGATCTTCGCGTTCGGCCCGGCGGGCGAGCGCAAGCTGAGCGAGGAGACGCGCGACCTGGCCCTGGCGGCGACCAAGGCGGCGATGGACTGGCCGCGTGGCGCGCCGGAGCCGGAAGTCTTCGCCACAGCCGCCGCGGCGGTCGCCCGGGAGCATTTCGAGGCGGCGGAGGGCTTCCTGGCCGCTAACGGCCTTGGCTGGAGCGACATCGACCTGATCGGGATGCACGGCCAGACCGTGCTGCACGAGCGGCCGCAGGACGGGCGCGTGGGCCGGACCGTGCAACTGGGAGACGCCCAGTGGCTGGCCGATGCGACGGGTACGCCCGTCGCCTACGACTTCCGCACCGCCGACGTCGCGGCCGGCGGGGAGGGCGCGCCGCTGGCGCCGATCTACCATCTGGCCCGGGCCAGGGCGGCGGGGCTTTCCGCGCCGCTGGGCGTGCTGAACGTGGGCGGGGTGGCGAACATCACCTTCTGGGCCGGCGGAGACGAGATCGCCGCCTTCGACACCGGGCCAGGCAACGGCATGATCGACCTCCTGATGCAATCGCGCGGAGCCGGGCGGTTCGACGAAGGCGGCAAGTACGCCAGCGTCGGCCAGGTGGACGAGGGCGTGTTGCGCGGCCTTTTGGGCCACGCCTATTTCGAGGCGCCGCCGCCCAAGTCGCTGGACCGTTACGACTTCCCGATGGAGCCGCTGGAGCCTCTGCGGCTGGAGGATGCGGCCGCGACCCTGACCGCCTTCACCGCCGAGGCGGTGAGGCTGGGCTGCGAGGGGATGGGCGGAACGCCGAGCCAGGTCGTGGTCTGCGGCGGCGGACGCCACAACCCGACCCTGATGGCGGCGATGGCCGAGCGGTTGAGCGCGCCGGTGACGACAGCCGAGGACCACGGCTGGCGTGGGGATTCCATCGAGGCCGAAGCCTTTGCCTATCTGGCCGCCCGCACGCTGCGCGGCCTGCCGATTTCATTTCCGAAGACCACGGGCGCTCCGGCGCCCATGACGGGCGGGCGCATCGCCCGGCCAAGCACTTGAGAGCAGGAGCAATCATGTCGAAGCGGATCTGGCTGGCCGGGGTGGCCGCGGCGTTTGCGATGGCTGGCGGAGCGGGCGCCCAGGAGGCGGTCCCGGCCGCGAAACCCTATGACGCGGCGGTGTTCGCCAAGGCCAAGGAACTACAGCCGAAGGTCGTGGCCTGGCGGCGCGACTTCCACGAGCATCCCGAGCTGTCGAACAGCGAGGTGCGGACGGCCAAGATCGTCGCCGACCACCTGCGCAAGCTGGGCTTCGAGGTTCGCACCGGCGTCGGCAAGACCGGGGTGGTCGGCATTCTGAAGGGGGCCAAGCCCGGCAAGGTCGTCGCCCTGCGCGCCGACATGGACGCTTTGCCGGTGGCCGAGCAGACCGGCCTGCCGTTCGCCTCCAAGGTCACGGCCCAGTACAACGGCCAGACCGTGCCGGTGATGCACGCCTGCGGCCATGACAGCCACGTCGCCATCCTGATGGGCGCGGCCGAGATTCTGGCCGGCATGAAGGACCAGATCGAAGGCACGGTGGTCTTCATCTTCCAGCCGGCCGAAGAGGGGCCGCCGCCCGGCGAGGAGGGCGGCGCGCCGCTGATGGTCAAGGAAGGCGTGCTGAAGAACCCCAAGGTCGATGCGATCTTCGGCCTGCACGCCTTTCCGGGGCCAGTCGGCATGACGGTGTGGCGGCCGGGGCCGATGATGGCCGCCTCCGACCGCTTCGAGATCGAGCTCAAGGGCAAGCAGGCGCACGGCTCGATGCCCTGGCAGGGGATCGACATGTCGTCGCTGACCGCCGACATCGTCACGGCCTTCAACCAGATCGCCTCGCGCCAGATCAACGTCTCCAAGACGCCGACGGTGCTGACCATCTCCACCCTGCACGGGGGCCTGCGCTACAACATCATTCCCGAGGACATGACCATGACCGGGACGCTGCGCACCTTCGATCCGGGTATGCGCACCGACGTCATGGCGCGGGCCGACAAGGCGGTGGCCTCGATCACCGAGCGCTACGGCGCCAGCGGCAAGATCAACTGGGGCCAGCCCAATCCGGTCACCGACAACAACCGCGCCCTGTCGGCGCAGATGAAGCCGACCCTGGCCCGCGCGGCCCAGGGCCAGATCGCCGACGACATCGACTACATCATGGGCGCCGAGGACTTCTCCTACTTCCAGAAGGAGGTTCCGGGCTTCTTCTACCACCTGGGCGTCGGCTATCCGAAGGGCGGCAACCACTCGCCGTTCTTCGACGTCGACGAGCGCGCCATGGAAGTCGGCGTGCGCGCCCAGGCGCTGCTGGCGCTGGATTATCTGAAGGGGTCTTGAATTCTTCCCCCGCTGGGCAGGGCCTATCGCATATGGCTCAGATAAGCGGCGGTAGCCCATTTCGCATGTCGTCCCGGAAAGCGCGCAGCGCCTTCCGTATTCACACATCTCCCATGGCGGCGGGCTGGGGGATCTGATTCACGTTGCTCTTCGGTGTTGGGGAGCGATCGATGGATGTTGTGCTGGGGCGGTTTGGCGACCGCCGCCTGGAAAAAAGG
>NZ_JAYRST010000129.1:0-4844 GCF_041920015.1 Phenylobacterium sp.
TACAAGCAGCGCGCCTCCAAGGGCTCCCCCGCTGGGGGAGCTCCCGGCCGAAGGGCCGGGGGAGGGGGACTTCGGACTCAGTAGACCCCCTCCGTCGCGCTTCGCGCGCCACCTCCCCCAGCGGGGGAGGAATTAGCTCTGCGCCAGCTTCTCGATCCGCTTGGCCGCATTCTCAAGCGCCCCGACCGCGCGGGTTTCGACACGAGCCTGGTCCGACTGCAGCCGCGCCAGTTCGGCCTGTACGGCCGAAAGCCGCAGGCGCAGGTCCGAGAGCTCGTCGGCGAGCAGCAGCGCGCCCATCAGGAACAGCCGCGTTTCGCCGAGCTGGCCCATGTCCTGCGACACCTGGCGCACCTGGCGGTCGAACAGCCGCCCCAGCTCCATCAGGTGGCCTTCCTGGCCATCCTCGCAGCCCACCGCATAGGGACGGCCGTTCACGGTGATGTTGAGTTGGGCCATGGCTTCAAGCCTCCTCGGGCTGCGAGGCCTGGGCCGGATCGCCGGCCAGGGCCGTCTTGATCTCGGCGATGGCGCGGCCCAGGGCCGCGGACGCCTCTGCGCCCGCCGCCTCCAGTTCCTGCTCGCGGACCTTGGCTTTTTCCAGTTCCGCGGCCAGCTTCCCGGCCTCATGGTCGAACAGGCCGTCGCCGGCCTTCCCGCCCGCGCCCGCAAGGCGTTGCTCCAGCGCGGAAATCGCGCGGTCCAGGCGCTTCACGGCCTGCTCCAGGGGGCTTTCGATCGCCAGCTCCCGCATTTCGGCATTCTCCGAAGGTGTGTCCGTTAATCTATAGAGTGCTTCGCGACGACGCCGAAACCCGCCCTGTGGCGTGACGCTTTCTTGACCCCCGCCGTCTCGCATGCGAGGGCCGCGCGCAAATCCCGCCATCGCCGCCAGACTCACCGGAACAGATAATGCCCGCACCGCTGCAATCCATGGCCGACGCCATCCGCGTGCTCTCGATGGACGCCGTCGAGACGGCCGCGTCGGGCCACCCCGGCATGCCGATGGGCATGGCCGACGTCGCCACGGTGCTGTGGAGCAAGTTCCTGAAGTTCGACGCCTCGCGCCCCGACTGGGCCGACCGCGACCGCTTCGTACTGTCGGCCGGCCACGGCTCGATGCTGCTCTATTCGCTGCTGCACCTGACCGGCTTCAAGGCCATGACGCTGGAGCAGATCAAGAACTTCCGCCAGTGGGGCTCCAACACCGCCGGCCACCCGGAATACGGCCACACGCCGGGCGTGGAGACCACCACCGGCCCGCTGGGCCAGGGCCTGGCCACCGCCGTCGGCATGGCCATGGCCGAGCGTCACCTGGCCGCCCGCTTCGGCGAGGCCCTGGTCGACCACCGCACCTGGGTCGTCTGCGGCGACGGCTGCCTGATGGAGGGCGTCAGCCATGAGGCGATCAGCCTGGCCGGCCGCCTGAAGCTTTCCAAGCTCACCCTGCTCTGGGACGACAACGACGTCACCATCGACGGCGCGGTGTCGCTGGCCGAGAGCGGCGACCAGCTCGCCCGCTTCAAGGCCGCCGGCTGGGCGGTGAAGGCGATCGACGGCCACGACTACGGCCAGATCCGCCGCGCGCTCGCCTGGGCGACCAAGCAGGACCGCCCCTCGCTGATCGCCTGCAAGACCAAGATCGGCAAGGGCGCGGCGACCATGGAGGGCAACCACAAGACCCACGGCGCGGCCCTGGGCGCCCAGGAGATCGCCGCCACCCGCACCCGGATGGGCTGGCCGGCCGAGCCCTTCGCCGTGCCGGACGAGGTGGTGAAGCCCTGGCGCTCGGCCGGTCGCCGCGGCGCCAAGCTCCGCAAGACCTGGGAAGCGCGCCTGGCCGCCTCGCCCTACGCCGCCGACTTCACCCGCGCCATGAAGGGCGACCTGCCGCAAGACGCCTTCGAGCGGCTGGACGCCCACATCGCCGAAGCCCTGGCCTCCAAGCCCGCCGCCGCCACCCGCCAGCACTCGGGCTCGGCGCTCGAAGCCCTCTTTCCGGCGATCCCGGAGATGATCGGCGGCTCGGCCGACCTCACCGGCTCGAACAACACCTTCGTCAAGGCCACCCGCATCTTCGATACGCCCGACTACGCCGGCCGCTACGTGAACTACGGCGTGCGCGAGTTCGGCATGGCCGCGGCGATGAACGGCATGGCCCTGCACGGCGGCGTCATCCCCTATGGCGGGGCGTTCATGGTGTTCTCCGACTACAGCCGCCCGGCCATCCGCCTGGGCGCCCTGATGGGGATCCGCGTGGTTCACGTCATGACCCACGACTCCATCGGCGTCGGCGAGGACGGCCCGACCCACCAGCCGATCGAGCACCTGGCCAGCCTGCGGGCCATGCCCAACCTCAACGTCTTCCGCCCGGCCGACGCGGTCGAGACCGCCGAATGCTGGAAGATCGCGCTCGAAACCCGCAAGACCCCCGCCTTCATGGCCCTCTCGCGCCAGAAGGTCCCCGCGGTCCGCGACTCCGCACCCGAGAACCTCTCGGCCAGGGGCGCCTATGAACTGAAGGCCGCCAGCGGCGAAGCCAAGGTGACGATCTTCGCCTCGGGGACCGAGGTCTCGATCGCGCTGGCCGCCCAGAAGCTGCTGGAGGCCGAGGGCGTGGCCGCGCGCGTGGTCTCCACCCCCTGCTGGGAGCTGTTCGACGCCCAGCCGGCGGCCTATCGGCAGGCGACCATCGGCACGGCGCCGGTCCGCGTCGCCGTCGAGGCCGCGGTCGGGTTCGGCTGGGAGCGGTTCATCGGCGAGAACGGCGCCTTCGTCGGCATGCACGGCTGGGGCGCCAGCGCCCCGGCCGACCGCCTCTACAAGGAATTCGGCGTCACCGCCGAAGCCGTGGTCGCCGCGGCGAAGGCCAAGCTGGGCTAGAACTCTTCCTCCAGAACCGGCAGGTTCCTGCGGCCTGCGCCACAGAACCTGCCGATAGGAAGCCCGAAATGCGCCTCGGAACGCCGCTCTCGCCCACCTCCGTCAAGGTCATGCTCCTGGGCTCGGGCGAGCTCGGCAAGGAGGTCGCCATCGAGCTGCAGCGGCTCGGCTGCGAGGTGATCGCCGTCGACCGCTACGCCGACGCGCCGGCCCAGCAGGTCGCCCACCGCGCCCACGTCATCGCCATGACCGACGCCGCCGCCCTGCGCGCCGTGGTCGAGGCCGAGCGCCCGCACCTGATCGTTCCCGAGATCGAGGCCATCGCCACCGACGAGCTGGTGAGGATCGAGGCCGAGGGCCTGGCGACCGTCATCCCGACCGCCCGCGCCGCCCAATTGACCATGAACCGCGAAGGCATCCGCCGGCTGGCGGCCGAGACCCTGGCCCTTCCGGTCTCGCCCTACGCCTTCGCAGGCTCCGAGGCCGAACTGGCCAAGGCCGCCGCCGAGGTCGCGGGCTTCCCCTGCTTCGTGAAACCGGTGATGTCCTCGTCGGGCAAGGGCCAGTCCTATGTCGAGGGGCCGGAAGGCGTCGCCGCAGCCTGGCGCTACGCCCTGGAGGGCGGCCGGGTCGAGCAGCCGCGCGTGATCGTCGAGGGCAAGGTCGAGTTCGACTTCGAGATCACCCTGCTGACCGTGCGCTCCAAGGGCGCGGACGGAGCCGTCCAGACGAGCTTCTGCGCCCCCATCGGCCATCGCCAGGCCGCCGGCGACTATGTCGAGAGCTGGCAGCCCCAGCCCATGAGCGAAAAGGCCCTGGAACGCGCCCGCGCCATCGCCGCCAAGGTCACCGACGAACTGGGCGGCCTGGGGGTCTTCGGCGTCGAGCTGTTCATCCGCGGCGACGAGGTCTGGTTCTCCGAGGTCAGCCCCCGCCCGCACGACACCGGCCTGGTCACCCTGGTCAGCCAGTACCAGAGCGAGTTCGCCCTGCACGCCCGCGCCATTCTCGGCCTGCCGATCGACGTGACCCAGCGCGAGCCGAGCGCCAGCGCGGTGATCTATGGCGGCCTGGAGGCGAGCGGCATCGCCTTCGACGGCGTGGCCGAGGCCCTGTCGGTTCCCGGTGCGGATCTGCGCCTGTTCGGCAAGCCCGAAGCCTTCGAGCGCCGCCGCATGGGCGTGGCCCTGGCGCGGGGCGAGAATATCGACCAGGCCCGCGAACGCGCCCGCGAGGCCGCGGGACGCGTCAGGCCGGTTGCGTCCTAACCGGCGGCCGGGGTGGCGCTTTCCGGCGCCTTGCAGTTGACGCCCTGGGCGCTGGCGATGTCCTCGCCGGCCTTCAGCGGGCTGAGCTGGCCGTCGGCCATGCCCTTGGTCCACCATTGCAGGCCATCGCCCACATAGCGCGCGCCACTGGCCGAGATCGCGATCTTCAGGGTGTGGGTCGCGCCCTCCAGCTCGACCACGGCGGTGTCGGCGTCGGGATAGCTGGCCTTCAGGCTGCGGCCGTCGTCGCAGACGTAGGTGGTGAGCGGCGCCGCCGCAGGGGCCGCAGCAGCGGGAGCTTCCGGCGCCTGGGCCTGCTCGGCGGGCTTGTTGCAGGCCGCCAGCCCCAGCAGCGCGGCAAGGCCCACGGCCCCGGTCAGATGAAGTTTCGCCACCTTCGGGCTCCTTCCACGGTCAAGGTTCAGGGGTCGAAAGCGCGCCAGACGGAAGGATGTTCCCGCCCGCAGGCGAAAGCATTGTCGCCCGATTGGGTTTCAGGGCTTGACTCCCGCTGCCCTGGCCGGAAGAAACCGCCCCAAATCAATTGGCTCAGGAGTTTTCGATGACCGTTCGCGTCGCCATCAATGGGTTCGGCCGTATCGGCAGGCTGGTCCTGCGTTCGATCGTCGAGCACGGCCGCAAGGACATCGAAGTCGTCGCCATCAACGACCTGGGCCCGGTCGAGACCAACGC
>NZ_JAYRST010000130.1:0-4830 GCF_041920015.1 Phenylobacterium sp.
TTCAGGGTTCCCGGGCCCGGCCGCCTGACCATCAAGTGGGAAGGCGACAACGGCGAGTCGATCGAGCACGAGGTGTTCGAGTTCCCCGGCGGCGGCGTCGCCATGGGCATGTACAACCTGGACGACTCGATCCGCGAATTCGCCCACGCCTGCCTGAACTACGGCCTGCAACGGAAGTACCCGGTCTATCTCTCGACCAAGAACACCATCCTCAAGGCCTATGACGGCCGCTTCAAGGATATCTTCGCCGAGGTCTACGAGGCCGAATACGCCGGCAAGTTCAAGGAAGCGGGCATCACCTACGAGCACCGCCTGATCGACGACATGGTCGCCTCGGCGCTCAAGTGGTCCGGCGGCTTCGTCTGGGCCTGCAAGAACTACGACGGCGACGTGCAGTCCGACCAGGTCGCCCAGGGCTTCGGCTCGCTGGGCCTGATGACCTCGGTGCTGATCACGCCGGACGGCAAGATCATGGAGGCCGAGGCCGCCCACGGCACCGTCACCCGCCACTACCGCCAGCACCAGCGGGGCGAGTCGACCTCGACCAACTCGATCGCCTCGATCTTCGCCTGGACCCAGGGGTTGAAGCACCGCGCAAAGCTCGACGACAACCCCGAACTCGCCGACTTCGCCGAGACGCTGGAAAAGGTCTGCGTCAGCACCGTCGAAGCCGGTTCGATGACCAAGGACCTGGCGCTGCTGGTCGGCGACACCCAGGGCTGGCTGACCACCGAAGGCTTCATCGACAAGGTCGCTGCGAATCTTCAGGCGGCCCTGAACAAGTCGGCCTGACTATGGACGGCCGCGCGGACTGGAGCCTCCGTCGCGCGGTCTTCCGCCTGATCGTCCTTGCGATCTTCGGAACGGCGCTGACCTTCGCGGTCGCGCCGTTCTTCGCATTTCGGGCCGTGAAGGCCGCGGCGCGCGACGGGGATGGCCAAGCCCTGGCCCAACTGGTCGATTACGCCGCCGTCCGCCAGGGCCTGCGCCCGCAGGTCGCCGCCGAACCGGTGGCGGCGCCGGCCCCGCCCGACATCTGGACCGACCCGGTGGGCGCGGTGAAACGGGCCATCGAGCCGGTCGTGCCGCTGCCGCCCTCCCTGGAGCCCTATCTCCGCGCCCCTGGCCTCTACGATCTGGCCCGCGGCTACCGGCCAGGGCAAGCCTCCGCCGATATCGGCGACGGCGGCTTTCCGAAGCTGCGCTACTGGGACCCCAACCGGGTGCGGATCGCCGTGCCGCCCAAGGGATCGAAGGCCATGGAGACGGCGGCCCTCTTCACCTTCGAGCGGCGCGCGGCCTTCACCTGGAAGCTCGTCCAGATCCGCCTGCCGGAGGCTGCGAAATGAGGGCCGTGGCCGGGACCGTCATCATTCTGGCGGCGCTTCCTGCGAGTGCAGGCGCCGAGCCCTTCCGAGCCTGTACGATCCCACGCGGCGTCGCCCCCGCGCCCGCGACGCCTCCGCCCGCACGCGAGATCGTCCGGGACGCCAAGACCGCTTCCTACATGCTGGCCCTGACCTGGTCGCCCGAATGGTGCCGCACCCATCGGCGCGCGGCAGGCAGCGCCGGCCAGTGCGAGCGCAACCATTTCGGCTTCGTCGTGCATGGCCTCTGGCCCAACGGGCGCGGCGGCCGGCATCCGCGCTATTGCGCCCCGGCCCCGCCGCTGTCGCCGGCCACGCTGCGCGCCAGCTACTGCATGACGCCCTCGCCGCAATTGCTGCAACGGGAATGGGCCGCGCACGGAACCTGCGGCTGGACGACCTCGGAGGCCTACTTCGCCAAGGCCCGCGCCCTCTGGGCCGATATCCGCGCGCCGGACGTTTCGGGCGCCGCCACCGCCGGCGATGTGCGCCGCGCCTTCGTCCGAGCCAATCGCGCGCTTCGCGCCGACGGGGTCTACGTCAAGGTCGCCAGCGGCAATCGCCTGGAAGACGTGCGCCTCTGCTACGACCTTTCCTTCAAGCCGGCCGCTTGCATCGGCGGCGTCGGAGCGCCAGGCAGCGCCCGAATCCGCGTCACGCACTGACCCAGAGCATGAACCGTTTCCATTGAAACGGTTCATGCTCAAGACTCTTTGAATTTAATGCATTTTCCGCCGAACCGGTGTCCACTTCGGCGGAAAATGCTCTGGCTGGTCAGACGGCGAGCAAGGCCTTAATCGCCGCCAGGCCCTCAGCCGCCTTGGCGCCGTCCGGAGCGCCGCCTTGTGCGAAGTCAGGCCGCCCGCCGGCGCCCTGGCCGCCCATGGCCTGGACCGCCGCCTTGGCCAGGTCGACCGCGCTGAACCGGCCGGCCGCAGAGCCCGTGACGGCGACCGTTACGGCCGCCTTGCCGTCCGCGGACCCGACCAGGGCGATGACGCCGTCCGGAAGCTGCTTCTTGAACGCCTCGGCGATCGGGCGCAGGTCCTTGCCGCCGACGCCATCCATGACGCGGGCGATGACCTGCACGCCGCCGATTTCCTCGGGGCCGGCCGTAGCGCCGGTCGACCCGCCGCCCATGGCCAGTTGGCGCTTGGCGTCGGCCAGGTCTTTCTCCAGCTTGCGGCGCTGGGTCTCCAACGCCTCGACCCGCGCGGCGACCTCGGCCACCGGAACCTTGAACTGGTCGGCCAGGGCCTTGGCGACGCCGGCCTGCTCGGTCAGCCAGCGGCGCGCCGCCTCGCCGGTCAGGGCTTCGATCCGGCGCACGCCGGCCGCCACGCCGCTTTCCGAGACGACCTTGAAGAGCGCGATGTCGCCGGTGCGCGCGACATGGGTGCCGCCGCACAGTTCGACCGAATAGTTCCCGTCGCCGCTCAGCGCCTTGCCCAGGGTCAGCACGCGCACGCTGTCGCCGTACTTCTCGCCGAACAGCGCCATGGCGCCGGCCTCGATCGCCCTGTCGGGCGCCATTTCCTCGGTCACCGCGGCCAGGTTCTGGCGGACCACCGCATTCACCTCGGCTTCGATCTTCTCGATCTCCTCCGGCGTCACCGGGCCGCCGTGGCTGAAGTCGAAGCGGATGCGCTCGCCATCGACCATCTGGCCCTTCTGCGACACGTGCGGGCCCAGCACGTTGCGTAGAGCCGCGTGCAGCAGGTGGGTCGCCGAGTGGTTGGCGCGGGTGGCCGTGCGCAGGTCGGGATCGACCGCCAGACGCGCCTCGGCGCCGGGCGCGAGCTCGCCCTGCAGGATCTCGATCTCATGCACGAACAGGTCGCCGGCCTGCTTCTGGGTGTCGAGCACCCGCGCCTTGCCGCCGTTCCATTCGATCTCGCCCACGTCGCCGGCCTGGCCGCCGCTCTCGGCGTAGAAGGGGGTGCGGTCGAATACGGCAAGCACGGTCTGGCCGCTGGAAGCGGCCTGGACCTCGGCGCCACCGGCCACCAGGGCCAGCAGCTTGCCGGTCGCCTCGGTGGTCTCGTAGCCGAGGAACTCGGTCGCGCCCAGCCGCTCGCGGATCGAAAACCATTCGGCGGCGGCCGCCGCCTGGCCTGAGCCGGTCCAGGCCTCGCGCGCCTGGTCGCGCTGGCGGCGCATGGCGTCCTCGAAGCCCGACAGGTCGACCGACAGCCCCTTGTTGCGCACCGCGTCCTGGGTCAGGTCGAGCGGGAAGCCGTAGGTGTCGTAGAGCTTGAAGGCGGTTTCACCAGGCAGCATGTCGCCCGGCTTCATGTCCGCGGTCGCCTCGTCCAGCAGCGTCATGCCACGGCCTAGGGTGCGGCGGAACCGTTCCTCCTCCTGGCGCAGGGTCTCGACGATCACCGGTTCGGCCCGCTTCAGTTCGGGATAGGCCTCGCCCATCTCGGCCACGAGGACCGGAGCCAGCCGGTGCATCAGCGGCTCCTCGGCGCCCAGCAGGTGGGCGTGGCGCATGGCGCGGCGCATGATCCGGCGCAGGACGTAGCCGCGACCTTCGTTGGAGGGCGACACGCCGTCGGCGATCAGGAAGCTGGTCGAGCGCAGATGGTCGGCGATGACCCGATGCGACGGGCCGTTGCTGCCGTCGCCCACCAGCGCCTTGGAGGCGGCGATCAGGGTGCGGAACAGGTCGACGTCATAGTTGTCGTGCACGCCCTGCAGGACCGCGGCGATCCGCTCCAGCCCCATGCCGGTGTCGATCTGCGGCTTGGGCAGGTCGATCCGCCGGCCGTCGGCGAACTGCTCGAACTGCATGAAGACGAGATTCCAGATCTCGACGAACCGGTCGCCGTCCTCGTCCGGGCTGCCGGGCGGGCCGCCGGGGATGTGCGCGCCGTGGTCGTAGAAGATTTCCGAACATGGCCCGCAGGGGCCGGTGTCGCCCATCGACCAGAAATTGTCGCTGGTGGCGATGCGGATGATCTTGTCGTCCGGCAGACCGGCGATCTTCTTCCAGAGCGCGGCGGCCTCTTCGTCGGTGTGATAGACGGTGACGCAGAGCTTCTCCGCCGGAATCCCGAATTCCTTGGTCAGCAGGGTCCAGGCGTACTCGATCGCGCCTTCCTTGAAATAGTCGCCGAAGGAGAAGTTCCCCAGCATCTCGAAGAAGGTGTGGTGGCGCGCGGTGTAGCCGACATTGTCCAGGTCGTTGTGCTTGCCGCCGGCGCGGACCGATTTCTGCGAAGACGCCGCACGCTTGGCCGGCGGGGTCTCGGCGCCGGTGAAGTAGTTCTTGAACGGCACCATACCCGCATTGACGAACAACAGGGTCGGGTCGTTCTGCGGCACGAGCGGAGCCGACGGAATGATCAGGTGATCATTCTTTTCGAAGTAGCCCAGGAACGCGGCTCTGATTTCGTTGAGGCTAGGCATGGCTCGTCGGACTTTGGAAGCAATGGAATAGATATGGGATTGCGCCGTT
>NZ_JAYRST010000131.1:0-4797 GCF_041920015.1 Phenylobacterium sp.
TCGTCGCCGTTCACGTGGAAGATCGGCGCCTCGACCATCAGCGCCACGTCCGACGGATAGGGCGAGGAGCGGCTGTACTGCGGCGCCGTCGTGAAGCCGATCTGGTTGTTGACGATGAAGTGGATGGTGCCGCCGGTGCGGTAGCCCTTGGTGCCGGAGATGGCGAAGCACTCGGCCACCACGCCCTGGCCGGCGAAGGCCGCGTCGCCGTGCAGCAGCAGCGGCAGCACGTGGCCGCGGCCCGAGTCCGGCGCATCGCGCAGGGTGAAGGCCTGCTTGGCGCGCGCCTTGCCCAGCACCACCGGATTGACGATCTCCAGGTGCGAGGGGTTGGCGGTCAGCGACAGGTGGACGCTGTTGCCGTCGAAGGCGCGGTCGGACGAGGCGCCCATGTGATACTTCACGTCGCCCGAGCCCTCGATGTCGGACGGCACCGAGGAGCCGCCCTGGAACTCGTGGAAAATGACGTGGTAGGGCTTGGCCATCACCGCGGCCAGCACGTTCAAGCGGCCGCGGTGCGGCATGCCCAAGACGATGTCGCGCACGCCGAGCGCGCCGCCGCGCTTGATGATCTGCTCCATGGCCGGGACCATGGCCTCGCCGCCGTCCAGGCCGAAGCGCTTGGTGCCCGGATAGCGCTTGTGCAGGAAGCGCTCGAAGCCTTCGGCCTCGATCAGCTTCTTCAGGATGGCGACCTTGCCCTCCTTGGTGAAGTGGATCTCCTTGTCGCGGCCCTCGATGCGCTCCTGCAGCCAGGCCTTCTGGGCCGGGTCGGAGATGTGCATGTACTGGACGCCGATGTCGCCGCAGTAGGTGCGCTTCAGCAGCGCCAGGATTTCGCGGATCGAGCCCGTCTCCAGGCCCAGCACGTAGTCGAGGAAGATCGGGCGGTCGAGGTCGGCCTCGGTGAAGCCGTAGGTCGCCGGATCGAGCTCGGAAGCATCGCCCTCGGGCACGGTGACGCCCAGCGGGTCGAGGTTGGCGCGCAGGTGGCCGCGCATCCGATAGGCGCGGATCATCATGATCGCGCGCAGGGAATCGAGGGTGGCGGCGCGGACCGATTCGGCGCTGGCCCCGGGGGCGGCGCGTTCGGCGACCTTGGCGCCGACCTTCGCCTCGACCGCAGGCCAGAGGCCGTCGATGGCCGAGAGCCAGTCGGGGCGGGCGGCGGGCGCGCCGGCCTTGGTCCAGGAGCGCTGGCCGGCGGCGGCCTTCACCTCTTCGGCGCGGTCGTTCAGCGAGGCGAAGAAGGCCTGCCAGGACGCATCGACCGAAGCCGGGTTCGCCGCCCACTTCGCGTAGAGGTCCTCCACGAACGCGGCGTTGCCGCCGTAGAGGAAGGAGGTCTCAGCGAGCACCTCGTTGATCAGACTGCCGTCGTCCGCCATTTGGTCCGTTTTCCCGAGGGGTCCGGCGCGGACCTCAGGATGAAGGAGCCGAGCGCGAACCGCCCATACTACTTAGGTTGTCGCCGAGCGCCTGCCAGCGCCCGGCCGTGGGGTTCAGGCGCCTTTCAGCACCTGAACGAGGGTTTCGCCCAGCTTCGCCGGCGAGGGGGAGACGCGGATGCCCGCGGCTTCCATGGCCGCGATCTTGTCTTCCGCACCGCCCTTGCCACCGGAGATGATGGCGCCGGCGTGGCCCATGCGGCGGCCCGGAGGCGCCGTACGGCCCGCGATGAAACCGACCATAGGCTTCTTGATGGGCGAATTTTTGATGAATTCCGCCGCGTCTTCCTCCGCCGAGCCGCCGATTTCGCCGATCATGATGATCGACTCGGTTTCCGGGTCCTTGAGGAACATGTCGAGGATGTCGATGAACTCGGTGCCCTTGACCGGGTCGCCGCCGATGCCGACCGCGGTGGTCTGGCCCAGGCCGACCTGCGAGGTCTGGTAGACCGCTTCATAGGTCAGGGTTCCGGAGCGCGAAACGACGCCGACCGAGCCCTTCTTGAAGATGTTGCCCGGCATGATGCCGATCTTGCAGGCGTCCGGCGTCAGCACGCCGGGGCAGTTCGGGCCGATCAGGCGCGACTTCGAGCCCGAGAGCGCGCGCTTGACCTTGATCATGTCGGCCACCGGGATGCCCTCGGTGATGCAGATGATCAGCGGGATCTCGGCGTCGACGGCTTCCAGGATCGAATCGGCCGCGAAGGGCGGCGGCACGTAGATCACGCTGGCGTCGGCGCCGGTCTGCTTGACCGCATCCTCGACGGTGTCGAACACCGGCAGGCCGATATGGGTCTGGCCGCCTTTGCCGGGGGTCACGCCGCCGACCATCTTGGTCCCGTAGGCGATGGCCTGTTCGCTGTGGAAGGTGCCCTGGGCGCCCGTAATGCCCTGGCAGATGACGCGGGTTTCTTTGCCGATGAGAATGGACATTAGGCGGCTTCCCGAACGGCCTTGACGATCTTTTCGGCGCCGTCCGACAGGTCGTCGGCGGACACCACATTGAGGCCGCTCTCGGCGATGATCTTCTTGCCGAGCTCGACGTTGGTGCCTTCCAGGCGCACGACCAGCGGAACCTGCAGCCCGACTTCCTTGACCGCCTCGACCACGCCCTCGGCGATGATGTCGCAGCGCATGATGCCGCCGAAGATGTTCACCAGGATGCCCTTCACGTTCGGGTCGGCGGTGATGATCTTGAAGGCCGCGGTGACCTTCTCCTTGCTGGCGCCGCCGCCGACGTCGAGGAAGTTGGCCGGTTCGGCGCCGTAGAGCTTGATGATGTCCATGGTCGCCATGGCCAGGCCCGCGCCGTTGACCATGCAGCCGATCTCGCCGTCGAGGGCGATGTAGCTGAGGTCGTACTTCGAGGCCTCGATCTCCTTGGCGTCCTCTTCGCTTTCGTCGCGCAGGGCGACGATGTCGGGGTGACGGAAGAGCGCGTTGCTATCGAAGCTGACCTTGGCGTCGAGCACCCGCAGGTGATCGTCGCCCGTGACGATCAGCGGGTTGATCTCCAGCATGCTCATGTCCTTGGCGAGGAACGCCGTGTAGAGCTGGCCGAGCAGGGTCGCCGCTTCCTTGGCGAGGCCGCCGGTCAGGCCCAAGGCCTTGGCCAGCTTGCGCGCATGGTGCGGGAAGACGCCGGTCGCCGGGTCAATCGAGAAGGTGACGATCTTCTCCGGGGTCGAGTGGGCGACCTCTTCGATGTCCATGCCGCCTTCGGTGGAGGCCACGACCGAGACCCAGCTCGTCTCGCGGTCGACCAGCAGCGACAGGTAGAATTCCTTGGCGATCGCGGCGCCTTCCTCGATGTAGAGGCGGTTCACCTGCTTGCCCTTGGGGCCGGTCTGATGGGTCACCAGCACGCGGCCGAGCATCTCCTCGGCGTTGGCCTTGACCTCGTCCACCGACTTGACGACGCGGACGCCGCCCTTGGCGTCGGGGCCGAGGCCCTCGAAGCGGCCCTTGCCGCGTCCGCCAGCGTGGATCTGGGACTTCACGACGAAGACCGGACCTCCGAGGTCCTGTGCGGCCTTGACCGCTTCGTCGACGGAGAAGGCGGCATAGCCGCGCGGGACCGCCACGCCGAACTCGGAGAGGACGGACTTGGCTTGATGCTCGTGGATGTTCATGAGGCCGCGGAACGCGTGATGGGGAAGCCCGCCGGGGCCGACGGACGGGCCGGGTTATAGGCGCCATGCTTGCGTGTGGCAACCGCGCCACGCCAAGAAATCATTGTAATTTTAGTACGCCGCACGCCCGCTCGGCGCGCGAGCCGCAGGTGGCCGCCCGTTTGCGTTCTGGGCGACATCGGCTATCTGCGGAGCCGGGCGAGGACGGCGGGCCTGAAGGACGAGCCGAGCAATGCGCAAAGTCGGATGCGCGGAATGATGCAGGACCCGCCCCTGGGGCCGATCACCTGGACTTCGGCGCGGCGCACCCTGGCGATCTCCGGCCTGATCGGCGTGTTCCTCAGCTTCGTCGGCGCGTTCGGCAGCGGGGGCATGCCGTTTCTGCCGCGCACCCTCTACATGGTCGCCATCGCCTGGGTCGGGGGCGGGCTCGGCATGGTCGCGCTGCGGCTGGTCGTGCGGCTGGGCTGGGGCGCAGGCCGGCGGCTAGCCCAGGCGGCGCTGGCCGCGGCCCTGATGACTCCGCTCATGGCCCTGGCGGTGTGGGGCTCCACGCGGCTCATCCCGCACGGCGCGGCGCCGCTGGCCCAACTGCCCGGCTATTTCGGCGTGACCTTCGTCATGTGCGAGACCATGACCCTCTTCGCGGTGTTCATGAACATGCGCGCCGCCCCGCCCGCCTCCGCCGCGACGCCAGAGCCGCCCCGGTTCCTGGAGCGGCTGCCCGCCCGGCTGCGGGGCGCCGAGCTGTGGGCGGTGGAGTCGGAAGACCATTACCTGCGCCTGCACACCTCCCAGGGCCAGGACCTGATCCTGCTGCGACTGGCCGACGCCGTGGCCGAGCTCGACGGGATCGAGGGGATGCAGGTGCACCGCTCCTGGTGGGTGGCGCGCGCGGCCATCGCCGAGGCCCGCCGGGGCGACGGCCGCGCCACCCTGACGCTGAAGGACGGCTCGGAGGTTCCGGTCAGCCGCACCTATGCGAAGGCGCTGCGCGAGCGGGGGTGGATTTAGGGCCCATTCCTCCCCTTTTGGGGCAGGGCAATCGCATATGGCTCCGATAAGCGGCGGTAGCCCACTTCGCGTGTCGTCCCGGAAAGCGCGCAGCGCCTACCGGATTCACACATTGTTGTCGGCCAGTGTGGTGACGCCGTCCTTAGCGGCTTGGAAGTGCAGCCATCCGGCGAGCATCACGGTGGGTCCGGGCTTGCCGTAGT
>NZ_JAYRST010000132.1:0-4605 GCF_041920015.1 Phenylobacterium sp.
AGGGCCAGGCGCGGATCGGAGAACATCGCCCAGCCGGCCGCATGCTCGGGGCTGTCGACCAGGGCCGCCGAATCGGGCGGCAGGCCGGCGGCTTCCAGGGCCGGGTCCAGGGCGTGTTCGACGATGGCGCGCGCGGTGCCCAGGGCGTCGGACCCGATGCGGAAGACTACGGTGTTGCCGGTGCGCAGCACGCCGGTGGCGTCTGCGAAGACATTGGGGCGGCCCTCGAACACGAAGCCGACCACGCCCAGGGGCGCTGCGACCTGATCGACGCGCCAGCCTTCGTGGACCACCTGCTCGACGATGCGCCCACGTCCGCCCTCGGTGTCGCGCCAGACCCGCAGGCCGGCGATCATGTCGGCGCGCATCGCCTCGCTGACCGCCAGGCGGGTGGTGGAGCGCCCGCGCGCCCTGGCCCGTTCGACATCGTCTGAATTGGCCTTGGCGATGGCGTTCCAGGCGCCGTCGTCGGCCAGATTGGCGGCGAAAGCCTCGAAGAAGCGGGTGATCGCCGCATCCGACACCTCGGCCAGCTTGCCGAAGGCGGCGTGGGCGCGGCCGACCGCGCCGGCGGCGATGGCCTGGACGGCGGCCGGCACATGCAGCAGGTCGCCGCTCTCCTGCACCACCACCAGCCGGTCGCCAGGTTTGAAGGCGCCGGCCAGAGCTTCGGAGACATAGGCCACGCGGTCGCCGCCGAACGGGATCGGCATGCCGGCGGTCAGAGCCTCCAGCCTGCCCACGCTCGTGCCGATCTTGGTTCTCGCCGCCGCGTCGTCCATTGCGCCCTAATGCTCGGTTTGAGGTTTACTAGGCTCCTTGAAGCCCCGTCGCAAATCCGCAGATGTTCAGGCCGGCGCCCGCACCGCCAGCGCCAGGTCGTCGGCATGGACCATCGGGCCGTAGCTGAAGCCCAGTACGCCTTCGATGGCGCTGGACTTCAGGCCGCGAATCCTCTCGGCGTCGGCCGAGTCGTAGCGGGCCAGGCCACGGCCGATCTCGCGCCCCGCCTCGTCGGCGATCAGCACCGCATCGCCCTTGTCGAACCGCCCTGAGATCGCCTTGACCCCAGCGGCCAGCAGGCTCTTGCCGCCGGCCAGCGCCCGCGCCGCCCCCTCGTCGACCACCAGTGCCCCGGCGGTCGCCAGCGACCCGGCGATCCAGGCCTTGTAGGCCGCGGCCGCCGAGACTGAAGGCTCGATCACCGTGGCCGTCTCGCCGGCCTCGATGGCGGCCAGCGGCGCCGGGCGGCGGCCGAGCGTGATGATGGTGGCGCAGCCTGCGGACTGGGCGATGCGCGCGGCCATGATCTTGGTGGCCATGCCGCCGGTGCCGACCCCGGCCGCGGCGTTGGCGCCCCCGGCCATGGCCTCGATCTCCGGCGTCAGGTGCGCGATCCGCGGCAGATGCCGGGCGGCCGGGTCCTTGCGCGGGTCGGCGGTGTAGAGCCCCTCGACGTCGGACAGCAGCACCAGCGCCTCGGCCCCCATCATCTGGGCCACGCGCGCGGCCAGCCGGTCGTTGTCGCCGTAGCGGAGCTCTTCGGTGACGACCGTGTCGTTCTCGTTGATGACCGGCGTCGAGCCCAGCGCCAGCAGGGTCGAAAGCGTCGCCCGCGCATTCAGCCAGCGGCGGCGGATCTCGGTGTCGTCCCGGGTGATCAGCACCTGGGCGGCGGCGATCCCATGCGGCTCCAGCGCCTCTTCCCAGGCCCGCATCAGCGCCGACTGCCCGGCCGCCGCGCAGGCCTGCTTTTCCGGCAGGGTCAGCTTGCGGCGGCCGACGCCCAGCCGCCGGCGGCCCAGCGCCACCGCTCCGGACGAGACCACCAGCACCTGCTGGCCGCGGGCGCGTAGCCGCGCCAGGTCCGCGGCGAAGGCGGTGAGCCAGGCTGAATCGGGTCCGGCCTCTCCCGCCACCAGGGCCGAGCCGACCTTGA
This sequence comes from Phenylobacterium sp., assembly GCF_041920015.1. Lineage (GTDB taxonomy): Bacteria > Pseudomonadota > Alphaproteobacteria > Caulobacterales > Caulobacteraceae > Phenylobacterium. The sequence goes on from NZ_JAYRST010000132.1 coordinate 1,940, forward strand.
CGACGACCTTCTTGGCGGCGGCCAGTTCGTTCACGGCGTCCAGCCTGCGCCGCCCGATTGCTCGGCCTCTTCCTCGGCGATCTGCGCCTTGCGGTCGCGGACCATGCCATAGGCTTCGCGCAGCAGTTCGGTCACGCCCTTGCCCGAGACGCCCGAGACCAGCCGCACCTTGCCGCCGACCGCCTCCTCCAGCGCCTCGCGCTGCATCTCGATGACGCTGTCGTCCAGGGCGTCGATCTTGTTGAGGGCGACGATCTCGGTCTTGTCGCCCAGGTCCTCGCCATAGGCCTCCAGCTCGGCGCGCACCGTGCGCCAGGCTTCGGCCACGTCAGTCTGGGTGGCGTCGACCAGGTGGATCAGCACCGCGGTCCGCTCCACATGGCCGAGGAAGCGCGTGCCCAGGCCTGCGCCTTCAGAGGCGCCTTCGATCAGGCCTGGAATGTCGGCCAGCACGAAGCGCTCGCTGGGCGACAGGTCGACCATGCCGAGGTTGGGGGCCAGGGTCGTGAAGGGATAGTCGGCGATCTTCGGCTTGGCGGCGCTGGCCGCGGCCAGGAAGGTCGACTTGCCGGCGTTGGGCAGGCCGACCAGGCCGACGTCGGCGATCAGCTTGAGCCGCAGCCAGATCCAGCGCTCCTCGCCTTCCTGGCCGGGATTGGCGTGGCGCGGCGCCTGGTTGATCGGTCCCTTGAAGCGGTCGTTGCCCCAGCCGCCGTTGCCGCCTTTCAGCAGCAGCAGGCGCTTGCCGGCCACATCCATGTCCGCGATCAGGGTTTCCTTGTCCTCGTCGAGGATCTCGGTGCCGACTGGCACCTTCAGCACCACGTCCTCGCCGGCCGCGCCGTGGCGGTTGCGGCCCATGCCGTGGATGCCGGTCCCGGCCTTGAAGTGCTGCTGGTAGCGATAGTCGATCAGGGTGTTCAGCCCGTCGACCGCCTCGATCCAGACGTCGCCGCCCTTGCCGCCGTCGCCGCCGTCTGGGCCGCCGTACTCGATGTACTTCTCGCGCCGGAACGACACAGCGCCGCCGCCGCCGTTTCCGGAGCGGATATAGATCTTGCACTGGTCGAGGAACTTCATCGGGGCCTTTTGTAGCACAGAAGGACGCAGGTCGAGGGCGGAGTGGCCCGAAGGTCGTCATCCCCGGCCTTCGGCTCCGCTCCGGCCGGGGATGACGGGTGGATCAGGCCAGCCAGACCATCATGCGGGTCGGGGTCGGCTGGCCGCCGCGGGCGACGCTGCTACGCAGTTCGACGTCGCCGGTGTAGAGGAAGCCGGCCTTGCACAGCACCTGGCCCGAGGCCGGGTTGTCGGCGAAGTGGCCCGCGCGCATGTAGCGCCGGCCCCAGGTGCGATGGGCCCAGACCAGCGCGCCCTGCGCCGCCTCGGTGGCGAAGCCTTCGCCCCAGTGCGGCCGGCCGAGCCAGTAGCCGATCTCGCACTCGCCGCCGTCCTGGGTATGGAAGCCCAGCACGCCGACCGCCCCATGCTCGGGATGGTCGATGACGAACACCGCCTCGCTGGCGGGATCGGCCTCGCTGGCCTTCTCGAGAAAGCCCTCGGCGTGGTCCACGCCATAGGGATAGGGCATGGCCGTGGTCATGCGCGCCACGTCGAAGTCGTTGGCGTAGGTCGCCAATTGGGCTGCGTCGCTGCGGCGGGGCTTACGCAGCCGCAGACGCTGCGTGGTGATGACGGGCTCCAGTTCGATCGCGCACATTGCGTACCTCCCGGCCCTCTTTTGGGGGCCTGTTGCAGAAAACGAAGAGGGGGAGTCCGGCGGTCCGGACTCCCCCTCGGAAGCTTCCTGCCCGGATCGCCTTACGGCGAACCCGGTTTCAAGAGGTTCGCCTGATTATTCGGCCGCTTGCGGCACGACCACGTTCACGTAGGTGCGGTCGTCACGCTTGGTGACGAACTTCACCGAACCTGCGGCGGTGGCGAAAAGGGTGTGGTCCTTGCCCATGCCGACGTTCTCGCCGGCGAAGAACTTGGTGCCGCGCTGGCGCACGATGATGTTGCCGCCGACGACGGCTTCGCCGCCGAACTTCTTGACGCCAAGGCGACGGCCAGCCGAGTCGCGACCGTTGCGCGAGGAGCCGCCGGATTTCTTGTGAGCCATAGCTCTCTCCTAACTCTTCTGGGACGCGCTTATTCGGCGGCGTCGTCGGACGTCTTGGCGGCCTTCTTCGGCGCAGCCTTCGCTTCGCCTTCGGCCTTCGGTGCGGCGGCCTTCTTCGGCGCGGCCTTCTTGGCCGGCGCCTCGGCGACCGGAGCCGCAGCGGCTTCCAGCTCGGCGACCACGTTCTTCAGGTTGCGCGCGCGCGCGTCCAGCAGGGCCTTCGAGGTCAGGTCGACCTTGCCGTCCCACTTGGCCGACTTGCCGGCGCCGTCGATGGCGGTGACGCGCAGCACGGTTTCCGACTGGCGGTGACCGCGGGTGCGACGATAGCCCTGGCGGCGGATCTTCTTGAAGATCTTCACCTTCTCGCCCCTGCGGGTTTCGATCAGGGTGGCGGAGACCTTCGCGCCGTCGACCAGCGGGGCGCCGACCGTCACGGCCTCGCCGTCGCCCAGCATCAGGACGTCGCCGAACGCGACTTCCGCACCGGGTTCACCGTCGAGCTTTTCGACGACCAGCAGGTCACCGGCTTGAACCCGGTACT
>NZ_JAYRST010000133.1:0-3987 GCF_041920015.1 Phenylobacterium sp.
CCTCGACCCGGGCGGGCGCCGGCGCGGCCGGGGCGATGTCGGAGAGGCGGGCCTGGGCGGCGTCCAACGCCGCGCCGGCCTGGGCCACGCGGCTGTCGGCGGCGCGGACTTGATCCTCGCGGGCGCCGAGGGCGGCGGCCTGGCGCTGGCGGCGGGCGGCGGCGACCTGGGCGGCCGCGGCGTCGCGCGCGGCCTGGGCGTCGTCGAGCCGGGCCTTGGCGTAAAAGCCCTTCTGCACCAGCGGGCGGACGCGGCGCAGGGTCGCCTCGGTGTCGCGCAGGCTTGCCTCGGCGGCGGCGAGATTGGCGTCGAACACGGCCAGTTCGACCGGGCGCTGGCCCTTGCGGGCGTCGGCCGCCTGGGCCTGGGCGGCGGCGACCTCGGCCTGCGCCTGGTCGCGTGCGCCGCGCAGTTGCGAAGGATCGACCACGAACAATCGCTGGCCTGCGCCCACGGTGTCGCCGCGCTGGACCAGCATCTGGTCGACGCGGCCGGAGACCGGCGAGGCGAGATAGAGCGGCTCGCCCTCGACATAACCGGACAGGACCGCCGGCTGCGTCAACCGCGGAACCAGCCAGATCACCCCCACGATGACGGCGGCGGCCAGCAGCAGGCCAGGGACGAGCAGGCGCTGGGGCTTCATCCGGCGGCTCCGGCGGACATGCCGCCCAGCCATGTTTCCACGTGCTGGCGGGCGAGGGCGGGGATATCCAGCGGGGCGGCGCCCACCGGAACGAAGGTCTCGCGCCAGATGACGCCGACCAGCATCGGCGCGACGAGGCCGATGGCGGCCTGACGCGGATCGCAGGGGCGCAGCTCGCCGCGTGCCTGGGCTGCGGCGATGGCGGCGGTCATGGCCGCGAGGGCCGGGGCGACCAGGGTGTCGTGCCAGGCCTGGGCCAGATGCGGGAAGTTGCGCGATTCCCCGACCACCATCTTCAGCACTCCGCCCAGGGGCGACGAGGCGGCCAGGCCAGCCATGGTCGGTACGATGTCGCGCAACAGGTCGGGGAAGGCGTGCGAAGGGGCGGCGACGGCTGCCCGGACCTGGGCGAGATGGGGCGCGACCGCCTGCTCGACCACGGCGCGGAAGACGTCCTCCTTGGTCGCGAAATAGAGATAGATCGCGCCCTTGGAGACGCCTGCGCGTGCGGCGATGTCCTCCAGCCGCGCGGCGGCGAATCCCTTTTTGGCGAACACCTGGAAGGCGGCGGCGACGATCTCGTCGGGCCGGTCGGCCTTGCGGCGCTTGAGCTTGGGGGCGGCGGTCGAGGACATGGCTCTAAATAACTGACCAGATAGTCAGTAATATGAAGATCGGTGTTCCGCAAGCCGGAGCATGGGCGAATTTCGGCGTGGCTCAATCTCAGGTCGGGGAAAGCCGCGTTTTCCGGGGGGTGCGACCGAACGCCGCCGCAACCATGTCGGCCAAGGCCCGTTTTTCGCGGCGAAGCCTGCCCGTGCGAATGCGGGGAAGTCCTGCTGTGCCAGGGGTCTTTGAATGTCCGGGCTTTGGAAGAGGCGGCTGGAGAGGTCGTAGGAAACGATGATTGGTACGAAAACGCGCGGGGTGGTCTTGAGCGCTCTGGCGATCGGGACGCTGGGCCTGGGGGGCTGCGCCACGAAGAAATACGTCAACGAACAGGTCGGCGTCGTCGACGCCAAGGTCGCCCAGCATGAAACCCGCCTGGGCGAGTTGGACCAGACCTCCCGCGAGGCCCTGGAGCGGGCGACCGCGGCCGGCAAGCTGGCCGAGGGCAAGTTCCTCTACCAGGTGGTGCTGTCCGACGACGCGCTGAAGTTCCCGACCGGCAAGGCGACCCTGTCGTCGGAGGCCGAGGAGCGGCTGACCGCCCTGGCTGACCGCCTGAAGGGCGAGAACAAGAACGTCTATGTCGAGGTGCAGGGCCACACCGACGCCACCGGCTCGCCCGAGGGCAACATCCGCCTGGGCGCCGACCGCGCCGAGGCCGTGCGCCGCTATCTCAACAAGCAGGGCGTGGCCCTGAACCGGATGGCGACCATCTCCTACGGCGAGGACGAGCCGGTCGCGCCGAACAACACCCGCGACGGCCGTGCGGCCAACCGTCGGGTCGTGGTGGTCGTGCTGTCCTAAGGGCGGCCTGGCAAGATCGACGAAGGCCCCGTGCGTTGGCGCGGGGCCTTTTTCGTGCGCGTTCGAAGAACGTCGTTATGAAGCTTGGCGTTGGGGAACGCGGGCGAAACGAAGCGTGTCCGAATCAGCGACTCGCGCCGATTCAGGCTTTGTTCCCTACAAGGGATTGTATATCGCCGCGCTTGAAGCACAATCGGATCGGCGCCCGCGCCGGCCAATGCATCGAAAAGACTCAAGGTTTCGGCGGCTCCGCCTTGACGCCCGATGCGGGCTTCGACTATATCGCCCGCTCCTTCGCGCGGGTCCTCCCGCCGCACATCCCTTTCTCGCGTAGGTCATAAAGCCATGTCGCGTCGTTGCGAACTCACCGGTGTCGGTCCCATGGTCGGCCACAACGTCAGCCACTCGAACATCAAGACGAAGCGCCGCTTCCTGCCGGCCCTCTCGCCGGCGACGCTGCAGTCGGACGCCCTGGGCCAGTCGTTCAGGCTGCGCATCACCAATGCGGCCCTGCGCACCCTGGACTTCAAGGGCGGCCTGGACGCCTTCCTGGTCGGCGCCCGCGACGAGAACCTTTCGCCGCGCGCCCTGAAGATCAAGCGTCAGCTCAAGGCCAAGCTGGCCGAGCAGCCCGCCGCCTAAGCCCTCCAGGCTTTCGGAAGTTTCGAAAAGGCCGTCCCTCGGGGCGGCCTTTTTGCTTATCGGCGAAGCTATCGGCAGGGGGCGGGAAAACCTGCCAGAATCGAACGGTTCGCGGGGATAGAGCGCCCGCGGGGGCGTTTTCGCCTGCCGATAGCGGGGCTATCGGCAGGTTTAGGGTGGAGGCGTTGCAGAAACCCGCCGCTACCCCTTCCAGTCGAACGCCAGGAGCAGGGTGCGCTGGATGCTTTGGAAGTTGTCGTCCGAGAGCAGGTAGAACCGGATGCTCCCGTCCTTGGCCGGGACCGCGGCCAGGGCCTCGAAATTGTCGACCGTGTAGGGGCGGGCCAGCTCCAGGCGGCCGAGCTCGCGGCCGTCCGAAGCCTGGATGGTCAGGGTCACGCGGCTGCCGCGGATCGGGTCCCAGGCGCGCAGCAGCCAGGCCGTGCGGCCTTCCGACAGGCGCGCGAGGGCGACGAGGCCGAACTCCGGCGGCTTGGCGACCACCGGGCCGGAAACGCAGGCGCCCGAAAGGCGGCAGGTCCAGGTCTGGCCGCTCTCTTCCCCGCCGGCGACATAGGCGTCGGGGCCAGCGGCCGGATCGGGGCCGAGCGCCTCCATGCCGCCATTGGGCGGGAATTTCGCGTCGGGCGAGGGAACCGGGCGCGGGACGCCGCCATCCTTCGGATAGAGCCAGATCCGGTGATTCTGCTCGAAGGAGACCAGCAGGTCGCCATTGGCCATCAGGGCCAGGCCTTCGGAATCGGCGGCGAGCTTGCCGGGCAGCGGCTTGCCGTCGAGGCCGGGCAGGGCGGTGATCCTCGCCGAGGCGAGGCCCGCGACGCGGCCCTGGCGGTCCAGCACGATCTTCGCCTTCAGGAGGTCGCCCTCGTCGCTGACCGCGGTCAGGTTCACCCCGTCGGTGACCGCCATGTCGGAGAGGCCGTGGAAGCGCGCAGTGTCGGCCGAGGAGAGGGCCACGCCGCCGGCGTAGCGGAAAGCGCCGACGGCGCTCTGGGCCGGGTCGGCGGGGTTGAGCGCGACGGGCACGGCGGCGACGGCGATCTCCCCGGTGGCGGCGACCGGCGCGGTCGGCAGGGGCGGGGCCGCGCAAGCGGCGAGAGCGAGGGCGGCGAGGAGGGAGGCCAGGACGCCCCCTCCGTCTCGCCGCTGGCGCGGCGATCCACCTCCCCCAGGGGGGGAGAAATTGAGGACGTGCATCATGCCACTGC
>NZ_JAYRST010000134.1:0-3692 GCF_041920015.1 Phenylobacterium sp.
GGTCGTCCAGGTTGTACATGCCCATGGCGACGCCGCCGCCGGGGAACTCGAACACCTCGTGCTCGATCGACTCGCCGTTGTCGCCTTCCCACTTGATGGTCAGGCGGCCGGGCCCGGGAACCCTGAAGTCGGTGGCCTTGTACTGGTCGCCGAAGGCGTGGCGGCCGACGATGATCGGCTGGGTCCAGCCGGGGATCAGCCGCGGAACATTCTTGCAGATGATCGGTTCGCGGAAGACCACGCCGCCCAGGATGTTGCGGATGGTGCCGTTCGGCGACTTCCACATCTTCTTCAGGCCGAACTCTTCCACGCGGGCTTCGTCCGGGGTGATGGTGGCGCACTTCACGCCGACGCCATGGCGCTTGATGGCCTCAGCCGCGTCGATGGTGACCTTGTCGTCGGTGGCGTCGCGGTGCTCGATCCCCAGGTCGTAGTAATCCAGATCGATGTCCAGATGGGGGAAGATCAGCTTGTCCTTGATCCACTTCCAGATGATGCGGGTCATCTCGTCCCCGTCGAGGTCCACGACAGGGTTGGCGACTTTAATCTTGGCCATGAGGGCGGAGCGCTCCGGGAGGTGTGTGACGGATGGGGTAGGGGCCGTATACTAGGCCAGGGCCGCGACGCAAAGAGGCGGAGGCTTGCGCCGGTCAGGCCGATGTCTCCGGCTCGCCCTTGCCAGGGCCGCCGCTCCGGCCGCAAAACGCGGCATGGACTCCAATGCTCCCCCCTGCATCATCCTGAACGCGCCGCAACTGGCCCATAATATCGGCGCGGTCGCGCGGGTGATGGCCAATTTCGGCCTGGCCGACCTGCGCCTGGTCAATCCGCGGGACGGCTGGCCGCAGGAGCGGGCCTGGGCCTCGGCCTCGGGCGCGGAATGGCCGCTGAACGCCGCGCGGGTCTATGACAGCGTGTCCGAGGCGATCGCCGACCTGCATCTGGTCTATGCGACGACCGCGCGGCCGCGCGAACTGCAACTGCCGGTGATCGGCCCGCGCGAAGCGGCCGCCAACCTCGCGGCCGAGGTGGCGCAGGGCCGCGCCGCCGGCCTGTTGTTCGGCGGCGAGCGGGCGGGGCTGGAGACCGCCGACATCGCGCTTTGCCAGGCGGTGGTGACCTTGCCCATCGATCCACGGTTCCGGTCGCTGAACCTGGCCCAGGCCGTGGCGATCAACGCCTATGAATGGCGCATGACGGTGGAAAGCGGCGCGCCGGCGAACTTCCGCGAGGGGCCGCCGCCAGCGGAGGCGGCCGCCATGCAGGGCCTCTACGACCATTTCGAGCGCGAGCTGGACGAGGCGGGCTTCTTCCATCCGCCGGAAAAGAAGCCGTCCATGGTGCAGAACCTCCGCTCGGCGCTGGGCCGGGCGCGGTTCTCCGACCAGGAGGTGCGGACCTTCCGCGGGGTGGTGACGGCGCTCTCGCGGGGGCGGGGCCGGGCGCTGGAGAAGCTGGCGCGCAGGAAGGCTGGGGGAGACGCCTGATGTCGTTGCGCGCGCTGTTGGACGGCCTGGAGATTCCTATTCTGCAGGCGCCGATGGTCGGGGCCTCCTCCAGCCAGATGGCCCTGGCGGTCTGTGGGGCCGGTGGGCTGGGTTCGCTCGCCGCCGGCGCCATGGCGCCCGAGGCCATCGAGGCCGAGGTCGCCGCGTTCCGGGCGGCCAGCGCCGCGCCGTTCGGCGTCAACCTGCTGATGGCGCCGCCGGTCTCGCCCGACGCCGCGAGCGTCGAAGCGGCCCTCGCGCGCCTGGCGCCCTGGTACGCCGAGCTGGGCGAGCCTTTGCCGGGGCGGCCCAACAGCTTCGCGCCCGACTTCGAGGCGCAGTTCGCAGCCCTGGTGCGCGCGGCCCCGCCGGTCGCCTCCTTCACCTTCGGAATCCTGACGAAAGCGCAGGTGGCCGCCCTGCGCGCGGTCGGCACGTTTACGGTCGGAACCGCCACCAACGTGCCGGAAGCCCGGGCCTGGGCCGAGGTCGGCGTCGACGGGATCTGCGCGCAGGGGTTCGAGGCCGGCGGCCATCGCGGCCATTTCCTGTCGGAGCTGGACGCTAGCCTGGTCGGTACGATGGCGCTCACCTCGCTGATCCTCGAGGCGGTGGACCTGCCGGTGATCGCCGCGGGCGGGATCATGGACGGGCGCGGCGTGGCGGCCGCATTGGCCCTGGGCGCCAGCGCCGTGCAGATGGGCACGGCCTTCCTGCTGTCCGACCAGGCGACGGTCAGCGCGCCGTGGCGCGAGGCGCTGACTGCCGTCCCGGACGACGCCACCCGCCTGACCCGCGCCTTCACCGGCCGTCACGCCCGCGGGATCGAGAACCGCTATATGCGCCAGATGGCGCCTGTGCAGGACGAGGTTCCCGCCTATCCCGTCCAGAACCGCCTGACCCAGCCGCTGCGCGCGGCGGCCGCGAGCCAGGGGAACGCCGACATGATCTCGCTGTGGGCCGGGCAGGGCGTACGGCTGGCCCAGCCGGGCGATGCGGGCGAGCTGGTGCGCCGGTGGTGGCGGCAGGCCGGCGAGGCGGCGCGCCGGACTCTGGCGCGAACCGCGCGCGATACTGGCGGTCGCTGAAGCGACACGATAGGTTGAGCCTGAAATCGGGAGCGCATCATGAAGAGCTTTGTCCTGGCCATCGTCGCGCTTGGCGCCCTCGCCGCGCCGGCCTTCGCCCAGACGACCGCCTGCCGCAACGAGGTCGGCCGCACGATCTGCCATGACATCTATGGCAACATCGTCACCGGCACGCGCGACGCCATGGGCAACACCACCTGGACCGACCAGTACGGCGAGCAGGTGACGGTGCGGCGCGACGCCATGGGCAATGTCACCACCACCTATCCCGACGGCGAGAAGGTGAGCACCCGCCGCGATGCGATGGGCAATCTGGTGGTCAAGGACAGCAGCGGCCGGACCACGCGCTGCCGCGTCGATGCGATGGGCAAGTCCCGCTGCCGTTAGGCCTTTTGGGCCGCTGCATTGACTCCGAGGGCGCGGGACGTCATACACCGCCCCTTCGCGCCGCCGGGCCTGCCCGGAGGGCTTGCGATGTCATGACGGGTTGATCCGACGCCGCCGTTGCAAACGCGGTCCCACTTGCGGGATCGCCGGCCCGGGTCCGAAGAAAAGAGACGAGCATGTCGAAGCGCCATAGCGCCAAGTACAAGATCGACCGCCGGATGGGCGAAAACATCTGGGGTCGTCCGAAGTCGCCGATCAATTCGCGCGCCTACGGTCCCGGCCAGCACGGCCAACGCCGCAAGTCCAAGGTTTCCGACTTCGGCCTGCAACTGCGCGCTAAGCAGAAGCTGAAGGGCTACTACGGCAACCTGACCGAGAAGCAATTCTCGCGCACCTACACCGAAGCCGCCCGCCGCAAGGGCAACACCTCGGAAAACCTGATCGGCCTGCTGGAATCGCGCCTGGACGCCGTCGTCTACCGCGCCAAGTTCGTGCCGACCGTGTTCGCCGCCCGTCAGTTCGTGAACCACGGCCACGTGCTGGTGAACGGCAAGCGCGTCAACATCGCCTCCTATCGCGTGAAGATCGGCGACGTGATCACGGTGCGCGAGCGTTCGCGCAACATGGCCCTGGTGCTGGAAGCCCTGCAGTCGGCCGAACGCGACACCCCCGACTATATCGAAGTCGATCCCAAGGGCATGTCGGCCAAGTTCATCCGCGTTCCGGAATT
>NZ_JAYRST010000135.1:0-3684 GCF_041920015.1 Phenylobacterium sp.
CATGCAGGCTGGCCTCCGCCCAGCCCACATCTTGAATCACGATCCGCCCAAAACCGGAATCCCGCGATTCAATCAAATCCAAGCACGATCTAGCGGCGCAAGCCGGGACGACATGGATTGGGCGTCCCGCTAAGACGCGGCTTCGCCGCGCTGAAACTGCTCCACGCGCGCGGCGTGGAAGCTGTTGGTTGCGTCACTGCGCGGCGTCTGGCGGGCATAGGACTCGATCTCGGCCAGCATCTCGCTCCAGGCGCTATCGAAGGCGGGCGTCCAGTCGGCGCCGAGGAGGTCGCGCAAGGCGTCGCGGACGATGGCGAAGAAGGTGGCGAAGACGTCGCGCGGCACGTCATAGCCTTCGTGATTGATCATCTCCGTGCCGATCATGTGGTCGGCGTAGCGGCGCTCGCCCACGAAATCGAGGATGGCGGCGAAGGCCAGCGACAGCATCTCGCCGCGGATCTTGCCGTCGGTGTCGCGCCAGAAATAGGGCTCCATCTGCGGGTGCAGCTCGAACATGCGCTGATAGACGCGGGCGGCCGGGTCGATGTCCCGTTCGGCCAGCAGCTCCAGGCTGGCCTCGATATCGGCGGCGCGCGCAAAGGCCGTGGCCATGGTCTGCTCCCTCTCCCTTGGGACGGCCCGTCTTGGAACGCGGGCTGCTCGGACGCCAGAGTGATCCCCGGCGCCGGATGGGGCAACCCCGGAGGTTCCCTTAGGCCCAGGGGTCAGGCGCGCGGGCCTTGGTCACCGGCACGGCGGTCTGGCTGCGGCGGCCTCCGCCGCTGACGATCGGCGCGGCCGGCGGGGCGCCGCGGCCGGTCAGCTTCATCAGCGCCGCCACCCGGTTGCCGGTCGACGGGTGGGTCGAGAACAGGTTGTCGGCGCCGTGGCCGGCCAGGGGATTGATGATGAACATCTGGCCGGTGGCGGGATTGCGCTCGGCCGTCACATTGACGATGCCGCGGGCGTAGGCGTCGATCTTCTGCAGGGCGCTGGCCAGGGCCTCCGGATCGCCGCTGATCTCCGCGCCGTGGCGGTCGGCCTCGTATTCGCGACCGCGGCTGATCGCCATCTGCACCAGGCCCGCGGCCATCGGGGCCAGCACCATCAGGGCGATGGTCCCGATGATCCCGCCCGGCCGCTCGCGGTCGTTGCCCCCGAAGAACAGGGCGAAGTTGGCGAGCGAGGAGATGGCCCCGGCGATGGTCGCCGTGATGGTCATGGTCAGGGTGTCACGGTTCTTCACGTGCGCCAGCTCGTGCGCCATCACCCCACGGATCTCGCGCCGGTCGAGCATGCGCAGCAGGCCGACCGTGGCGGCCACCGCCGCGTGCTCGGGATCGCGGCCGGTGGCGAAGGCGTTGGGCTGCTCGTTCTCCATCACATAGACCCTGGGCCGCGGCAGGTTGGCGCGGTCGGCCAGTTCGTAGACGTCGGTGACGTAGTTGCGCAGCAGCGGCTCGGCGACGCTCTGGTCGACCTCGCGCGCGCCGTACATGCGCAGCACGATCTTGTCGGAGTTCCAGTAGCTGAAGGCGTTCATCGCCACGGCGATTGCCAGGGCTATGGCCATGCCGGCCGCCCCGCCGATCAGATAGCCGACGCCGACGAAGAGGGCGGTCAGGCCCGCCAGCAGCATGAAGGTGCGAAGATGGTTGTGCATGGCGCCGGATATCGGGCGGGCAAGGGCCTTGCGCAAGCGGCCAGCGTTAGTGGCGAACTAGAAGTTGACGGCGCGCAGGGTGGCGGCGGCGGCCATGATGCGGTCGGTCTCGGCGCCCGCGCCGGCGGCTTGGTCGCGCATCAGCGCCTCGCAGTCGTCGGCCGGCATCGGCCTGGCGAACAGGTAGCCCTGCATCCGGTCGCAGCCGGCGGCGCGCAGGAAGATGGCCTGGGCCTCGTCCTCGACGCCCTCGGCGACGATGCGCGCGTCCAGCGACTTGGCCGCGCTCAGCATGGCGCGCACCAGCTTGGAGGTGCGCGGGTCGCGGCCCACCCCGCCGATCAGCGACTGGTCGAGCTTCACCGTATGGATCGGCAACTGCAGCAGGGCGCGCAGGTTGGAATAGCCCGTGCCGAAGTCGTCCAGGGCCACGCGCACGCCGCGGGCGGCCAGACGCTCGATGTGGCGGCGCGCCATGGACAGGTCATGGACCAGGAAGGTCTCGGTGATCTCCACGGTCAGGGCCGTGGCCGGCAGGTCGGTGTCGGCCAGCCGCGCGATCAGCTTGCGCGAAAAGGCCGGGTCCAGCAGCTCGCGCGGCGAGACGTTGCAGGCGATGGTGTCGATCAGCCCCTCGCGCACCCAGGGCGCAGCCCGCTGGCAGGCGCTCTGGAAGATGATGCCGTCCAGTTCGCCGATCAGGCCCAGCTCCTCGGCCAGGGGCACGAAGACGCCGGGCGGGATCATGCCGCGCTCGGCATGGTTCCAGCGGGCCAGCACCTCGGCGGCGATGATCCGGCCGTCGGCGGCGTTCACCACCGGCTGGAACCAGGGCACGATGTCGCCGCTGGGGATCGCGCGGCGCAGCTCGGTCTCCAGGCTGTGGCGCGCTTCGCTCGCCCGGCGCAGGTCCTCGTCGAAGGCCGACCAACGGCTGCCGCCGGCGGTCTTGGCGCGATAGAGCGCCATGTCGGCGAACCGCTGCAGGTCGGTCGCGTCCGTCGCGTCGTCGGGATAGACGGCCAGCCCGACCGAGGCGCCCGGCGCGATGGCGCGGCCATAGATCGTGTGGGTCTGGATCAGGGCCTGGGTCAGGGCCTCGGCGCGGGCCCGTGCGCCCTCGCGGTCGGTGATGACCGCGAACTCGTCGCCGCCCAGCCGGGCGACCAGGTCTCCGGGGTGGGCGTGTTCGCGCAGGCGCCGGCCGATCTCGGCCAGCAACTGGTCGCCGGCATGGTGGCCCAGGCTGTCGTTGAGGGTCTTGAAACGGTCGAGGTCGATGACGAACAGGGCCGCTCCCCCGCCGCCGGCTTCGGCGGCCTCCAGGCGGTCGATCAGGGCCGAGGTGAAGGCGCCGCGATTGAGCAGGCCGGTCAGGCTGTCGGTGCGCGCCAGGTGCATGGTCAGGGCCCGCTCGGCCTCCAGCTCGGCGACGCGGCCGGCCAGGGTGTCGTGGACGCGGCGCAGCTCCTGGCCCGCTTCGGAAAGCTCCAGCGCCTTGGCTTCGAGCAGGATCTCGGCCTTGCGGCGGGCCTGCCGCTCGCGCTCGGTCCGCCGCGCGGCGACGGCGGCGTCGATCATATGCGGGGCCGGCTTCACGAGACGCCCGGCGCGAGTCCGCAGCGGCCGACGCCGGGGCCGGCCATCTCGGCGCCCACGACGTCTTCGACCAATTCCGGGAGCTCGACGACGCCCCTCATTCCCACCCAGTCTGCGAACGTGTTCGGATAACTGCGTGATACGCACAAATCACGGACCGACCGTTAACGGGGCTGGAAAAACCCCAGCCGGCCTGGGGGCATCAGGCCTTGGCGGGCTCCGGCTCGGGCTCTTCGATCTGGCCTTCCCACTTGGCCACCACGGCGCTGGCGACCGAGTTGCCGAGCACGTTGGTCGCGCTGCGGCCCATGTCCAGCAGGTGGTCGACGCCGAGGATCAGCAGCAGCCCGGCCTCGGGCAGGTTGAAATAGGTCAGGGTGGCGGCGATCACCACCAGCGAGGCCCGCGGCACCCCGGCCATG
>NZ_JAYRST010000136.1:0-3570 GCF_041920015.1 Phenylobacterium sp.
ATCTTCGGCGAAGACCGCGCCATCAAGGAAGGCGACGAAGTCCGCCGCCTGTCGGAAATCGTGGACGTGCCGGTCGGCAAGGGCCTGCTGGGCCGCGTCGTCAACCCGCTGGGCGAGCCGATCGACGGCAAGGGCCCGATCCAGAACGTGGCCGAACGCCGCCGCGTGGACGTCAAGGCGCCGGGCATCATCCCGCGGAAGTCGGTGCACGAGCCGGTGCAGACCGGCCTGAAGGCCATCGACTCGCTGATCCCGGTCGGCCGGGGCCAGCGCGAGCTGGTCATCGGCGACCGTCAGACCGGCAAGACCGCCGTCGCGATCGACACCATCCTGAACCAGAAGTCGATCAACGCCGGCGACGACGAGAGCGCCAAGCTCTACTGCATCTACGTCGCTATCGGCCAGAAGCGCTCCACCGTCGCCCAGATCGTCAAGACGCTCGAAGAGCGCGGCGCCCTGGACTACACCATCGTCGTCTCCGCCACCGCCTCGGAACCGGCCCCGCTGCAGTTCCTGGCCCCGTTCGCGGGCTGCGCCATGGGCGAGTGGTTCCGCGACAACGGCATGCACGCCGTCATCATCTATGACGACCTTTCCAAGCAGGCCGTCGCCTACCGCCAGATGTCGCTGCTGCTGCGCCGTCCGCCGGGCCGCGAAGCCTATCCGGGCGACGTCTTCTACCTGCATAGCCGCCTGCTGGAGCGCGCCGCGAAGCTGAACGAAGACAACGGCTCGGGCTCGCTGACCGCTCTGCCGGTCATCGAAACCCAGGCCAACGACGTGTCGGCCTACATCCCGACCAACGTGATCTCGATCACCGACGGCCAGATCTTCCTGGAAACCGACCTGTTCTTCCAGGGTATCCGCCCGGCCGTGAACGTCGGCATCTCGGTCAGCCGCGTGGGCTCCTCGGCCCAGATCAAGGCGATGAAGCAGGCTTCGGGCCCGATCAAGGGCGAGCTGGCCCAGTACCGTGAAATGGCCGCCTTCGCGAAGTTCGGTTCGGACCTCGACGCGACGACCCAGCGCCAGCTGGCGCGCGGCGAACGCCTGACCGAGCTGCTGAAGCAGGCCCAGTACTCGCCGCTGGCGGTCGAAGAGCAGGTGGCGGTGATCTACGCCGGCACCCGCGGCTATCTCGACGGCGTCGCGACCGCCGACGTCGGCCGCTTCGAAAGCGAGCTGCTGGCCCGCCTGCACTCCAAGCACCAGGACATCCTGGACACCATCCGCACCAGCAAGGAGCTGAAGGCGGACACTGAGGCCAAGCTGAAGGAAGCTCTCGAAGCCTTCGCCAAGAGCTTCGCGTAAGTCAGCGGAGCTTTAGGAGATGGCCAGCCTCAAGGAGATGCGCAATCGGATCGGAAGCGTGAAAGCCACGCAGAAGATCACGAAGGCGATGCAGATGGTGGCGGCGGCGAAGCTTCGCCGCTCCCAGGACGCTGCGCAGAACGCCCGCCCGTACGCCCAGCGCATGGCTTCGGTCATCGCCAACCTGGCGGCGGGCGTGTCGGGAGACGGCGCGCCGAAGCTGCTGGTCGGCACGGGCCGCAGCGACCGCCATCTGGTGGTCGTGGCGACCTCGGACCGCGGCATGGCGGGCGGCTTCAATACCGCGATCATCCGCGCCGCGCGCGAGAAGATCAACGAGCTGACCGGCCAGGGGAAGGACGTGAAGCTCCTGGTCGTCGGCAAGAAGGCGCGCGACCAGCTCAAGCGTCAGTACGGCGACCGCTTCGTGGCGGTCTTCGAGGCCGGCGTTCCCTCGATGGCCAACGCCCAGCCTGTGGCCGACAAGATCACCGAGCTGTTCGAGGCCGGCGAGATCGACGTCGTCACCCTGGCGTTCAGCCGCTTCCAGTCGGTGGTGTCGCAGGTTCCGACCGTGACCCAGCTCATCCCGGCCCAAGTCCAGGGCGGCGGCGCGACCATCGACCTGAAGGGCGCGGCCTACGAGTACGAGCCGGGCGAGGAGGAGATCCTCGAAACCCTGCTGCCGCGGAACCTGACCGTCCAGGTGCTGTCGGCCATGCTCGAAAACCAGGCCGGGTTCTACGCCGCCCAGATGACGGCGATGGACAACGCCACGCGCAACGCCGGCGACATGATCGCCAGCCTCACCCTGCAATATAACCGTTCACGCCAGGCGCAGATCACCAAGGAGCTGATCGAGATCATCTCCGGCGCCGAAGCGCTCTAACCCGAAAGAGTCAGACTCATGGCCACGACCCCCAAGGCTCCCGCCAAGAAGCCCGCCGCCGCCAAGGCCGCGCCGAAGGCTGCGGCTCCGAAGGCTCCCGCCGCCGCCAAGAAGGCCGCTCCGGCTCCGGCCGCCAGCGCCGCCACCGGCCGCATCTCGCAGATCATCGGCGCCGTCGTCGACGTCGAGTTCGACGGCCACCTGCCGGCGATCATGAACGCGCTGGAGACCACCAACACCGACCAGCGCACCGGCGCGCCGTTCCGCCTGGTGCTGGAAGTGGCCCAGCACCTGGGCGAGAACACCGTCCGCACCATCGCCATGGACACCACCGAGGGCCTGACCCGCGGCCAGCCGGTCACCGACACCGGCCGCGCGATCACCGTCCCGGTCGGCCCGGCGACCCTCGGCCGCATCATGAACGTCATCGGCGAGCCGATCGACGAAGCCGGCCCCATCGACACCCAGTTCTACTCGCCGATCCACCGCGACGCGCCGAGCTTCGCCGAGCAGTCGACGGCGGCCGAAGTGCTCGTCACCGGCATCAAGGTCATCGACCTGCTCTGCCCCTACACCAAGGGCGGCAAGATCGGCCTGTTCGGCGGCGCGGGCGTCGGCAAGACCGTGACCATGCAGGAGCTGATCAACAACATCGCCAAGGCCTACGGCGGTTACTCCGTGCTGGCCGGCGTCGGTGAGCGCACCCGCGAAGGCAACGACCTCTATCACGAGATGATCGAGTCGAACGTGAACCAGCCCGGCGGCGGCGGCGACAGCCGTTGCACCCTGGTCTACGGCCAGATGAACGAACCCCCGGGCGCCCGCGCCCGCGTGGCCCTGACCGGCCTGGCCCAGGCGGAATACTTCCGCGACCAGGAAGGCAAGGACGTTCTGCTGTTCATCGACAACATCTTCCGCTTCACCCAGGCCGGTTCGGAAGTGTCCGCCCTGCTGGGCCGCATCCCCTCGGCCGTGGGCTATCAGCCGACGCTGGCCACCGAGATGGGCAACCTGCAGGAACGCATCACCTCGACCTCCAAGGGTTCGATCACCTCGGTCCAGGCCATCTACGTTCCCGCCGACGACCTGACCGACCCGGCGCCGGCCGCCTCGTTCGCCCACTTGGACGCGACCACCGTGCTGTCGCGCGACATCGCCGCCCAGGCCATCTTCCCGGCCGTGGACCCGCTGGACTCCACCTCGCGGATTATGGACCCGCTGGTGATCGGTGAAGAGCACTACGGCGTCGCCCGCCGCGTCCAGGAAACCCTGCAGGCCTACAAGGCCCTGAAGGACATCATCGCCATCCTGGGCATGGACGAGCTGTCGGAAGAGGACAAGCTGACCGTGGCCCGCGCCCGGAAGATCCA
>NZ_JAYRST010000137.1:0-3519 GCF_041920015.1 Phenylobacterium sp.
AGCTCCACAGCCTGGTCTCGGCGCGCGGGGTCCTGGCTTTCAGCGTCCACGACGAAGCCATCCTGCCGGCCGGGGAGTCGATGGGCCCCGACGGCTTCCACTTCCTGCGCTTCTCGGAGAGCGGATCGCTGGAGCTGGACATCTACGGCATGTCCTATGTCACCGAGGCCTTTGTCGGTCGGGCGATCGAACGGCTGGGACCGGGCCTTTCCTGGCGCCGTTTCCCCAAGGGACTCTACGAGAACCAGGACCTCTACGTGGTTGGCGCGACGGGCGTGGACCTGGGCGCCCTCAAGCTCGGCTCGACGCCGATGGGCGGCTTCGAGACGGCCGCGACCCTTTCCACCGGCGATGTCGAGTTCGCCGGCTGGGCGGTGGAGCGCACGCCGGGCGCGCAGATCGTCGCGGCGCGGGTCTTCGTGGATGGCGAGGAGACGCTGAGCATCGCCCCCTCGCGCGAGCGGCCCGATGTCCAGAAACACTTCCCCGGTTCGGCGCGCACCCCGGTCGGCTGGAGCTTCCGTCTCTCGCCGCGACAGGCCGCGCCCGGCGCGACGGTGCGGGTCCGGCTGGAAAGCGCCAGTGGACTGATGGGCTATTGCTACGCGCAAATGCCCACGCCCGCGACCTTCACCTATTCAGGCTGGTCGCGGCGCGGGCTGCGTTAGTCATCCTCAAAATCCTCCCTCTCTGGGAGAGGTGGATCGGCGCAAAGCGCCGAGACGGAGGGGACCCGCCGACTCGACAAGCCCCCTCAGTCCGCTATGCGGACAGCTCCCCAGCGGGGGAGCATTCAAGGCTCCATCAGGCGACGGCGCGCAGGCCGTCGAGCTGGGCGATGATGTTCGACATGGCCGACGAGGGCCGAATCTCGTCCTGGCCGTAGTCGCCGGACTCGATGATGGCGGCCAGCCGGTCGCGGGCGCGGCTCACCCGGCTCTTGATGGTGCCGATGGCGCAGCCGCAGATTTCCGACACTTCCTCGTAGGACAGCCCGCCGGCGCCGATCAGGATCAGGGCCTCGCGCTGGTCGTCGGGCAGGCAGGCCAGGGCGCGGCGCACCTCGTCCAACTCCAGGCTGGCGATCGGGTTGGAGGCGGCCTCCAGGGTGCGCTCGGCCACTTCCGGGTCGAGCTGGCTGGAGCGCCACGAGCGACGCTTGTCGGAATAGAACTGGTTGCGGAGGATCATGAAGGTCCAGGCCTTCATGTTGGTGCCCGGCTGATAGCTCGCGCGATTGTTCCAGGCCTTCAGCAGCGCGTCCTGCGCCAAGTCGTCAGCCGCCGCCGCGTCGCGGCACAGCGACCGGGCGAAGGCCCGCATCTGCGGGATCAATCCGGTCAGCTCGATCTTGAAGTCGTGGTCCGCTTGAGCCTGTTGGTTCATTAGGTCGCCTTTCGTTCAAGCCCGGGACATTACGCGCCCCTCGTGGCCTAAACGCGGCACGCCGGCAAAAGGCTCCGCTTGTTGCCGCTCACGAGACCGCGAGCAGCGCGCCGGCCGCCTTAAACGCCGCCTTAGAACTTGAGCTCGGGATGGCCCGCGGCCCCTTGCGCCGCTTCGGGTAGGTGGCAGGTGAAGGTGGCTCCCGCGCCGGGCTCGCTTTCCAGCGCCACCCAGCCGCCGTGCAACTCCACCAGGGCCTTGACGAGGGCCAGGCCCAGGCCCGGTCCGCCACGTTCTCGCCCCACGAAGCGGTCGAAAATGTGCGCCTGGACGTGGAAGGGAATGCCGCGGCCGGTGTCGGTGACCTGAAGCTGCACCTCGCCCAGGGTGCGGCGCGCGGCCAGGGTGACGGTCCCGCCGGGCGGGGTCTGGCGCACCGCGCTTTCGGCCAGATGGTCGAGGGTCTGGGCCAGCCGGCGCGCGTCGCCGCGGAGCAGGCCGATGTCGGCCGGATGCTCGACCTTGATCGTCACCTGGGCGGCCTCGGCCTCCTTGGCCCAGCGCTCGGCGGTGTCCTTCACCAGGTCGGCGACGTTCACGTCCGCCAGGTCCAGGGCCATTTCGTCGGCGTCGATCTGGGCCATGTCCAGCACGTCGTCGATCGACCGGGCCAGTTGGGTGGCCGCGGTCCGCACGGCCGCCGCGTGGGCGCGGCCGCGCTCGGAAAGGTTCTCGCCCGAACGCTCCAGCAGTTCCGAATAGCCGATGATGGTGGTGAGCGGGGTGCGCAGTTCGTAGGAGACGTTGCCCACGAAATCGCGCTTCAGGCGCTCGGCCTCGGCCAGGGCCGCCGAGCGGTCGGCCAGGGCGCTCTCCAGCTTGCGCGCGTCGGTGACGTCGGCGAAGGCGATCAGCGTCGCCCCATCGGGAAGCGGCCGGCTCTGATAGACCACGATGCGCGAGTCCGAGGTCTTCACCTCGCCGGAGATCGGGGCTCGAGCCTGCGGATCGGGATCGGCGACCCGCCCCTTCAGCTCCCGCCAGAAGTTCATGTCGTGCAGGCGCCGCACGCACAGCTCGACCACGCCCTCGAAATCGTGGGCGCGTTCCAGTTGGTCGCCGCTGACGTTCCAGAACAGCTCGAACGCCTCGTTGTGCAGCCGCAGCCGTCCGTCGGAGCCGAACACCGCCACGGCGTCGTTCAGCTTGTCCAGCGTCGCCTGCTGCACCTGGATCTGGGCGTTGTACTGGGCCTTCAGCCGCAGTTCGCCGGTGATGTCGGAGAACAGCAGCACGACCCCGCCCATCGGGTGCGGCTGGCGGCCGACCTTCAAGGTGCGGCCGTCGGGCAGGCTCCAGAGGTCGTCCGGCCCGGAGGAGGTGTCCTCGTAGCGGTCGAGCTCGGCCGCCTTCCACTTGCCGTAGTCGGCGGTCTCGGGCAGCCGTCGCCGCTGGCGCAGGCGGTCGAGGACTTCGCCATGGCTTGGCCGCTCGGCCAGCCAGGCGGGCTCCAGGCCCCACAGCTCGGCGAAGGCGGTGTTGTGGAAGATCAGCCGCTTGCCTTCGCCGAAGATGGCGACGGCGTCGGCGATGTGGTTCAGCGTCTCGTCGTGCGCCTCGACATGGCGCTTGAGCGCCTCGCGCAGTTCCTCGGTCTCGGTGACGTCGTCGGTCCAGACCCCGACTCCGCCGCCCTCCAGGGGCTGGGCGGTGACTTGCAGCGCCCGGCGCCGGCCCTCCAGCGTCGTCCAGCGCAGGCTCTGGCGGCGCAGGCCCAGGTTGGCGGCTTCGCTGGCCAGACCCTCGGCGCCCTTGTCGAAGGAAAGGCCCCCGGCCGCGGCCTCGTCCAGGGTCGCTGCGCCCGTGGCCGCCAGCCAGGCGGCGTTCACCCAGACCGGGCTGCCGTCGGCGGCGGAGATCCAGGCTGGCGTCGTGCGCGCATCGAGGAAGGCGGCGAAGCGCGGCGCGGTCGGCAGGCCGGCGTCCTGGCCGACCACGGCCGACAGCCGCAGCCAGGCCAGCGCCCCGGCCGCGCGGCCCTCGACCGCCACCGCCCCGCCCGGCCCCTGGACCTCGAAGGCGCAGGCCTCGCCGCGTTCGAAAAGGGCGCGCAGCCGCCGCGCATGGTGCGGG
>NZ_JAYRST010000138.1:0-3245 GCF_041920015.1 Phenylobacterium sp.
GGAGACGCCGTTCGACAGCGCCTATGGCGGGCGCTTCCGGATGCTGATCTACCGGAACATCCTCGACAAGACCGAGCATGTGGTCCTGACCAAGGGCAAGATCGACCCGGACAAGACGACCCTGGTGCGCATGCACCGCGTCGACATGGCCGCCGACATGCTGGGCCACGCCGAGGCGCGCCGCGACTACATCCCCAAGGCCCTGGAGGCGATCGCCGCCTATGAGGGCGCGGGCGTGGCGGTGTTCATCCGCGATTCCAACCCGGCCTGGCTGTCGGAGCGCTACGGCGCCGAGCCTGGGGCCGACCTGGGCGCCAACGTGCTGCGCGACTACGGCGTCGGCGCCCAGATCCTGCTGGACCTGGGCGTGCGCGACATGGAGCTGCTGTCCAACTCCAAGACCGTGCTGCCGGGCTCGGGCGGCTATGGCCTGCGCATCGTCGGCCGCCGGCCCTTGGACTGAGGCCGGGGCTTTAGGCCTTGGCGGGCGGCCAGTCGGGGGCCCTGATCTTCACAGGCGCGCCCGCCAGGGTTCCCGACAGGTGCTGCAGGAAGCTGGCGATGCCGGCTGCGCCCTGCATGTAGCCGGTCTGGGCCTGGAGGAAGTCGGGCCGGTCGCGGTGCTCGGCCTGCCGCCAGCGGCGCTGGCCGTCCTCGACCTCGGCCGCCTCCAGGATCACTTCGGCGCAGCGGCGGGCGACGTCGACATATTCGGCCCGGCCGGTGCGCTGGGCGGCCAGCAGGGCGAACTCGCCCACGCCGGCGTCGCCGCAGCATTGGCCATGGTTGTTCCAGAAGCCGGCCGAGCGCGTCTCGGGCGCGCCGATCTCCTCGATGCCGGTCATCAGGCGATGCAGGTCTTCTTCCCAGCGCGGCTCGCCGGTCAGGTCCGACAGTTCCAGCAGCAGACGCCCCGTCCCGGCCGGGCCGTGGCAGGCGCCGAGATAGAAGATCGGCCGGCGGGTGTCTTCGTTGTGGCAGACCAGGGCGCCGCGCGCGCCGGTCGAGTGGGCGCGGCTCATGGTGTAGCGCGCCGCCTCCTTGGCCGCGTCCAGCCAGCGGGCCTCGCCGGTCTCGCGGTGGAGCTGGACAAGGGCGTAGCCGACGCCGGCCCCGCCGTGGGCGAAGTTGGGCGTGGTGAACTGGAACGGCATGTCGGCCATCATCCGCCAGCGCAGGCCGTCGTCGGTGGGCTCGGCGACTTCCAGCAACCGCTCGCCCGCGGCCAGGGCCAGGGGCAGGGCGCGGTCGTCCAGGCCCTCGCGATGGGCGTAGACCAGGTTCAGGATCACCCCGGCCGCCCCGACCGACTGGTCGTAGATCTCCCGCTCGTCGGAGAACCCGGTGATGTCGGCGAAGGGCGCCGGCTCCACCCAGCCGACCCCGGCGCCGAGCGGGCGGGCGGCCTGCTCGATGCGGTCCAGGCAGGCGACCGCGCCCTTGCGGAAGCGCTCCTCGCCGGTGGCCTTGGCCAGTTCGTTGAGGACGAAGAGGTAGCTGGCCCAGCCCCTCGAGGGGTTGACTGAAATCTCCGGTCCGGACGCCACGTAGGCCAGAATCTCGTCTCCTGCGGCCGTCGCCTTGGCCAGCAGGTCCGGGTCGGGAGAGCCGGCGTGCAGTTCCAGCAGCAGCAGGGCGACGCCCCCGGCGCCGTTGTAGAGCGAATGGTTCGCTCGCGCCTTGGGATCGTCGTGCCAGCGCCAGATGGCGCCGTCCCGTTGAGCCTCGATGAAGTTCAGCGCCTCGCGCGCTGCTGCGGCGTACCGGTCCATGTCCATACTTGCTCCGTTCACCGCGACGCTAACGGCCGATCGCAGCGACCGCCAGGGCCGGCGGACACAAACTTCTCAGGCGGTGGCGGTGTCCTGCCTCCAGTCGCTGTTGCAGCGCTTGGCGCGCGAAGCGCGCCGCAGGTCGGCGAGCCGCGCCTCCAGGTTCTCGCTGGCCGCCGGTGGGGGCGCGCCCAGGGAGGCTGGGAACAGGAAGGCCTCGGCGGTCTGCGCCTCCGAGGTCGCCCGGCGCTCGCGGCGCGAGACAGAGACCATGGCGCGTTGGGTCAGGGCGAGCTCGGCGGAAATCTTGCTGCACGACCAGCGACTATAGTCGACGCGCGGCGCCGTCATGGCTGCGGTGGTGGTGGCCGGCGGGGTCGTCGCGCATGCCGACAGAAGCCCGGCGGCGGCGATCGAACTGATCGCGCCCTTCATCCCTGGCGCCCTCCCTAAGGGTCGTTGTTGCGATGACTTTGGCACGTCCGCGGCGAATGTCTCCAGGGAACATCCGCCAGCCGTCCGACTTTCCGAACTTGTGATTTTGCGCAGCCGGGGAGTTTTCGGTGACCGCGTTGCATATCGGGTGTTCGGGCTGGGCGTATCGCGACTGGATCGGGCCGTTCTATCCCAAGGGGACGCGGTCCAAGGACCTGCTGGCCTTCTACGCCTCGCAGTTCGAGACCACCGAGATCAACGCCAGCTTCTATCGGCTGCCCAGCGCCAAGGCGGTTGAGGCCTGGACCGCCCAGACGCCCTGCGGCTTCTGCTTCGCCTGGAAGGTCAGCCGCTACATCACCCACAACAGGCGGCTGCGCGATTGCGAGGAGTCGGTCGACCTGGTCTGGCGGCGGATGTCCCTGCTGGGCGACAAGCGCGGGCCGGCCCTGGTGCAGACCCCGCCCAGCCTGCACCGCGACGATGCGCAGCTGGCCCGGTTCCTGGGCATGACGCCGAAGGGACGGTGGGTGTTCGAGTTCCGCCATCCGAGCTGGTACGAGCGGCCGGTGCTGGACCTGCTGGCCGACCATGATGCGGCGCTCTGCATCTCTGATCACCACCATGCGCCCGCGCCGTGGGAGACGACGGCCTCCTTCGTCTATGTGCGCGGCCACGGGCCGGGCGGACGCTACAAGGGGCGCTACCCTGCGTCCGTGCTGGACGACTGGGCCCGGCGGATCGCGGCCTGGCGGCGGGGCGGCAAGGACGTCTACGCCTATTTCGACAACGATATCAAAAGCGCAGCCCCGGCCGATGCGGCGCTGCTGCGCGAGCGGCTGGAAAAGTCCGGCTAGATTGCAGCCGCCGATTGTCGTTTTCTTGAGCGTCGAACGGGCCTATATGGAGGCCTGCTTGATTGCACCGCCCGGCCGAAAGGCCGGGCGCCGTCATTTTGGAAAGACCGTCATGACCGAGATTCTGATGCCGAAGGCGACCGCCGTCTGGCTGGTCGACAACACCTCGCTCACCTTCGAT
>NZ_JAYRST010000139.1:0-3205 GCF_041920015.1 Phenylobacterium sp.
CGCCCCCGCCGCTGCGGGTGGTCCATCACCGCCTTCAGCATGATCGCGGCCGTCGCGCCGCCGAACGGCCCGGCCATGTTCCAATAGGCGGGCGAGGTCGCGCCGCGGAACACGCCCTCCCCCAAGGGCTCCAGGCGGACGGCGTCGTCGAAAGGGTGCAGCAGGGTCACAGTGTCGCTCATGATCCCACCATGGCCGAGCCGGACCTTCGGGTCGACAACCTTGAGGCTCAGGACTGCATCAAGGCCCGGACGAACGCCTCGCGCCACGCATTGACGTCGCTGGCGCGCAGGCCGTCCATCAGGTCGCGCCAGCGCGCCGCCCGCTCGGCTTTCGGCATCGACAGCCCCGCAGCGATCGCCTCGGCCACCTGCGCGCGGTCGAAGGGATTGACGATCAGCGCCTGCTCCATCTGCTCGCTCGCCCCGGCGAACTGCGACAGCACCAGCACCCCTGGATCGTCCGGGTCCTGGGCGGCGACATATTCCTTGGCCACCAGGTTCATGCCGTCACGCAGCGGCGTCACCAGCCCGATCTTCGCCGCCCGGTAGACGCCGGCCAGTTCGTCGCGGCGATAGGCCCTGTTCACATAGCGGATCGGCACCCAGTCGACGGTCGCGAACGCCCCGTTGATGCGCCCGCTCACCGCGTCCAGCCGCGCCCGCAGGTCCTGATAGGCGTCGACCTCCTCGCGGCTGGGCGTGGCGATCTGCAGCAGGAAGACCTGCTCGCGCAGGTCCTCGTGATCCTCCAGCACCTGCTCGTAGGCCAGGAACCGCTCCTCCAGCCCCTTGGAATAGTCCAGCCGATCGACGCCCACGATCATCTCGCGGCCGTTCAGGCTGGCCACCATCCGCTCGTACTCGGCCAGGGCGACCTCGCCGTGGGCCGCGGCCTCGAAATTCTCGATGTCCAGGCCGATGGGAAAGGCCCCCACCTGCGCGGTCCGGCCGAAGGCGCGCGCACGGCCCTCGTCGTCCACCTCGCCCTCGATCTCGCCGGTCACATAGTCGCGGAAGGCGCCGGCCGAATCCTCGGTCTGGAAGCCGATCAGGTCGTAGTCGAACAGGGCCTCCACCAGTTCCCGATGATCCGGCAGGGTGACCAGCAGCCGCCGCGACGGCCAGGGGATGTGCAGAAAGAAGCCGATCCGGTTCTTCACCCCGCGCGCCCGCAGCTCCCGCGCCAGCGGGATCAGGTGATAGTCGTGCACCCAGATGACGTCGCCCTCGGCCACCAACGGCGCCAGCGCCTCGGCGAAGCGCGTATTCACCCGGCCGTAGCCCTCGCTGAACGCGCGCTCATAGGCGCTGAGATCGACCCGGTAATGGAACAGCGGCCAGAGCGTGCGGTTCGCATAGCCGTTGTAGTATTCCTGCCGGTCCTGCTCCTCCAGATCGACCGTAGCGACGGTCACGTCGCCCGACCGCTGCATCGAGAGCTGGCCGGTATATTCCTCGATCGTCTGGCCGCTCCACCCGAACCAGACGCCGCTGTGCTCGCGTAAGGCCGCGGCCAGCGCCATGGCCAGGCCGCCGACGCTGCCCTCGCCGCCGTCGCCCGGCGGCTGGACCCGGTTCGACACCACGATCAGCCGAGCCATCGGAACGCCTCACAGAATAGCGCCATGCCGGCTCGTATAGTTTTGACATATGAGCGTGAAATTCGAGCTGTTCCCGTCCTCAAACCATGCATTCCAGGATAATGTTCAGAAGCGTATCCGCCGACAACGCAGCAACTGCGCAACCGCCTCGCCCTGGCGAGGTTCAATATTCGGCCGGATCGCCGTACTCATTTCTACCACAACTGAGCCTCGCGTCTGCCGACCTCACGCAACCGTGACGCTGCACCGCGACGCCTCGTCACATGCTGGACGGCGGCGCAAGTTTCCATATGTTGCCCACCGGCCTGCCCTTCGAGGCGCGACCCCGGCCATTCCATCCGATCCGGAGACGACCCACGCAATGATGCGCGCGACGGCGAGCGCCGCCCACAAGCTGCATGTCTGGCTGGCCCAGACCTGCCTGACCCTGTGCGCCGCCGTGGTCGCCGCCGGCTCGATCCAGGCCGGCGCCGAGGCGGCCGCCCGCGCCGACTTCACCGGCCTCCAGAAGATCGTCCCCCTCGCCGTGGCGCCCGAGCCCGCCGCCACGCCCGTCCGCACCCTGGTCTGGAAGGGCGCCGACGTGGACGGCGACGGCGCGCCGGACTTCGTCAATCCCACCGGTCATGCGGTCCGCCAGGAGGACGCCTACGGCTTCGGGATCTTTGGCGCCCGCCGCGACGGCGGGACGCGCCAGCACGAAGGCGTCGACTTCATCGCCCGCCCGGGCCAGGCGGTGTCCGCCCCGATCTCCGGCTTCGTCACCAAGATCGGCCTCGCCTACGCCGACGACGAACACCTCCAGTTCGTGGAGATCACCAATCCGGCCATCGGCTATGTCGCGCGGGTCTTCTATATCGACCCGACCGTCGCGGTCGGCGACGTGGTGCGCATGGGCCAGGCCGTCGGCCGCGCCCACAGCCTGCAGGATCGCTATCCGCTCGGCATGACCGACCACGTCCACCTGGAGCTCATGGGCCCCGACGGCAAGCGCACTAACACCCTGGCGGTGCTGAAGCCGCGCTATTCCGGCCAGTTCGGCGCCTGATCGGCCGCCAACGAAAAAGGCCCGGACGTCGCCGTCCGGGCCTTTCCGTATCGTTTCGAAGCGGACGCCTAGTTGCGCGCCGTATCGACCAGCTTGTTTTTCGTGATCCACGGCATCATGGCGCGCAGGCGCTGGCCGACGGCCTCGATCTCGTGCTCGGAGGCGCGACGACGAGTCGCCTTCAGGCTCGGCTGGCCGGCCTCGTTCTCCAGCATGAAGTCGCGGACGAAACGGCCCGACTGGATGTCTTCCAGCACGCGCTTCATTTCGGCCTTGGTGTCGGCGGTCACCACGCGCGGGCCGGTGACGTACTCGCCGTACTCTGCGGTGTTCGAGATCGAGTAGTTCATGTTCGAGATGCCGCCTTCGTAGATCAGGTCCACGATCAGCTTCACCTCGTGCAGGCACTCGAAATAGGCCATTTCGGGCGCGTAGCCCGCCTCGACCAGGGTCTCGAAGCCAGCGCGGATCAGTTCCACCAGGCCGCCGCACAGCACGGCCTGTTCGCCGAACAGGTCGGTCTCGCACTCTTCACGGAAGGTGGTCTCGATCAC
>NZ_JAYRST010000140.1:0-3012 GCF_041920015.1 Phenylobacterium sp.
AGAACCCGCATGTCGTCCGAGTACGCCTTGCGTCCCGCCATCCCTGCCTCCCTCGTCAGAAGGTCAGGGACTCACGATCCGCTGCTTCAGGGAACCCAACCCGCGATCACTTCCGATTCATCGCAAGCGGGACACGCTCTAGCCTTCTTCCTCCCGGCCTTCGTTCGGGTCGGCTTCGATGCTGGCGGGCGGGGCGGCGATGAGCTTGGCTTGGGCGAGGAGCACCTGCGGCACGGCCTCACGGGTGAAGGGCAGCCACCAGCTTGCGCCGGCCCGGGGCTGGATCTCCAGCAGGTCGCCTGCGCCGAAGTCCTGCACCGCCTTGACCTTGCCCAGGACTTCGCCGGCGGCGGTCTCGACCGAGAGGCCGATGAGGTCGGCGAGATAGAACTCGTCCTCCTCCGGCTCGGGCAGGCTGTCGCGCTGGATGTAGAGCTTGAGGCCGCGCAGGGCCTCGGCGGCGTTGCGGTCGGCCACGCCTTTCAGGCGGGCGACGATCCCGCCCTTGGTCGGACGAGCCGACATTATGGTCAGGGCGGGCGAGCCATCCTGGCGCAGCAGGGTCTTGTAGTCCGCCAGGGCCATGGGGTCGGCGGTGAAGGTGGTGACCTTCACCTCGCCGCGCACCCCATGGGCGGCGCCGACCTGGGCGACGAAAATCAGATTGCGCGTCTCGTCGCCCATGCCGGCCAGAAGGGCTTAGCCTTCGGTCTGTTCGGCGGCGGCCTCGGCGGCCGGCGCGTCTTCGGCGGGAGCTTCCGGGGCCGGGGCGGCTTCCGGTTCCGGAGCCGGCGCAGCGGCGGCTTCGGCGGCCGCGGCGGCGCGGTCGGCTTCACGCTGGGCGCGCTCTTCGGCGCGTTCCTTGGCCTTGCGGCCCGGCTCGGCCTTCTGCGGGTTGTTGCCGGCCTGCCACTTCACCAGGCCCGCGGTGCTCAGGAAGCGCGCGACGCGGTCGGTCGGCTGGGCGCCCTTCGTCAGCCACTCCTCGATGCGCTCGACCTTCAGGGTGACGCGGGTCGGGTCGTCCTTCTTGAGCATCGGGTTGTAGGCGCCGACCTTCTCGATGAAGCGGCCGTCGCGCGGCGAGTGCGAGTCGGCGACGACGATGTTGTAGTAGGGGCGCTTCTTGGCGCCGCCACGGGCGAGACGAATCTTGAGCATGGGTAGTCCTTTGTAAGATCTAGGATTTCTTGAAGGGGTTGAAGCCCGGCGGCAGACCGCCGAGGCCAGGAAGCTTCGGGGCGCCGGGGCCGCCCAGGCCGGGCAGACCGCCCCCCTGGCCGGCCAGCTTGCCGAGCTCTTCCAGTTGCTTGGGATCAGGCGCCGGCAGCTTGCCGCCGCCCAGGGCCTTGAGCCGGTCCATGCCGCCGCCGCCCATCATGCCGGCCATGCGGGCGAAGCCCTTGCCGCCGTCGCGGCTCATCATCTTGAAGGCGTCGGCCATCTGGCGGTGTTGTTTCAGCAGGCGGTTGATCTCGGCCACGTCGACGCCGGCCCCGGCGGCGATGCGGCGCTTGCGCGAGGCCTGCAGGATGTCGGGCTTCTTCCGCTCGGCCTTGGTCATGGACGAGATGATGGCGAGCTGGCGGTCGATGGTCTTGTCCGAGACATTGGCCTCGGCCATCTGCTTCTTGACCTTCTGCACGCCGGGCAGCAGGCCCATCAGGCCCTCCATGCCGCCCATGCGCTTCATCTGGCCGAACTGCTCGGCCAGCATGTCGAGGTCGAACTGGCCCTTGGCCAGCTTCTTGGCCATGGCCTCGGTGCGGGCGACGTCCAGGTCCTGGGCGGCCTTCTCGACCAGGGCGACGACGTCCCCCTGGCCCAGGATGCGGCCGGCCACGCGGCGGGCGTCGAAGACGTCGAGGCCGTCGATCTTTTCCGAGACGCCGAGGAACTTGATCGGCAGGCCGGTGACGGCCCGCATGGAGAGCGCCGCGCCCCCGCGGCCGTCGCCGTCGGCCCGGGTCAGCACCAGGCCGGTCAGGGGCAGGCGCTCGTGGAACGCCTTGGCGGTGCGCACCGCGTCCTGGCCGGTCAGGCTGTCGGCGACCAGCAGGGTCTCGGTGGGGTTGGCGATCTTCGCGATCTCGGCCGCCTCGGCCATCATCGCTTCGTCGAGGGTGGTGCGGCCGGCGGTGTCGAGGATGACGACGTCGAAGCCCTGGAGCTTGGCCGCCGACATGGCGCGGCGGGCGATGTCGGGCGCCGACTGGCCGGGCACGATCGGCAGGCTGTCGACCTCGGCCTGCTTGGCCAGCAGGGCGAGCTGCTCCATGGCGGCGGGGCGGCGGGTGTCGAGCGAGGCCAGCAGGACCTTCTTGCGGTCCTTGGCGAGTTTCAGGGCCAGCTTGCCGGCGGTGGTGGTCTTGCCCGAGCCCTGGAGGCCGGCCATCAGGATCACGGTGGGCGGGTTCAGCGCGAGGTTCAGCCCCTCGGCGGTTTCGCCCCCCAGCATCTCGACCAGGCCGTCATAGGTGATCTTCACCACCTGGTCGGCGGGGCGGATCGAGCGGATCACCTCCTCGCCGGCGGCCCGTTCCTTGGCCTTGGAGATGAATTCGCGGACGACCGGCAGGGCGACGTCGGCCTCGAGCAGGGCCACCCGGACCTCGCGCAGGGCTTCGTCGATGTCCTTTTCCGAGAGTACGCCGCGCCCGGAGAGGCGGTCGAAGATCCCGGAAAGTCGATCTGTCAGTGCGTCGAACAAGTCGAACTCCACCCCAATTTCCCCAGGTGGGAAAATGGGAACGAAAAGGTTTGAGAGATTTTCGATCCTGCGGATCGCAGATCTCTCGGGAGGCCCAAACGCAATCGACCCCCGTGGACGATCACGTCGACGGGGGGCCTCGCCGCCCTCGTCCTGCATCCGTCGCAGGGGTCGTGGCGGTGGAGGGCGCGAATGCTATGCGCCGGAAGTGGGCGCTTATGCGCCTGTGGCGGGTTCAGGTCAAGGATTTGAAGGTTTCAGTTGCTCCCCCGCTGGGGGAGCTGTCAGCCGAATGGCTGACT
>NZ_JAYRST010000141.1:0-2996 GCF_041920015.1 Phenylobacterium sp.
GGCTCTGGCCGGAGTTCTTCGTATGGCCCAGCACGCGAAGCTGGGGGATCTCGGCCTTCAACGCGGTCAGGACAGCGCGGGTGTCATCGCGGCTCTTGTCGTCGACGAAGATCATCTCGTAGTCGCGGCCGGCGAAGGCGGCGGCGATCTCGCGGGCGAGGTCGGGCGCCGCGCCCTCCTCGTCGAACACGGGGACGACCACGGAAATGTCGGGCGTTGATTTGGCCATGCCCCTCCATAGCGGAAAATTCGCCGCGCGAATGCTATCAACGTGGCCATGAGTCTTCAGGCCTATCTGGACCGGTTCAGCCGGGGTTGGCGCGCGCCGGCGATCGCGGCCCTGATCGCTTTCCTGGCCGGGCTTCCCGGCGTCTTCGCCATGCCGCCACTGGACCGCGACGAGAGCCGTTTCGCCCAGGCCACGGCCCAGATGCTGGAGACCGGCGACTTCGTCGTCATCAAGTTCCAGGAGCAGCCGCGGTTCAAGAAGCCGGTGGGCATCCACTGGCTGCAGGCGGCCAGCGTGGCCCTGACCTCCGACGCCGCCGACCGCGAGATCTGGGCCTATCGCCTGCCCTCCCTGCTGGGGGCGATGCTGGCGGCGGCGGCCTGCGCCTGGGGCGCAGCGGCGTTCTTCGGCGGGCCGACCGGGCTGGTCGCCGGGGCGATCCTCGGCTCGACCTTCCTGCTCTCGACCGAGGCCTTCATCGCCAAGACCGACGCCGTGCTGGCCGGGACCACCACCCTGGCGCTGGCGGCGCTGGCCCGCCTCTATGCGGCCTCGCGCGACGGCCCGCCGGCCGGGCGGCTGACACGGCTGCTGTTCTGGCTGGGCCTGTCGGTCTCGATCCTGGTAAAGGGACCGGTCGGGCTGATGGTCGTGACCTTGACCGCGCTCGGCCTCTGGGCCTGGGAGCGCAAGGCGCCCTGGCTGAAGGACCTGGGCTGGATCTGGGGCCTGATCCTGATGGCCGCGATCATCGGCCCCTGGGCGGCGGCGGTGACGGTCGCCACCGACGGCGGCTTCTGGACCACCGCCTTCGGCGCCGATTTCGCGCCCAAGCTGGTCGGCGGCCAGGAAAGCCACGGCGCCCCGCCCGGCTATCACACCCTGCTGACGCCGCTGCTGATCTTCCCCGGAACCCTGCTGCTGCCTGCGGCCCTGGCGCTCGCCTGGCGTGGCCGCGACGAGCCGGGGGTGCGGTTCGCGGTCTGCTGGCTGGTCCCGGCCTTCATCGTCTTCGAGGCGACGCCGACCAAGCTCGTTCACTACACCTTGCCGACCTACGGCGCCTTCGCCTGGCTGATGGCGGCCGCGGTGATGCGGCCGCCGCTGGGCGCGCTGGCCCGCTGGCTGGGGATCGGACTTTGCGCCTTCGTCGGCGTCGTGCTGGGGACGGCGGTGATCTACCTCTATGGCGAGTACGGCGACCCGACCGACCTGCCGGCCGCGATCCTGACCGCGCTGCTGCTGGCCGCGGCGGGGCTGGCCGGCGGCTGGCTCACCTGGCGGCGCGATGCCCTGACGGGCCTGGCCGCCGCCTGCGCTCTCACCATCCTCGGCCACGGGGCCCTGGCCGGCCTGCTGGCGCCGCGGCTCGATCCGCTGTGGCTGTCGAAGCGGACCGAGCGGGCGCTGGAGGCCGCCCGCCTCCTGCCGCGCCAAGGCATCGTGCCGCCGCCGGTCGCCGTCGCCGGCTATGCCGAGCCCAGCCTGGTCTTCGCGCTCGGCACCCCGACCGACCTGGGCGACGTGCCCGAGGCGATCGCCGCCCTGGCCGACGAGCGGCCGGCCGTGGTCGAAGGCCGCGAGCAGGCCGAGTTCGAGGCCGCCCTGCGGCGCAGCGGCGTCAAGGCGCGCGAAGTCGGCAAGATCGAGGGCCTGGATTACTCCAACGGCGACGAAACGACTTTACGGATCTACGCGCCGGTCCCATCTCAATCCCCATGACCCGCTTCATCGAAATCGTCGAGGTCGGCCCGCGCGACGGGCTGCAGAACGAAAAGGCCATCCTGGACGTGGCCCAAAAGCTGGAGTTCATCGGGCGGCTTCAGGCCGCCGGCGCCCGGCGGATGGAGGTGGTCTCGTTCGTCAATCCCAACCGCGTGCCGCAGATGGCCGGGGCCGAGGAGATCATGGCCGCCCTGCCCGCGGGCTCCGGCCTCTCGCGCATCGGCCTGGTGCTGAACATGCGCGGCTGGGACCGCGCGGTCGCCGCCGGCTGCGACGAGGCCAATGTCGTGGTCTGCTCATCCGACGGCTTCGGGGTGCGCAACCAGGGCGCCACCGTGGACGAACAGATCGCCGCCATGCACGCCATCGCCCAGCGCAAGGCTGCGGAGGGCGGCCCCCCGATCTCCGTCACCTTCTCGACCGCCTTCGGCTGCCCGTTCGACGGCGAGGTGCCGCAGGACCGCGTGGTTTCCCTGGCCCGCGAGGCCGCCGCCGCCAAGGTCGACGAGATCGCCCTGGCCGACACCATCGGCGTCGCCGATCCCTGGATGGTCCGCGCCCGCGTCGAGGCGGTGAAGGCGGTGATCGGCGACATCCCCCTGCGCCTGCACTTCCACGACACCCGCAACACCGGCCTGGCCAACGCGTATGCCGGGGTGGAGGCCGGGATCGACATCCTGGACGCCAGTTGCGGCGGCCTGGGCGGCTGCCCGTTCGCGCCGGCCGCGACCGGCAACATCGGCACCGAGGATCTGGTCTACATGCTGGAGCGCGCCGGGTTCGAGACCGGCTACGACATCGCCGCCCTGATCGAGACGGCCCAGTGGATGTCGGGCGTGCTGGACAAACCCATCGCCGCTTCGGTCAGCCGGGCCGGCCTGTTCCCGTCCGCGGCCTGACCAGACTCAGGCGGCGCGGCCGCGCAGGCGCCAGAGCATCGGCCGGATGATCGCCGTACAGACGATGACCGGCGAGAGCAGCAGCGCCACGGCCTGCTGGCCCAGGCCCTTCGCCCGCTTGCGGAAATAGCGCGCCAGGCCCA
>NZ_JAYRST010000142.1:0-2971 GCF_041920015.1 Phenylobacterium sp.
CTGGCGCGGCGATCCACCTCCCCCAGGGGGGGAGAAATTGAGGACGTGCATCATGCCACTGCCCTCCGCACTTCCTTGAAGGTCGAGCGGCGGGCGGGGCCGCCGGCGGGGCCTTGGGTGCTGGGCGGCGGGGCGAGCAGGTTCGCGGTCTTGCGGGTGACCTTGCGCACCTCCTCGTCGAACAGCTCGGCGAGCTGGTCGACGATGACGCCGGCCAGTTGCTCCACGTCGACGATGGTCACGGCCCGGCGGTAGTAGCGGGTGACGTCGTGGCCGATGCCGATGGCGATGAGCTGCACCGGGCTCTTGCCCTCGATCTCGCCGATCACCTCGCGCAGGTGGCGCTCAAGGTAGTGGCCGGAGTTCACCGACAGGGTCGAGTCGTCGACCGGGGCGCCGTCGGAGATGACCATCAGGATGCGGCGCTGCTCGGGCCGGCCGATCAGGCGCTGGTGCGCCCACATCAGGGCCTCGCCGTCGATGTTCTCTTTCAGCAGGCCCTCGCGCATCATCAGGCCGAGGTTGCGGCGTGCGCGCCGCCAGGG
The DNA here is from genome assembly GCF_041920015.1 of Phenylobacterium sp. Classification (GTDB taxonomy): domain Bacteria; phylum Pseudomonadota; class Alphaproteobacteria; order Caulobacterales; family Caulobacteraceae; genus Phenylobacterium. Next base: position 546 of record NZ_JAYRST010000142.1, read on the forward strand.
GGCGTCGGCGGCCTTGTAGATGATGTGACGCAGGTCGTTCAGCCGGCCCGGCTGGGCGGGCTTGCCGGCCTTCAGCCAGTCTTCGCGCGAGGAGCCGCCCTTCCAGGCCCTGGTGGTGAAGCCGAGGATCTCGGTCTTGACGCCGCAGCGCTCCAGCGTGCGGGCCAGGATGTCGGCGCAGACCGCGGCCACCATGATCGGGCGGCCGCGCATGGAGCCGGAATTGTCGATCAGGATGGTGACCACCGTGTCGCGGAACTGGGTGTCTTCCTCTTCCTTGAAGGCCAGAGAGGCGGTGGGGTCGGTGATGACGCGGGTCAGGCGCGCGGTGTCGAGCAGGCCCTCTTCGAGGTCGAAGCTCCACGAGCGGTTCTGCTGGGCCATCAGCTTGCGCTGCAGCTTGTTGGCCAGGCGCGAGACGACGCTGGAGAGGCTGGCGAGCTGCTGGTCCAGATAGGCGCGCAGGCGGGTCAGCTCCTCGGGGTCGCACAGCTCCTCGGCGGCGACCACCTCGTCATGCGCGGTGGTGAAGACCTTGTAGGCGGCCGCCTTGGCGTCGCCCTTGGAATCGGGGCGGGCGGGCTGTTCGCCCTCGCCCATCTCGGGGGGCTCGTCGGTGTCCTCGGCGTTGGGGTCTTCCTCGGCCTGCATCATCTGGCTGTCGGCGTCCTCGCTCTCGCGGTGCGTCGACTCGCTGTCGTCCGTGGCGGTCTGCTGGGGCGACTGGCCCTCGCCTTCGCCCTCGTCGCCGTCGTCCTGGGCCTCGGCCTCGCCGTCTTCGCCCTCGCCATCCTCGTCGTCGGCCTGGTCGGGGGCGTCGGTCAGGTCATCGCCCATGGAGAGGTCGCGCAGGATGGTCCTGGCGATCCTGGCGAAGGCCTTCTGATCGCCCGCGGCCTCGACTAGCTTGTCGAGGTCGGCGCCGGCCTTGGCCTCGACGTCGGCGCGGAACAGGTCGACCAGGGGCCTGGCCATGGCGGGCGGCGGCTCGCCGGTCATGCGTTCGCGCGCCAGCAGGGCGACCACGTCGGCCATGGGCGGATTGGCCAGGGCTTCGAGCTCGTTCAGCGGCTTCTTGGCCCAGGCGTGCTCGTGCACCGCGCGCAGGTTCTCCTTCACCCCGCCGAGCGCATTGGCGCCGACCGCCTCGATGCGGGCCTGCTCCAGGGCGTCGTAGACCGGCGCGCCGAGCGCCGAGGCTGGACGGCCGCGGGCGTGGGCGGCGACGTCGTGGTGGGCCAGGCGCAGGGCCATCTGATCGGCCAGGCCGCGGATGCGGGCGGCATCGGCCGGGGTCAGGTCGCGCGGCGGATGCGGCAGCACCGCGCGGTTGCCGGCGAGCTGCGGCCCCTCGCCCGAATAGACGATCTCCAGGTCCGGCTTCTCAGCCAGGGAGCGCGCGGCCTGGGCCAGGGCGCGCTTGAAGGGCTCGATGGGGCTTTCCGGGTTCTTGGCCATGGCCGTTCATTTAGAACGCCGGTCGCGCGGGGGCGAGAGGGAATGCGCGGTGACGTCGGGGGAGCAGGCGATCTAGTGTCTGACCCAATTGCATCCCGAAACCAGGAGGCCAGGGCAGGACATCGTGAGCCAAGTCATTATCCTCAACGGCGTCGGCAGCGTCGGTAAATCCTCGACGGCCCGAGAGCTCCAAGCCATGGCAATGCAGCCGTTTCTACACGTGGCTATGGACGCCTTCATCGAGATGACGCCCGCGAAGTTGATCGGTCATGCCGATGGGCTTGTGTTCAAGATTGGCGAAGAGGCAGGGCATCCCTCTGTCGCCGTGGAGACCGGGCCCGTGTTGGAGCGCGCCCTTCGGGGCATGCGCCATGCTGTGGCGGCGTTGGCAGATCAAGGCAACGACCTGATCGTCGACGAAGTCATGCTGGGCGATGAACATGTCGAGTATCGCGCGCTGCTGCAGCATCATGACTTGCGGTTTGTCGGACTGTTCGCGCCGTTGGAGGTGCTTGAAGCGCGCGAGCGGGCGCGGGGCGACCGGGTGATTGGCCTATCGCGATGGCAATACACGCGGATGCACAATGGCCTGACTTACGATCTTGAGATCGACACGACGGCGACGACTCCCTTCGAGAATGCTCGCCGTATCTGCCTCGCATTCGACATTGAGGCGGCGGCATAGGGCGCGCAGACGCCGCCGCCGGATTTCCACAAGTCAACCGTCATTGACTTCGATCAAGCCGGCGGATAACGATTGTCAAAAGGCTGCGCGCCGTGCGTGCGTGACGGTCGCCAACGATAAAAAACCAGGGCGAGGAAGCATGCCGCGGATTCTGTACATCCAGGCGGACGGGACCGAGCACACGGCCGATGCGCCGGAGGGCTGGACCGTCATGGAAGGGGCCGTGAAGAACAACATTCCGGGGATCGACGCCGACTGCGGCGGGGCGTGCGCCTGCGCGACC
>NZ_JAYRST010000143.1:0-2960 GCF_041920015.1 Phenylobacterium sp.
CTCACGGCGGCTGGTCGCGCGGCCTATGCCGACGCCTTGCGGCGCAAGGGCCTGTGGGCGCAGGCCATGGCCGAGGGCCTGACCCCCGCCTGGCTGTCGGTGGCGACGGAACTGCTGGCCCTGATGACTCGCCGCGCGACCCCGAAAAAGCGATAGTTGACTGAGTCAACTATTAGGAAAACCTCTTGCGATAGAGGTGTTTCATGCTTCCCAGGGACCCGGTCGCCGCCGTCCGCCGTTTCAATCGCTTCTACACGGCCGCGTTCGGCGGGCTCGACGCGGCGCGCCTTCAGTCGGCGCACAGTCCGGCCGAGATGCGGGTGCTGTACGAGATCGCCCAGGCGCCGGAGGGGATCACGCCCAAGGCGCTGTCGGCGCAGGCCGGCATGGACCCTGGTTATCTCAGCCGGGTGCTCAAGCGGTTCGAAGCGCAGGGCCTCATCCAGCGGCAGGCCGATCCGAAGGACCGCCGCAGCGTCTCGGTATGGCTGAGCTCGGAGGGCATACGCGCCTATAACGGCTGGCTCGGCGCGGCCCAGGACGCGGCCGAGGCGCTGATCGCGCCGCTGACCAGCGCCCAGAAGGCCAAGCTGGTCCGCGCCATGGCCGAGATCGAGGCCCTGCTGGGGGCGTAAGCCGGGGGATTGGTCGACGAAGCCGAGGTCATCGAAGCCCCGAAGCTTCGGTTTGGCGGTGACAAGGCCGCGAGCCGACTCCAGAGTGCGTCCATGCGCAAACCCAATTTCATCGTCATCCTTGCAGACGACCTCGGCTATGGCGACCTCGGCTGCGACGGCGGCAAGGTCATCCGCACCCCCAACCTGGACCGCATGGCCGCCGAGGGCGTGCGCCTGACCGACTTCTACGCCTCGGCCAATGTCTGCACCCCGTCGCGGGCGGGCTTGCTGACCGGGCAGTACGCGATCCGCAACGGGCTGGCGCACGAGGTGCTGCAGCCGGCCGACACCAAGGGCCTGCCGCCCGACGCCCTGACCATTCCCAAGGCGCTGGGGCCGGACTACGCCAGCGCCCTGATCGGCAAGTGGCACCTGGGGCACGTGGCGCCGCACTGGCCGCCGACGGTCTATGGGTTCGAGCGCTTCTACGGCCTGCCCTACAGCCACGACATGAAGCCGCTGGCGCTCTACGACAACGCCACGACGCCGATGACCGAGAGCAAGGCGGAGTTCCCCAAGCTCACCCAATGGTTCTTCGAGCAGACCGCCGCTTTCGCCGAGCAGAACCGCGACAAGCCGTTCTTCGTGCTGCTGGCCCTGACCGCGCCGCACATCCCGCTGAAGCCCAATCCCGACGACCTGACCGGCTCGCCCGGCGGCGACTATGGCGAGGTGGTCGAGGAGATCGACCTCAATGTCGGACGGCTGCTGGAGAAGCTGAAGGCGCTGGGCCTGGACGAGGACACCATGGTGGTCTTCACCTCGGACAACGGGCCATGGTTCGAGGGATCGTCCGGCCCGTTCCGCGACCGCAAGGGCGGCTCGGCCTGGGACGGCGGCTTCCGCGTGCCGTTCATCGCCCGCCAGCCGGGAACCCTACCGGCCGGGACGGTGAGTTCGGAACTGGCCAGCAACCTCGACCTGCTGCCGACGCTGCGGGCCCTGGCAGGCCAGCCGCCGGTCGAGGATCGCGAACTGGACGGCCGCGACATCTCCGGCGTGCTGAAGGAGGCCGCGGCCTCGCCGCACGAGGAGATCGTGCTGTTCAACAACAACCAGGTCGCAGCGATCCGCACGAGGCGCTGGAAGTACGTCGCGCGGTCCTATTACCGGGTCTACGACGTGCCGCTGGACCGTTACCCGCTGCTGTTCGACATGGATGTCGACCCCGGCGAGAACTACAGCGTGGCGCGCAATTTCCCGGGCGAGGCGGCGGACATGCGCGCGCGCCTGGAGCGGGCCAGGGCGAAATACGAGCCGATGGCGGACGCCTTCCCGCCGCACGTGGCGCCGGCCTCGGCGGCCGATCACCCGGACTAGGGTCTGTACTCAATCGGCTTGCTTGGGCGACTGAGTTCTGATTCGAAGATTCCGGGAGGTTGCCCGGATGTCGAAGCGCAAGCAGGCCTATTGGCTGTCGGATGCGGAGTGGGCGGCGATTGAGCCGCACCTGCCGCGAGGGCGCAGCGGCGCTCATCGGGTTGATGATCGAAGGGTCGTCAGCGGCATCGTGCATATGCTGCGCTCGGGTGCGCGTTGGCGAGACTGTCCAGCCGAGTACGGGCCGTACACGACGATCTACAACCGTTTCAATCGATGGAGCCGCCAGGGCGTCTGGAGCGAGATCTTCTACGCCCTGACTGGCAAGAGCGACGTGGTGACCGGCGCGATCGACGCGACCTACGTGAAGGCGCATCGCTCGGCAGGGGGCGCAAAAGGGGGGCCTTCGACAACGCCATCGGAGCTTCCCGCGGCGGGCGAACGACCAAAATCCACGCGCTGACCGACGAGCTGGGCCGCCCCAGAGTTCTGGTCCTGACCGCAGGCAACACCCACGACCTAGTCGGAGCCGCCGCCGTACTCAGGCTCGTGCCAACACCTCGCAAGCTGCTGGCCGATCGGGCCTATGACGCCCGCAAGCTGCGGGACTGGCTCGTCGAGCGCGGCTGTGAACCCGTCATCCCGCCAAACCCGACCCGCAAGCATCCCCACGCCTACGATCCGGTCGCCTACCGCAGCCGTAACGCCATCGAGAGGATGTTCTGCCATCTCAAGGACTTCCGGCGCATCGCAACCCGATACGACAAACGAGCCGACAACTTCCTATCCGCTGTCCTGCTCGCCGCAGCCGTCACTTGGTGGACGCCGATTGAGTCCAGACCCTAGAGCGTGTCCCGCTTGCGATGAATCGGAAGTGATCGCGGGTTGGGTTCCCTGAAGCAGCGGATCGTGAGTCCCTGACCTTCTGACGAGGGAGGCAGGGATGGCGGGACGCAAGGCGTA
>NZ_JAYRST010000144.1:0-2947 GCF_041920015.1 Phenylobacterium sp.
ATTCCTCATCACTGTGACCCGCAGGCCGAGCAAAGGCCGGCCAGACGCCGTCCCCAAACAGTGAAGGCGAGAAACGCCGGCGGTTCGGATCACGCCGGTTAATAAAATCTTTCTTTTGGTCGGCGCCGGCCCGCGGGCCGGCCTGTGCCCGGACCTAACGGACCGTCTCGGAATCGCCGAGCAGGCAGGGGACGGTCATGAACATGATGTACATGTCGAGCCAGAACGACTGGCGTTCGATGTATTCCACGTCGAGCGCCACGCGGCGGCGCACGAGTTCGGGCGTGTCGATGGCCCCGCGCGAACCGTTGATCGCCGCCCAGCCGGTCATGCCAGGCTTCATGCGGTGGCGGTGGGCGTATTCGGCCACCAGGCGCGAGCTTTCGACCTCGCCGGTCTTCATGCCGATGGCGTGCGGCCGCGGCCCGACCAGCGACATCTCGCCGGTCAGGACGTTGATGAGCTGGGGCAGTTCGTCGAGGCTGGTCTTGCGGATGAACTTGCCCACCCGCGTCACCCGGTCGTCATCGGCGCTGATCTGGCGCGCGGCCTTGTGGTCGGTGGCTTCCACCCGCATCGAGCGGAACTTCCAGACCACGATCTCTTCGTTGTTGAAGCCGTGGCGGCGCTGGCGGAAGAACACCGGGCCGGGGGTGTCGAGCTTGATGGCCAGGGCGACTAGCACCATGATCGGCGTCGCCAGGAACAGCGCCAGCGTCCCGAACGCCACGTCCTGCGCCCGCTTGGCCAGCGCCTTGCCCTGATCGATCTCCGCGCCCGACACGCGGGTCAGCGGGATGTTGGCGATGCGGTCGATCGCCTCGGCTTCCTCGGCGCCGCCCTCGCGATCGAGCAGCAGGGTGATCTCGTTCGGAAGGACGATCAGGCGCTCCAGCAGCGCATGGATGCGTTCGCGCGCCTCCGCCGGCACGGTGATCACGATCCGGTCCACATAGGGCATGATGCGGTGGGCCAGCAGGTCGTCGGTGCCGCCCAGTAGGGGGACGCGGTGCAGGCCCTCGGGCGCGCGCTCGGCCCGGTCGTCGAATACGCCGAGCACGTTGGCCTCGCGGGTCTCGAGGATCGCCTCGATCAGGCGTTCGGCCGCCCCCGTGGCGCCTACGATCACCAGGTTGGGCGTCAGGCGCCCGTTGGCGCGCCAGCGCTTCACATTGGCCCACCACAGGGCGTGCGCCGTGGCCGTGCAGAGGAAGGCGAGGGGCGTCCAGACTCCCAGCGAGGCGGCCAGCATCACGACCCCGACGAAGTGGGTGAGGATCGCAAAGCACATGGCCACCGCCACGGCGAAGGCCACGGTGACGCGCATCAGGTGCATCGCCAGGTCTTCGCGGCGCCCGAACTTGTAGGTGTCGAACAGGCGTAGGCTGGCGAAGGTGGCGATCGCCGCGCAGCCGTAGATCAGCAGCACGTTCGCCCCATGGGTCAGCGCTGCGGCGGTCAGCCCGCCCAGGATCAGGGCCAGGGCGTCGCCCGCCTGGAAGAACCGCGTCAGCAGCCGGCCGGACATGCGCAGGCGGGTGGGCGTCAGCTTCTCGGGCCGCAGCGGTCCGCGACGGTCGCGGCCCGGTTCGGTCCAGGAGGCCGCTTCGGCGTCGGCGGGCCGATCGGTGTGACGACGTCCTCGGCGATCCAGCATGGCGTTGGGCTTAAACGGGGCGGCGAGGGACATCGTGAACCAAATGTTCGAAATAGCGCGGCTCACAATGCCACGCTGCATCTGTGCGGGCGGTTAACGTACACATGCGCAGCGCGCTTCCGTGTAAACAATTCGCACCCGGGGTCGAGCCGATTTGTCGTTCGCCGCGGAAGGCTGCAATCGCACCCGGCCGATACGTGATCGTACCGCTTGGGTCCGATGAGATGCTGATCGGATGTGTGACGGTCATTGGACGAATGCGTCAGTTTACTTTTGCGGACTTGGTCTTGGCGGCGATCTCGAGAATTGCGTCGGCGATCGCCGCGGGCTTGTCACGCACCATGAGGTGCGAGCTGCCCGCGATCAGCCGGCTTTCACCGGCGCTCGAGCGCCGGGCGAGCTCGCGGTGCAGGCCGTACCAGAGCGTTCCCAAGGCCGCGCGCGCCGGCTCGGGGGCCGCGGCATAGGTCCCGTCTGCGGTCAGGACGATCAGCGGCAGGGCGCCATAGGACTGCGGTCCGGCCGCGATCTGATCGGAGGTGCTGGTCAGCAGGGTTTCGAGTTCGGAGACCTGGGTGCGCCAGGTTTCCGGCTTGAGGCTGGTCGCCAGCCGCGCGGCGTTGACCGCTTCGGAAAGGTTCGCGTTCGGCTTGGGCGTACAGCGTTCCAGACTGGGCTCGGTGGAGGGCAACAGGCGCTTTTCGGCGGCCTCCAGGCAGCGGGCCGCGCGGTCCCTCAGTGGTTGCAGGCTGCCCGCGCCCGGGCCGAAGGCGGCCGCGAAACGCCGGTCCTGGTATTCGACCGAAGGATCGACCAGCACCATTCCGGCGACGTCCCGCGGACGGCGGGCGTAGAAGCTGCGCGCATAGAGCGCGCCGGCCGAATGCCCGACCAGGATGAACGGCCCGCCGATCTTGGCCGCCCGCAGGCCACGGTCGAGATCGCGAGCGATGGACGCGCCATCGCGGGGCAGGGGGCCGGGCGTCGAAAATCCGTAGCCGGCGCGGTCGTAGGAGCAAACCCTCAGCTTGCCCTGGACCAGGCGGCGCACCGGTTCCCAGGCGAGTGAATTTGCGCCGTAGCCGCCTTCCAGCACGACGGTCGGCGCGCCGGTCCCGGTGCACCGGAAATTCAGCTTGCGGTCGTCGGGCAGTCGGACCAGCCGGCCGGGTTCGAGTTCGGGATCGGCCGCGGCGGCCGGCTGAGCGGCGAGAAGGACAAGCAGGCAGGCGATGATCGACCGGCGCATGATCCTCTTGCTTCCTCGATGGGCGTAGGGAGCGCGCCGTG
>NZ_JAYRST010000145.1:0-2882 GCF_041920015.1 Phenylobacterium sp.
GGTCAGGGCGAAGCCCGGCTCGCTGCGGGCGCGCCGGCGCCACTGCAGGATGCGCAGGGTGGGCGGGACCGACAGCAGGCCGACCAAGGCGAAGACGCCGACCTTGCTCCAGAAGGCCCAGTTGCCCAGGAACGCCTCGGGCTCCTTGGCGCCCCAATAGACCCGGCCGAACCCGACGATCAGGATCAGGGCGGCGATGAAGCCGTAGTGCATGTCGAGCACGCCCAGACGTTTCAGACCCGCGCCCGACAGTCCAGGGCGAACGCTGGCCAGTTCCGCCGCAAGGATCGCGGCGAGGCTGAAGACCAGCAGGTGATGGGCGATGGTGAGGGCAAGGTCGGTCACGGCGAGCCTCTCTCTGCGAATGGGCAGGTGCAGACTGGCTGGAATAATTTACATTGTAAATACTAAATCGCCGCCGGCGTCATGCAAGCCTCAGCGTCGCCGCGCCCACCGCGATGACGGCGCAGGCGAGCAGGCGGATCGGGGTCAGCTTCTCGCGCAGGAAGATCGCGGCGATGGCTGCGGCGAACAGGATCGAGGTTTCGCGCAGGGCCGCCACCGCCGCCACCGGCGCCTTGGTCATGGCCCAGAGCGCCAGGCCATAGGCCGCCAGGGTGCCGAACCCGCCGACCGCGCCATAGACGGCGTTGGTCCGGGCATAGGTCAGGAACTCGGCCCGCCGCTTCGCCAGGGCCCAGGCCAGCAGGGGCGCGCCGGTCAGCAGGCAGAGCCAGAGATTGTAGGCGACCGCCGCTTCGGAGAGCCGCACCCCCACGCCGTCGATCAGGGTGTAGGCGGCGATGACCAAGGCGCTGGGCATGGCCAGGCGCACGCCCGCCATGTCGGCCTGACGCGCGCCCAGCGCCAGGCTGAGCACGCCGCCGCAGATCAGCGCCACGCCGATCCACCCGGCCGGCGCCAGGTGGTCGCCCAGCGCGAAGGTCCCGACCAGGGCGACCAGCAGCGGCGCGGTCCCGCGCATCAGCGGATAGATCTGGCTCATATCGGCGCCGCGATAGGCGCGGGCCAGCAACAGGTAGGCGCCGAGCTGCAGGACGGCCGAGACGCCGAGATAGGGCCAGCTCGCGAGGGTGGGCTGCGGCAGGAACGGCAGGGCGACGATGGCGATCACCGCCGAGCCGGCGGCGACCAGCACGGTGGTCAGCAGCTTGTCGCTCGCGCCCTTGACGATGGCGTTCCAGCTCGCGTGCAGCAGGGCGGCGAGCAGGACGATCGCAAAGACGCTGAGGGGCATCGGCCCCTAGTCCGTGAACACGACGGTCTTGGCGCCGTTCAGCAGCACCCGGTCCTCCAGCCGCCAGCGCACGGCGCGGGCCAGCACCCGGCGCTCGATGTCTCGGCCCTTGCGGATCAGGGCGGCGGGCGTGTCGCGGTGGCTGATGCGCTCGACGTCCTGTTCGATGATCGGGCCCTCGTCGAGGTCGGCGGTGACATAGTGGGCGGTGGCCCCGATCACCTTCACCCCGCGCTCGTGCGCCTGGTGATAGGGCCGCGCGCCCTTGAAGCCGGGCAGGAACGAGTGGTGGATGTTGATGCAGCGCTCCTCCAGCTTGGCGGCCAGGCCGTCGGAGAGCACCTGCATGTAGCGGGCGAGGACCACCAGCTCGGTCTGCGTCTCCTGGATCAGCTTCCAGATCGCCGCCTCCTGCTCCAGCTTGGTGGCGCGGCTGACCGGCAGGTGGTGGAACGGCACGTCCGACAGGTCGAGGTTGGCGTAGGTCTCGATGGGGTGGTTGGAGACCACCGCGGCGATCTCCATCGGCAGCTCGCCGCGCCGCCAGCGATAGAGCAGGTCGGCTAGGCAGTGGTCCTGCTGGCTGGCCAGGATCATCACCTTGCGCTTGACCTTCGGGTCGCGCAGCGCCCAGCGCATGGAAAAAGCCTTGGCGATGTCCTCGAAACCGGCGCGCAGGCTGGGAAGGTCGGCGCCCTCGGCGTCGAACACCACGCGCATGAAGAACTTGCCGGTCTCCTGGTCGTCGTACTGCTGGGCGTCGAGAATGTTGGCGCCGCGCTCAAACAGGAAGGTCGAGACGCGGGCGACGATGCCGGGCCGGTCGGGGCAGGAGAGGGTCAGGATCATGGTGGCCGCTCTAGGCGCAATTCCTGAGCGACACGTCAAGCTTCGTCCTCTGCGCTTGGTGACCGGGCGCGCAGGGCGTTAGGTTCTGGTCATGTCATCCGCCGAAATCCTGACCCCGCGCGCCCTGGATATCCTGGCCCAGCTCGTGGCGTTCGACACCACCTCGCGCAATTCCAACCTCGCCCTGATCGAATGGGTGGAGAGCTATCTCGACAGCCATGGCGTGGCGCACAGGCGCGTCCCCAATGCGGAGGGGACCAAGTCCAATCTGATCGCCACCATCGGGCCGGCGGTGGTGGGCGGGGTGGTGCTGTCGGGCCATACCGACGTGGTGCCGGTCGACGGCCAGGCCTGGACCAGCGATCCCTTCGTGCTGACGGCCAGGGACGATGGGCGGCTCTATGGCCGCGGGACCTGCGACATGAAGGGTTTCCTGGCCCTGGCGCTGGCCGCGGCGCCCGACCTGGCGGCGGCCGGGCCGAGGAAGCCGGTGCACCTGGCCTTTTCCTATGACGAGGAGATCGGCTGCCTGGGCGCGCCGGACATGATCGCGACCATCGCGCGCGAACTGCCGCGCCCGGCCCTCGTGGTGGTCGGCGAGCCGACCATGATGGAGGCGGTCAGCGGTCACAAAGGCATTGCGACCTTCGCCGTCACCGTGACCGGCAAGGAGGCCCATTCCAGCCAGACCCACCTGGGCGTTTCGGCGATCATGGAGGCGATCCCGCTGCTGGTCTCGCTGCAGGCTCTGGCCGGGCGGCTGGAGGAAGAGGCC
>NZ_JAYRST010000146.1:0-2844 GCF_041920015.1 Phenylobacterium sp.
TGGGACGAGGCCTATGTGAAGCTGGAGGGCGAGGTCGATCCCGAATGGGCCGACCTCTATGTCGGCAGCTATTTCACCACCTACATGCAGCACGCCGCCTCCTTCGTCCTCGATGACCGGGACCGGCCGCGCTACGCGTGGCGCGACGGCGGCCGCATCGATCCGCACCGCGCCGGAAGCTTCCTGCATCAGGCCGCTCCGCTGGTGGCGCAGGTGCGCGAACTGGAGCGCACCCGCGGCGCGGCCCGCCGCCGCGGCCTCACCGGGGCGATCATCAAGACCGGCTTCGTGCTGGACCAGGGCCAGCTCTACATCGTCGCCGTGGGCAACATCGTGCCCGAGACCGTGGCCGTGAAGCCGCGGCCCGGCGCCTCCCACCTGCTGGTCTCGGCCCGCCGGATCGATCCGGCCTTCCTCGGCCGGCTGGCCGGCGACATGCGCCTGGGCGAGGTGCGGCTGACCCTGGGCGACGGCGCCGCGCAATCGGCCCTGCCGATCGCCGACGTCTCCGGGCGCCAGGTGGCGAACCTGCGCTGGACGCCCAGCCTGCCCGGCGCCGTGGTGCTGCGCCAGATCGCCCCGCTGTTCGCCCTGGTTCTCTGCCTGCTGCTGGCGGCGGCCGCGGCCCTCGCCGCCCGCGTCCGCGCCGTCTTCCGCCGGATCGACCTCAACGACGCGGCCCTGCAGCGCAGCCTGGACGAACTGGTCCGCGCCCGCGACGAGGCCGACGCCGCCAACCTCGCCAAGTCGCAGTTCCTGGCCAATATGAGCCACGAGATCCGCACCCCGCTCAACGGCGTGCTGGGCATGACCCAGATCATGGCGCGCGAGGATCTCACCCCCGCCCAGCGCGACCAGCTCGACGTGGTGCGCGATTCCGGCCAGACCCTGCTCGCCCTGCTCAACGACATCCTGGACATCTCCAAGATCGAGGCCGGCCGCCTGGAGATCGACAACCACGAGTTCGACCTCGCCGCGGCGGTCCACGCCGCCTGCATGCCCTTCGCCAGCCTGGCCGACCACAACGACGTCGCCTTCCTCATCGAGATCGACGAGCGCGCCCGCGGCGTCTGGCTGGGCGATGGCGCGCGCCTGCGCCAGGTGCTGGCCAACCTCGCCTCCAACGCCGTCAAGTTCACCGCCCGCGGCGAGATCGTCGTCCATGTCTCGCGCTGCGCGCAGGGCCTGCGCTTCGTGGTCCGCGACACCGGCCTCGGCATCCCGGCGCAGCGGCTCGCCGCCCTGTTCGAGAAGTTCAACCAGGGCGACGCCTCGACCACCCGCCGCTTCGGCGGCACGGGCCTGGGCCTGGCCATCAGCCACGAGCTGACCGCGCTGATGGGCGGCGAACTCGCCGTCGAGAGCATCGAGGGTCAGGGCTCCACCTTCACCGTCACCCTGCCGATGCGCTGGCGCAGCCCCGCCCTCACCGCCCCCCTGCCCACGCCGGCGGTCCAGGCCAGGGCGGTCGAGAGCGGCGCGCGCGTGCGCATCCTGGCCGCCGAGGACAACCCGACCAACCAGCTCGTGCTGCGCGCCATGCTGGAGCCCTTCGACGTCGACCTGACCCTGGCCGCCGACGGCCGCGAGGCGGTGGAATCCTACGCCGCCGCCAAGTTCGACCTGATCCTGATGGACGTGCAGATGCCGGTCATGAACGGCGTCGAGGCCGCGCTCGCCATCCGTCGCCTGGAGGCCGAGCGGAACCTTCCGGCCACGCCCATCCTCGCCCTGTCGGCCAATGTCATGGCCCATCAGGTGGCCGAATACCTGGCCGCCGGCATGAACGGCTTCGTGCCAAAGCCCATCGAGACCGCCCGCCTGCTCGGCGCCATCGACGAGGCGCTCTGCGCCGCCGGCGATCTTGCGACCCGCGCGGCCTGAACCGGTCCCGGCCAGGTTCTGACTGGACCACGCCCGCCGCTCGGGCGATCCTGCCCCCATTGCAAGCCATAGATTTTCAGTGGGGAAACATGTCCAGATTCACGCTTGCGGCGGCCGCCGCCGGCCTCGCATTCAGTCTTTCGGGCCCGCCCGCCCTGGCTCAGGACCCGGCTGCGACGACGCCCAACGACTATTCCAAGTCCGAGAACTGGCTCTGCTGGCCCGGCCGCGCCGACGCCTGCGCCATCGACAACACCACCACCGTGGTCAAGGCGGACGGCTCGATGAGCCGCGAGACCTGGAAGGCCGATCCCAAGGCCCCGGTCGACTGCTTCTACGTCTATCCCACCGTCTCCAACGATCCGGGCGTGCTGTCGGACATGACTCCGAACGCCGAGGAGCGTCGCGTGGTCGAACAGCAGCTCGCCCGCTTCGGCGCCAAGTGCCGCGTCTATGCGCCCATGTACCGCCAGGTCACCCTCACCGCCCTGCGCGCGGCCATGACCCCCGGCGCCAAGCCGCCCGCCACGCGCCCGACCACCAACTATGACGACGTGCGCGACGCCTGGAACTATTACCTGACCCACGAGAACAAGGGCCGCGGCGTGGTCCTGATCGGCCACTCCCAGGGCGCCGGCCTGCTGACCGAGCTGATCGCCAGGGAGATCGACGGCAAGCCCGCGCGCGATCGCCTGGTCTCGGCCCTGCTGCTGGGAACCAACCTGCCGGTGGAGAAGGGCAAGGACGTCGGGACCTTCAAGACCGTCCCGCTCTGCAAGTCGGCCGACCAGTTCGGCTGCGCTGTGGCCTATGTCAGCTTCCGCGACACCGTCCCGCCGCCGGCCAACAGCCGCTTCGGCGTCCCGCGCGAGCCGAACCCGGCCATGGAGGCGGCCTGCGTCAACCCGGCCGCGCTCGGCGGCGGCAAGGGCGAGTTGCACGCCTACCTCTCCTCGGGCG
>NZ_JAYRST010000147.1:0-2754 GCF_041920015.1 Phenylobacterium sp.
GCCCCTAGCTCGCGCCATGATCGGCAAGGAGACCGGCGACGTGGTCGAGGTGAACACCCCCGGCGGCGGCAAGGCCTACGAGATCCTCAAGGTCGAGTGGCTCTAGCCCAGGCGCTGTCTTGACCCTTCCGCCATCGCCGCCTGCCGGGCGTCCGCTCACCATCTGGGCGGTGTCCGACGGGCGCGCGGGCATCGAGGCCCAGGTCGTCGGCCTGGCCAACGCCCTGGCCCGCCAGCGGCCGGCGCAGGTCGTCGTCAAGCGCATCGCCTGGAAAAGCTGGTTCGGCCGCCTGCCCTGGTGGCTGGTCCCCTTTCCCCATCGACTGCTTACGGACAAGGGCGACGTCGCGCCGCCATGGCCCGACATCTGGGTCGCGGCGGGGCGCGCCACCCTGCCGCTGTCGATCCGCATGCGCCGCTGGTCGGGCCGCAAGACCTATGTGGTGCAGATCCAGGATCCGCGGATGCCGACGCGGCTGTTCGACCTGGTCATTCCGCCCCGCCATGACCGGCTGGAGGGCGAGAACGTCTTTCCGATCACCGGCTCGCCCGGCCGCGTCAACGCCGAGCGCATGGCCCAGGACCTCGCCCGCTTCCGGGGCGAGCTCGACGCCCTGCCCCGGCCGCGCGTCGCGGTCATCGTCGGCGGCAAGTCCAAAGCCCACGACCTCTCGCCCGAACGCGCAGCGGCCATGGCGCGCGACATCGAGGTCCCGGTCGCTCAGGACGGCGGCTCGGTGATGGTGTCCTTCACCCGCCGCACGCCCGAGCGCGCCAAGGCGATCCTGGAGGCCCGGCTGAAGACCCTGCCCGGCGTCATCTGGAACGGCGAAGGCGACAATCCCTATTTCGCCTACCTCGCGGCGGCCGACTACATCCTGGTCACCGAGGACTCGACCAACCTCGCCACCGACGCAGCCTCCACCGGCAAGCCGGTCTTCGTGATGAAGATGGACGGCGACAGCCTGAAGCTGCGGCTGTTCCATGAAGACCTCGAACGCCTGGGCGCTGCGCGCCCGTTCGGCGGCGCCTTCCATAGCTGGACCTACGAACCCCTCGCCGAAACCGAACGCGCGGCCGCCGAGGTCCTGCGCCGCTACGACGCCGGCAAGGCCTGAGCCATGGCCCTCGCCGTCCGCCTGGCCGCTCCCGACGACGCCCAGGCCGCGATCGCCCTCGATCCCGTCGCCGCCGTCAGCAATCACCGCGCCGGCTGGCTGCGCGCCGCCTTCGCGGGCGAGCATGGCAGGGTCGCGCACCTGGCCTTGCTGGACGGCGAGCCAGCCGGCTTCGCCGTGGTCGGCGCCTTCTTCAGCAATCCCTTCCTTGACCTCATCGTCACTGGCCAAGCCTTCCGGCGCCGCGGCGTCGCCAGCGCCCTGCTGGGCGAGATCGAAGCCATCCACGCAGCCCAAAAGCTGTTCGTCTCGACCAACGTCTCCAACACGGTGATGCGCGATCTCCTGTCCGCCCGCGGCTATCTGCCGGCCGGTCAGGTCGACCACCTCGATCCCGGCGATCCAGAGCTGTTCTTCGTACGCTTGCCGCGCTGAGCCGCCTTCCCTTTCCAAAGCCCGGCTTTGAGGGTCCCATGGGCGCGACATGATTCTGCGGCCTCGCATCCTCTTCATCGCCAACGCCGGCCCTGCGGTCGGCGGCGGGCATGTGATGCGCTCGCTCAGCCTGGCCGGCGCCCTGCAGCAGCATGGGGCCGAGTGCGTGTTCCTGGTTTCACCGGATGTCGCGGCCATGCTGGACGCCTTCACCCCCGACATGGCGCGTGAGCCGGCGACCTCATTGGCGCCCACCGCCATCGTCCAAGCCGCAACGGAGATCGCCTTCGACGCCGTGGTCTTCGACCACTACGGCCTGGCCCGCGACGAACACCAGGCCATAGCCCAGGGCCGGCCGGCCCTGGTCATCGACGACCTCGCCGACCGGCCGCTGGCCGCCGATGTCGTGCTCGACTCCGGCCCGGCGCGAACCGAGGCCGACTATGCCGGCCTGGCCGAAGGCGCGCGCCTGCTGCTCGGCCCGCGCTACGCCCCCTTGCGCCCGCAGTTCGCCGCCCTGCGAGACGACGCCATCGCGCGGCGCGGCGGGCCGGTGGAGCGGGTTCTGATCGCGATGGGCATGACCGATGTCGGCGGCGTCACGGCCCGCGTGGTGGACCGGTTGCGCCAGCGTATCGGCCAGGTCGCCCTGGACGTCGTGCTGGGCGCAGGCGCGCCCAGCCTGCCGAGCCTGCGCCGCGTCGCCGCCCACGACGCGCGCCTGCACCTCCATGTCGATGCTCAGGACATGGCCGAACTGACCTTGCAAGCCGACATCGCCATCGGCGCCGGCGGCTCGACCTCGTGGGAGCGCTGCACCCTCGGCCTTCCGTCCCTGACCATCGTGCTGGCGGAGAATCAGCGTGCGGCCGCCCAGGCCCTGGCGCAGCAGGGCGCGACCCTGACGATCGACGCCGCCGGCGGCGATTTCGACTCAAACTTCGACCGCGCCGCCGTGCGGCTGATGAGCGATCCTGCGACCCGCGCGCGCCTGACGGCGGCCAGCCTGGAGGTCTGCGACGGCCTGGGCGCGCCGCGTGTGGCCGAGGCCTTCCTGGAAGCGATCGCTAAGCGCGCCTAGATCGTGCTTGGATTTGATTGAATCGCGGGATTCCGGTTTTGGGCGGATCGTGATTCAAGATGTGGGCTGGGCGGAGGCCAGCCTGCATGGTTCGACCCTATTCGATGGATCTGCGAGAGC
>NZ_JAYRST010000148.1:0-2413 GCF_041920015.1 Phenylobacterium sp.
AGGACGTCGCCGAACGCGACTTCCGCACCGGGTTCACCGTCGAGCTTTTCGACGACCAGCAGGTCACCGGCTTGAACCCGGTACTGCTTTCCGCCGGTTTTGATCACCGCGTACATCGTTGCGCCTTGGACTTATAGCAAAATGGATTGCGCCCGCGAGATGGCCCGCGGGCGAGAGGCGCGGACTTATACAGAGGGGCCGTTCGGAGTCAACGCGTTTGGCGCGTTTCCACGGTCACATGGCTCAGCCCCGGCAACCCGGCCAGCCGCGCCCGATAGACGCCCGCATCCTGCGGCGCCTGCGCCTCGATCACCACGATGGCGGCGTGATGGCCAGGCCCCAGTCGCCACAGGTGCAGGTCGATCAGCCGCTCGCCCTCGCCCTCCAGCCGCCGGCCGATCTCCGCGGTCAGCTCCGGCGAGGGATTGACGTCCAGCAGCACCGCGCCGGTGCGGACCAGCAGGCGGTAGGCGAAATGGGCCAGCAGCGCGGCCCCCGCCAGTCCGGCCAGGCTGTCGGCCCAGGGCCAGTCGAACACCCGCCCAAGCCCCAGGCCGACGATGGCCAGGGCCGAGATCGCCGCATCCCCCGCCAGGTGCAGGTGCGCGGCCGAGAGGTTGAGGTCGCCGTCCTTGTCGTGCGCGTGGCCGGCGGCGGGGCGCAGCAGCCACATACAGACGAGATTCACCGCCAGCGCCGCGGCGGCCAGGGCCAGGGCGCCGTCATAGGCGACCGGGCTGGGCGAAAGCAGGTGGCGGCCGCTCTCCACCGCCACCAGCACCGCGCTGACCGCCAGCACTGCGGCGTTGGCGAACCCGGCCAGATAGCCGAGCTTGCCGGTGCCGAACGAGAACCGCGGATCGTGGGCGAAGCGCCGCGCCAGGCCGTAGGCGCCGGCCGCCACCACCAGGGCCGCCACATGCGCGCCCATATGGAAGCCGTTGGCGATCAGAGCCATGGAATTGAAGGCGAGACCCCCGCCGATCTGGGCCGCCAGGGTGGCCAGGCACACCGCCGCCACGATCCAGGTCCGCCGCTCGTTGCGCGCGTGGTCGGCGCCCAGATAGACGCGGTCGCCCCGGAAGGCGTCCATCGGTCCTTGGCGGTCGGGCGCGGAGGCGGTCACGGTTGCTCTGTCGGCATAGCGGCGATCGCCGGGAGGACGCGTTATTCGATAACACTATATAATGGTCAAGCGGTCGAAGGCCGCAGCCTGTTCCCTTGCCCGCGATCAATGACTAGATGATCCCCATGACCGACAAGACCCCCGTCACCGTCCTCACCGGCTATCTCGGCGCAGGCAAGACCACCCTCCTCAACCGCATCCTCACCGAGGATCACGGCAAGACCTACGCCGTCATCGTCAACGAGTTCGGCGAGGTGGGGATCGACAACGACCTGATCGTCGGCGCCGACGAGGAAGTGTTCGAGATGAACAACGGCTGCGTCTGCTGCACGGTGCGCGGCGACCTGATCCGCGTCCTCTCGGGCCTGATGAAGCGCAAGGGTAAGTTCGACGCGATCATCGTCGAGACGACCGGCCTGGCCGATCCCGGCCCGGTGGCCCAGACCTTCTTCGTCGACGACGACGTGAAGGCCAAGACCCAGCTCGACAGCGTCACCGCCGTGGTCGACGCCAAGCACCTGCCGCTGCGCCTGGCCGATTCGAAGGAGGCGGTCGAGCAGATCGCCTTCGCCGACCAGATCGTGCTGAACAAGACCGACCTGGTGTCCGAGGAGGAACTGAAGAGCGTCGAGGCCGCGATCCGCCGGCTGAACCCGCTCGCCCCGATCCACCGCGCCCAGCGCTCGAACGTGCCGCTCGACGCCATCCTCGGCCGCGGCGGCTTCGACCTCGGCCGCATCACCGACGTCCACCCCGATTTCCTGAACCCGCCGCACGGCGAAGAAGGCCATATCCACGACGAGAATTGCGACCATGATCACGACCATCATCATCACCACGGCGATCATGACCACGGCCATCACCACCATGATCATGAAGACCATGCGGCCGCGGCGGGCATCCGCGGCGTCTCGCTCACGCTGAACCGGCCGATCCACGGCCAGCGGGTGACCAACTGGCTGAACCAGGTCCTCCAGGACCAGGGCCCCGACATCCTGCGCGCCAAGGGCATCCTCGATGTCGCGGGCGAAGACCGCCGCCTGGTGTTCCAGGCCGTGCACATGATCCTCGAAGGCGACTTCCAGGGCGAATGGGCGGCCGGCGACAAGCGCTACAGCCGCCTGGTCCTCATCGGCCGCAACCTCGACGAAGCCAAGCTCAAGGCCGGCTTCGAAGCCTGCGCGGCCTAGGAAGAGGGCGATTGCTCCCCCTCTGGGGGAGCTGTCCGCGAAGCGGACTGAGGGGGATTGCGGAGTCGGCAGGCCCCCTCCGTCTCGGCGCGATGCG
>NZ_JAYRST010000149.1:0-2261 GCF_041920015.1 Phenylobacterium sp.
AGCCCGAAGTCCCCCTCAGTCCGCTTCGCGGACAGCTCCCCCAGAGGGGGAGCAACTAGTCGCCTACGTCTTAGGAACCACCTTCAGCAGCTTGCCCTGCTCGGCGTCGGTGACGAGGTAGAGGGCGCCCTCGGGGCCGACGACCACGTCGCGGATGCGCTCGCCGCGGTCGGCCAGCAGGCGTTCTTCGCCGATCACCTTGCCGTCCTTCAGCACCAGCCGCACCAGGTCCTTGGTGGCCAGGCCGCCGATGAAGACGCTGCCCTTCCAGGCGGGGAAGAGGTCGGCCTCGTAGAACGCCATGCCGGAGGGGCCGATGACCGGGTCCCAGTAGTAGACGGGCTGTTCCATCCCCGCCTTGGCGGTGATCCCCTCGCCGATCGGCTTACCGGAATATTCGAGGCCGTAGGTGATGGTCGGCCAGCCGTAGTCCTTGCCCTTCTCGGGATGGTTCAGTTCGTCGCCGCCGCGGGCGCCGTGCTCGACCTCCCAAAGCTGGCCGGTCTTGGGGTCGAGGGCGGCGGACTGGATGTTGCGGTGGCCGTAGGACCAGATCTCTGGGCGCGCGCCGGCCTGGCCGACGAAGGGATTGTCGCTGGGGATCGAGCCGTCGGCGTTGATGCGCACCACCTTGCCGAGCGTGCCGTCCAGCCGCTGGGCCTGGGCGCGGCCGGGCAGGATCGAGCGCTCGCCGGTGGTGACGAAGAGGGTTCCGTCGCGCGCGAACACCAGCCGGCCGCCGAAGTGCAGGGTGGAGTCGAGCGAGGGCGTTTGGCGGAAGATCACCTGCACGTTCTCGACCTTGCCGTCGGCCAGCTTGCCGCGCGCCACGGCGGTGTGGTTGGTCCCGTCGCCCTTGGCCTCGGCGTAGCTCCAATAGATCAGGCCGTTGCTGGCGAAGGCCGGGTCGACGGCCAGGCCCAGCAGGCCGCCCTGGTTGCGCCCGTCGACCGCGGGCAGGCCGGCGAGCGGCGCCGACAGCTTGCCGTCCTTGCGGAGGATGCGCAGGGCGCCGGTCGGCTTTTCGGTCACCAGCAGGCGCCCGTCCGGCAGGAAGGCGAGCGCCCAGGGCTTGTCGAGCCCCTCGGCCAAGACCTGGACCTCATAGGTGACATCGGCGGTGACGGCCGGGGCGCGGGTCTGGCCGACGAAGGCGGGCGCCTGGCCCGTCGCGTTCGGCGGGCGGCTCTCGACGCCTGCGTTGGAGGACGGGGCGTTGGCGGGCTGGGCCGCGCCATCGCTTCCGCCGCAGGCGGCGAGCAGGGCGGCGAGGGCGGGGACGATCAGGCGGCGCATGGGCTCTCCAGTCGGGTCAGATCGGGCCGGCGACGGCGGCGAGGGCTTCGGCGGGCTCTGCGCCCTCCAGGTGGATGTACGACCATACCGCCAGGAACAGCATGGGCCAGCGGCGGGCCGGATCGTTGAGGAACGCGGCCGGTGCGGCCTCGGCTCCCAGAGTCTCGGCGATGGCGCGGGCCTGGCCGATCTTCACGGCGATGGCCTCGGCGCGGGGCCCGATCCAGGCCTCGACCGGCACGGTGAAGCCCTGCTTGCGCGCCCAGGGCTCGGCGGCGGGGCAGACCTGCTCCAGCCAGCGGCGCAGCAGCCATTTCCCATAGCGCCCGCGCACCTTCATCCGGTCGGGCAGGGGAAAGGCGAAGGCGGCGACCTCCGGGTCCAGGAACGGCGTGCGCCCCTCCAGCCCATGGGCCATCAGGCAGCGGTCGAGCTTCAGCAGCAGGTCGTTGGGCAGCCAGGTGGCGATGTCGGCCCATTGCGAGCGTTGCAAGGCGGTGAGGCCGGGCGGCGCCTTGGCCATGGCGCGCCAGCGCTGGAGTATCGCAGCGTCGCCGGGCCGCGGTTCGGCCGGACGCCCGCCCAGCCAGGCGGGCCGGAGGGCGCGGCGATAGCGGCCATAGCCGCCGAACAGCTCATCGCCCCCTTCGCCGGTCAGGACGACGGTGAGGGTTCCCTTGGCGGCCTCGGCCAGCTTGTAGGTCGGCAGGGCCGCATAGTCGGCGGTGGGATCGTCCATCGCCCAGGCGACCTGGGGGACGATGCGCCAGAAGTCCCCCTCGTCGAAGGTCGTTTCGCGCCAGTCGAGGTCCAGGGCGCGGGCCACCCGCTCGGCGCCGGCCCGCTCGTCGCGCGCGCCGGGGGCGTCGAAGCCGCAGGTGAAGGCGGTGACGGGACGGGTGTTCAGCCGCGCCATCAAGGTCGCGACCGTCGCCGAGTCGATCCCGCCGGACAGGAAGAGGCCG
>NZ_JAYRST010000150.1:0-2235 GCF_041920015.1 Phenylobacterium sp.
ACTACGGCAAGCCCGGACCCACCGTGATGCTCGCCGGATGGCTGCACTTCCAAGCCGCTAAGGACGGCGTCACCACACTGGCCGACAACAATGTGTGAATCCGGTAGGCGCTGCGCGCTTTCCGGGAACCATGAACGCCTGAGCTTTCAGGGTCCGGCGCCGCCGAGACGGATTCTGAGCCGCATGTGTTCATGGGTCCCGGTCTTGCTTCGCAAACCGGGATGACACCCCTACGCGATAGCCCTGCCCCAAAAGGGGGAGCAATTTTGGTGATATCAGATCGGGTCGGCTTCGATGCGTTTGTCGAGATAGGCGCCGACGCGCTTTTCGACGTCGGGGAGGTTTTCGGCCCAGAAGTGGGTGGCGCCTTCGACGACCTCGTGGTCGATGACGATGCCCTTCTGAGTGCGCAGCTTGGAGACCACGCGCTCGACCTCCACCGGCGGGACCACGGTGTCGGCGCCGCCGTGCAGGATCAGGCCCGAGGCCGGGCAGGGCGCCAGGAAGCTGAAATCGTACATGTTGGTCGGCGGCGAGACGCTGATGAAGCCGTCCGTCTCGGGGCGCCGCATCAGGAGCTGCATGCCGATCCAGGCGCCGAACGAATATCCGGCGACCCAGCATTGCGAAGCGGCCGGATTGGTCGATTGCAGCCAGTCGAGAGCCGTGGCCGCGTCGGCCAGCTCCCCGATGCCGCTGTCGAACTCGCCCTGGCTGCGACCGACGCCACGGAAGTTGAAGCGCAGGGTCGAGAAGCCGCGCTTCATGAACAGATGGAAGAGCTGCACCGCCACCGGATGGTTCATCTGGCCGCCGGCCTTGGGGTGCGGGTGCAGGATCAGCGCGATCGGCGCGGTCGGGCTCTTGCCCTGGGTGTAGCGACCCTCGATCCGCCCGGCGGCGCCGGTCAGAACCACTTCTGGCATGCCATTCCTCTCGTCAGGCGCGCAGGTCCGAATACTTGACTAACGCGCTCGGTCTTCTTAAGTCGCGAGCGTCGGCCGGTTCCGACGACGCGCCCCGTGCAGGCGGGGGCCTGTAACATATGGGACCCGCCGAATGCTCGAAAAAAAGCATCGGGCTTATTGAGAGCATTCTTGAGGAGCGACATGCGCCTTTCGACCAAGGGACGGTATGCGGTCATGGCCATGGCCGACCTGGCGCGCCGGCAGGCGGCGCTGGCGGCGGGCGACCGCGCTGTGACCCTGGCCGACATCGCCCAGCGCCAGCAAATCTCCCTGTCCTACCTCGAACAACTCTTTGCGCGCCTGCGCCGGCGCGGCCTGGTCAAGAGCCTGCGCGGTCCCGGGGGCGGATATCGCCTGGCCCGAGAGGCATGCGAGACCAGCATCGCCGACATCGTCCTGGCGGTGGACGAGCCGCTGCGCGCCACCCGCTGCGGGGCGGCGCAGAGCAAGGGCTGCATGCTGAAGGGCGAGCGCTGCATAACCCACGATCTGTGGGACGAGATGGGCCGACACCTGCACAGCTATCTCGCCTCGGTGACGCTCGCCGACCTGGTGGATGGCCGCTTCTCCCGGCGGGAGGCGGCATGAGCCGCATCTACCTGGATTGCAACGCCAGCGCTCCGATGCGCCCGGAGGCGATCGAGGCGATGAGCCGCGCCTTCGCCGCGCCGGGCAACCCCTCCTCGGTGCACGCCGCCGGCCGCGCCGCGCGCGCCCTGGTCGAGGAGGCCCGCAACGCCGTGGCGGCTCTGATCGGGGGGCCGGCCTCCACGGTGGTCTTCACCTCGGGCGGGACCGAGGCGAACGCACTGGCCATCGAGAGCGCCGTCGCGACCGGGTCGAAGCGCCTGATCGTCAGCGCCATCGAGCATGACAGCGTGCTGGAGAGCGCCAAGGCGAGCGGAGCGGTGATGGAATTGGCGCCGGTGAGCGCCGACGGCGTCGTCGACATCGTCTGGCTTTCCGAACGGCTGGGGCGCTGGGACCCCGCCGACGGGCGACCGTTCGTCGCCCTGATGCACGCCAACAACGAGACCGGCGTGATCCAGCCGGTGCGCGAAGCCTCCGAGGTCGTCCATGCGGCCGAGGGCTGGCTGCATGTCGACGCGGTCCAGAGCGCCGGAAAGATCGTCGCCGACAGCCGCGCCCTGGGCGCCGACACCCTGGCCGTTTCGGCCCACAAGCTCGGCGGGCCGCAGGGCGTGGGCGCCCTGACCTTCGGCCCCCGCGCGACCCTGGTGCGCCGCCAGCATGGCGGCGGGCAGGA
>NZ_JAYRST010000151.1:0-2110 GCF_041920015.1 Phenylobacterium sp.
TGCCAAGGTGCGCCTGCGCGCGGCGATCGGAACCCTCGGCGTGCTGGCCCTGGCCGGCCTGCTGGCCGCCCCGCCGGCCCCGGCGGCCTGGCCGCTGGCCAAGGGGCTGGGCGGCTTCTGGGGCGACGGGCTGCTGCACGTTATCGCCGGCCTTTTCGCCTACGCCCATATTCCAGGCGGGGTGATCATCGCCAGCCTGCTGCTGCTGGCCGCCGCCGCCGCCGGCATCGGCTTCGCCATCGGCGTGCGCCGCGCCGAGCTGACCGCCAGCATCGACTGGCTGCGCCACGCCCTGCAGAAGGCCCCTGCCGCTCCGCCGGCTCCGCAGAAGCCGGCCCGCGCCTCGGTCGCGCGCCGCGCCAAGGCCGCCGAGGAAGCGGCCGCCGCCCCGCCGCGGCCGGCCGCACCCCCCGCGCCCGATGCGCCGCAAGCCGAGGCGGAAACTCTGGACGATGCGGACGCCTCGGGGGCGGCCAACTCCGTGGCCATCCGCCAGCCCAAGACCGCGCCGAAGGAATCCGGCCGCGAGCAGCGCGAAGCCCAGGGCGCGTTCGATTTCGTCAAGACCAGCGGCTTCGCCCTGCCGGAGCTGGCCATGCTGGCCAAGCCCAAGCCTCGGGCCTCGATGTTCGACGAAGGCGCCCTGCGCCAGAACGCCCAACTGCTGGAAAGCGTGCTCGCCGAATTCGGGGTGCGCGGCAATATCGACCAGATCCGTCCCGGACCGGTCGTCACCCTCTACGAACTGGTCCCCGCCGCCGGGGTGAAGTCGGCCCGCGTGGTGGCCCTGGCCGACGACATCGCCCGCTCGATGTCGGTGACCGCCTGCCGCGTCTCGGTGGTGCCGGGCCGCAACGCCATCGGGATCGAGCTGCCCAATGCGCGGCGCGAGACCGTCTATCTGCGCGACCTGCTGGCCAGCGCCGAATACGAGCGCTCGACCCAGGCCCTGCCCATGGCGCTGGGCGAGAACATCGGCGGCGAGCCCTATATCGCCGACCTCTCGAAAATGCCCCACCTGCTGATCGCCGGCACCACCGGCTCGGGCAAGTCGGTGGGCGTCAACGCCATGATCCTGTCGATCCTCTACCGGCTGCCGCCCGAGCAGTGCCGGTTCATCATGATCGACCCGAAGATGCTGGAGCTGTCGGTCTATGACGGCATCCCGCACCTGCTGGCTCCGGTCGTCACCGACCCGAAGAAGGCCATCGTCGCGCTGAAGTGGACCGTGCGCGAGATGGAGGACCGCTATCGGCTGATGTCGAAGATCGGAGTGCGGAACGTCGCCTCCTACAACGAGCGCGCCAAGGAGGCCGCGGCCAAGGGCGAGCATTTCGAGCGCACCGTCCAGACCGGCTTCGACGACAACGGCCGACCGATCTACGAAAGCGAGCGGATCGACCCAAAGGCCATGCCCTATCTGGTCGTGGTGATCGACGAGGTGGCCGACCTGATGCTGGTCGCCGGCAAGGACGTGGAAGGCGCGGTGCAGCGCCTGGCCCAGATGGCCCGCGCCGCCGGCATCCACCTGGTCATGGCGACCCAGCGCCCGTCGGTCGACGTCATCACCGGCACCATCAAGGCCAATTTCCCGACCCGGATCTCCTTCCAGGTCACCTCGAAGATCGACAGCCGCACCATCCTGGGCGAGCAGGGCGCCGAGCAGCTCCTGGGCCAGGGCGACATGCTCTACATGGCCGGCGGCGGCCGCATCACCCGCCTGCACGGCCCGTTCGTCTCCGACGGCGAGGTCGAGGCGGTGGCCAAGTTCCTGCGCGACCAGGGCGAGCCGCAATACCTGGAGGACGTCACCGCCGGCGGCGACGAGGACGGGGACGGCGGCGACGGATACGGCGACGAGGGCGGCGGCTCGGGCGACGATCTCTACGACCGCGCCGTGGCCGTAGTGACCCGCGACCGCAAGGCCTCGACCAGCTACGTCCAGCGCCGCCTGCAGATCGGCTACAACCGCGCGGCATCGCTGATCGAGCGGATGGAGAACGAAGGCGTGGTCAGCCCCGCCAACCACGCCGGCAAGCGCGAAGTACTGGTGAGCGCGGCGCCTTAGCGCCAATTCCTCCCCCGCTGGGGGAGGTGGCGCGCGCAGCGC
>NZ_JAYRST010000152.1:0-2102 GCF_041920015.1 Phenylobacterium sp.
CCGACGCCCATGTCTTCGACACCCAAGGCCGCGTGATGCGGCGGCAGCAGGCCCCGGCGCTGGCCGCCTGACGAAAGGAAGAGAGAATGCGTATCGTCACCTCAGGCATCGGCCTGCGGGCCGGTCATGTCTTGACCACGCTTCGCGAGGAAATGCCCGAAGCCCGGATCGTCGGCTACTACGACCCGCAGCCCACGCATCTTGCGATGATCGGCGAGGACACCCCGCGCTACCCGTCTGTCGAGGCGATGCTGTCGGACGCCAAACCCGACCTCTACTGCGTCTTCTCGCCGAACGTCTTCCACCTTGACCAGATCCGGCTGGGGCTGGAGGCCCGGGTGCAGATCTTCACCGAAAAGCCCGTCGTCGTCTCGATCGACGAAACCCTGGAACTCGCCCGCCTCCTCGCGCAGCACGGCGGCACCAACCGCGCCATGGTCGGCCTTGTGCTCCGCTACTCGCAGCACATGGTCGACCTCCGCGCCGCCCAGTCGCAAGGCTGGCTCGGCGACGTCACCTCCCTTGAAGCCAACGAACACATCGGCCCCTACCACGGCGCCTTCTTCATGCGCGACTGGCGGAGGAAGACCGGCCTCGCGGGCGGCTTCATGCTGGAGAAATGCTGCCACGACCTCGACATCTACAACATGGTCACGGGGTCGCGGCCGCAGCGCGTCGCCAGCTTCGGCGGGCGCAAGTCCTTCGTCCCCGCCAATGCGCCGAAGTCGAACGCCGAGGCGGAGATCTTCCACGTCAAGAAATCGGTCTGGGAATCGACCGACGATCCCTTCCTGTCCGACGGCGACATCATCGACTACCAGACCGCGATCCTTCAGTACGAGACCGGCGCCAGCCTCGCCTTCCACACCAACCTGAACGTCCCCGACGAACACCGCCGGTTTTGCGTGATGGGCACGCATGGCATGGCCGAGGGTGACTTCGTCCGCGGCTTCCTGAAAGTCACCGCCCGCGACGGTCGCCGGCTCGCGGACCATGACTACACCCAGGGCACCGCGATGAAGGGCGCGCATTACGGCGCCGACCAGCTCATGTGCCGCGACATCACCGCCTACCTCAGGGCCGAGACCGATACCCTCCCCGTCTCGATCCTCGACGCAATGGAGGCAGGCATCAGTGCCATTGCCCTCGACCAGGCCCGCGTGACCGGCCAGGTTGTCGACCTCACCGACACCTGGGCCAAACTCGACGCCCACGGGCTGCGCCAATGACGCAGACCCTGGTCCCGCTCAGCCGCAAGCCCCTGCGCCCCGGCATTCATACTGGCCCAAGTATCCCCGCCGGACGCGCTGCCGCCGCCACGCACACAACTGTTCCCATCCATCGCGCCGCCCACCCAAAGCGCCTCCCCTCCTTCCCGTGGGGAGGGGCCGGAGGTGGGGGGCTGCCGCGCCACACTGATCGCCCCCCGACCCGAGGCGCAAAATGATCGATCTCCCCCCCGACGCCGGACAGCACATGGCCCGCGAGATCGCCGAGGCCCCTGCCGTCTTCGCCGCCGCCGTCGCCCAGGCCCCGGCACTGCCGGACCTGGCCGGCCTCCGCGCGATCTACACCGTCGCCCGCGGCTCCTCCGATGCCGCCGCCAACGTGCTCTCCTATGAGATCATGCGCGAGACCGGCCTGCCCATGACCTCGCTGCCGCCCTCGATCTTCTCGGTCGGCCACGGCGTGCGGCTGACCGACAGCGCCGTCCTCGTCGTCTCGCAATCCGGCGCCTCGGATGACCTTGTCCGCTCCGCCTGCGGCGCGAAGGCCGCAGGGGCAAAAGTCCTAGCCCTGACAAACGCCCCCGCAAGCCCGGTTGAGGCCGAGGCCGACACCACCCTGCGCATCGGCGCGGGGCCCGAACTCGCCGTCCCGGCGACCAAGTCTGTGATCGGCGCCATTGCAGGCGGCATGGCGCTCCTCTCCGCCCTCGTCCCCGCCTACGCCTCCCGCGCCACCGCCTCGGCCATGGCGCTCGCCACGCTGTCGGGCAAGACCCTGCCCCAGACCCGGGCCATTCTCGCCGCGCTCCTGCGCGCCTCGCATGTCTATGTCATCGGTCGCGACACCGGCTTCGGCGCGGCCCAGGAACTGGC
>NZ_JAYRST010000153.1:0-2016 GCF_041920015.1 Phenylobacterium sp.
CGCCCGTGGTGAACGCCGCCTTGCTGTCGCCCGGCGACAGGAAGTTCAGCGTCACGTCGCTCGTCTTCAGTCCCGCCCGGTCCAGCAGGCCCAGCACCAGGTAGTGGCCGATGGAGCCGCGTCCGGTGGCGATGCGCGCCCCGGCCAGGTCGGCGAGGGTGGTGATCCGGCTGCCCGCCGGCGTCAGCAGGGCGGTCGATGCGCCGCCGGCCGCCGACCGGGCCGCATGGATCGCGCGAACCTTCGCGCCGCCGGCGAAGGCGAACAGAAACGGCGCATCGCCGGCCGCGCCCACGTCGACCGCGCCCGCCCCGATCGCTTCCAGCAGCGGCTGGGCGGCGGCGAACTCGCTCCACTCGATCCGGTACGGCGCGCCGTCCAGCACGCCCGAGGCCAGGGTCAGCGCCTTGGCCCCGCCCCGCTGACTGCCGACCTTCAGCACCGGCCCGTCCGCGCCCCTCGCGCAGCCGCTCAGCGCCGCGCCTACCCCCACGCCCAGCAGCGCGCGCCGGTGCAGCCCCCGCGGGACGGGGCGCCAGAACGGTCGGATGGGCTCGTCGGACCCCGACATCGCGCCTCGCTCAACGTGGACGTTGCGAGGCCTGTGAACCGCCTGCGACGCCGCGGAACAATCGCGAAGTCGTCAAGCGACCTATCAGGGAAACTTATATGGCGGCCAGGTGCTGCCGGCCGCCGTCAGCTTTCCGTATCTTCCACTCGGTCCGAGGCATGTGCGCGGCTGCTCTTGGCCGAGACCGCACGATCCGATCTTCAGGTGCGATCAGAAAAACTGCGGACGATCCGCGCGACCGACACCCGGTCGCGCGTGACGCGCCTAGGGTCCGTACTCAATTAGCTCTGGCGGCGCATTGCGGACGCTGATTCAAGGCTTCTGGAAGGGAGCCTTGAGATGGCCAAGCAGGTTCAGTGGCTTAGCGATGAGGAGTGGGCCCGGATCGAGCCGCTTCTGCCGCGTGGCCGCAAGGGTGCGCATCGGGTGGACGACCGGCGCGTGGTGTCGGGGATTGTGCACATGCTCCGGTGCGGGGCGCGCTGGCGGGACTGTCCGGCAGAGTTCGGGCCGTACACGACGATCTACAACCGCTTCAATCGCTGGAGCCGCCAGGGGATCTGGCACGAGATCTTCTACGCCCTGACCGGGCATACCGGGATCTACTCCTCGGCCTCGATCGACGCGACCCACGTCAAGGCACACCGCTCAGCATCGGGCGCTAAAGGGGGGACTTCGAGCAAGGCGTAGGCCGCTCGCGCGGCGGCCGCACCACCAAGCTCCACGGCCTAGTCGACGATCGAGGCCGGCCTAGGGTGCTGCTGATCAGTGCAGGAAACACCAACGATATCAGCATGGCCGCCACCCTGATCCAGGCCGCCGGACCCTTCCGTCGCCTGCTCGCAGACCGCGGCTACGACGCCGACCACTTGCGCAAGCTCCTCGCCGAGCGAGGCGCTGAGGCCGTCATCCCATCCACCACGTCGCGACGCGCCCCTATCCCCTACGACGTCGTCGCCCACAGAGACCGCAACCGCGTCGAGCGCATGTGGTGCAGGCTCAAGGACTTCCGACGCGTCGCCACCCGCTACGACAAACTCGCCAGAAACTACCTCTCCGGCGCCCTCATCGCCGCAACTTGCGCCTACTGGATCAATTGAGTCCGGACCCTAGGACCCCAGGGCCTGGAACCGCGGAGGGGCGTCGGGCGACCGGCGCCCCTCTTCGCGTTCAGGCGGGTGGTTAGGGCCGGGCGCGGCGTGGCAGGGCCTTGATCTCGGCCTCGCTCAGCTTGCGCACGTTCTTCACCGCGCAGCGCTGTGGTCCGATCTGGCTGGGCGCGATGATCTCGGCGTCCAGCCCGCTGCAGATGCGGGTGCTGCCCCGGGAGCGGACCGCGACCTGGGTGGTCCATTCCACATTGTTGCAGCGGCCCAGCATCTCGAACTGGTAGATATCCTTCGCGCCGACACGGACGTTGACCAGCCGCTCGTCGTCCGAGGCGA
>NZ_JAYRST010000154.1:0-1696 GCF_041920015.1 Phenylobacterium sp.
ACGCTGATCAGGCCCTGGACGCCCCCTTGTTGGGCGGCGGCATCGGTCGGGTGACCCAGTCGAAGAATCCCAAGTTCAAGGAAGGCGACCTGGTCCGCCACGGCGCCGGCTTCCGCGAGACCTTCGTCTCTGACGGCCGCGGCGTCTCGGTGCTGAACCGCGATCCGGAACTGCCGCTGAGCGTCTACATGCACGCGCTCGGCGGCACCGGCATCACCGCCTATGGCGGCCTGCTGGGCACCGGCGCCCTGAAGGACGGCGAGCAGGTCTTCGTCTCCACGGCCGGCGGGGCCGTGGGCTCGGTCGTGGCCCAGATCGCCAAGATCAAGGGCTGCTACGTCGTGGGCTCCACCGGGACCGACGAGAAGGCCGCCTGGTTGAAGGGCGAGGTCGGGATCGACGCGGTGATCAACTACAAGACGGAAAACCTGGCCGAGGCCCTGAAGGCCGCCACCCCCAAGGGCATCGACGTCTATTTCGAGAATGTCGGCGGCGCGCACCTGGACGCCGCCCTGCCGCTGATGAACGTGCGCGGCCGCAACCCGGTCGGCGGCATGATCTCGACCTATAACGGCGACGGCGAGGGGGTGAAGAACCTGTTTTCCCTAATCTATGGCCGCATCCGCATGGAGGGCTTCGTGGCCGGCGACTTCCCGCACCTGAACGCCGACTTCCAGGCCGACATGACCGCTTGGCTCAAGTCGGGCCAGATCAAGTACCAGGAGACCATCCTGGCCGGCTTCGAGCGCGCGCCCGAGGGGTTGATCGGCCTCTTCGACGGCCTGAACAACGGCAAGATGCTGATCCACATCGCCGACTAGCGGAGGCATGCCTTCTCCCCTTGCGGGAGAAGGTGGCCCTGTGTGCAGCCCGGATAGAGTGGTGACAGATTAGCCCGGATGGATAGGTGACAGTCTTCTCCTGATCAGGAGCAGGGTCGGATGAAGGGGTTGATAGACCTATCGGCTAAATCTCAATCGTCATCCCGGCCGCAGCGAAGCGGAGAGCCGGCGACTGTGTTGGGTCAAGCGGGCTTCTGCCAGGGTTGGTTGGCCTTGATGATGCTGTTTGCGGCGACGACGATCTTTCTGGCGATGGCGACGAGGGCGACCTTTGCGGGCTTTCCGGCCTGGCGCAGGGCCAGGTACTCGCGCTTGAAGCCCTTGTCGGTGCGCGCGGCGCTGACCGCGGCCATGTAGAGGGCGGCGCGGACGCAAGGGCGGCCACCACCGATGTGGGCCTGTCCGGTGCGGGTCCCGCTCTGGTTGGGATGGGGGGCCAGGCCGGCCAGGCTGGCCACGGCCTTGCGGTCGAGGCTTCCCAGCTCGGGCAGGTCG
The DNA here is from genome assembly GCF_041920015.1 of Phenylobacterium sp. Taxonomy (GTDB): domain Bacteria; phylum Pseudomonadota; class Alphaproteobacteria; order Caulobacterales; family Caulobacteraceae; genus Phenylobacterium. The sequence goes on from NZ_JAYRST010000154.1 coordinate 1,338, forward strand.
GCCATCAGGGTCATGCTGACGGCGGGGCCGACGCCGGGGATGGTCTGCAGCAGGCGCGCGCGCTCAGGCCCGTTCTGACGGGCCAGCAGCTCGGCCTGCAGCAAGGCCTCCACCTTGGCGCGCTCCTCCGACAGCATGGCGATCATCTGCCGGCAGCTGTCGGCCACGGCGGCGTCCAGGGTCTGCTTGAGCCGGGTCTTCTCCATGGCCGCCATCTCCACCAGCTGCCGGCGGCGGGTGGAGAGGCTGCGGATCTCGAAGGCCTTGGCGTCGGGTACGGGGCGGGCGGCGTCCTGCATGAGCAGAGCGAAGCGCGCGATCAGCGCCGCGTCCAGTCTGTCGGTCTTGGCCCGACGACC